>NZ_JBVJLD010000045.1:0-70746 GCF_055584905.1 Kitasatospora sp. NPDC088742 | reverse complement strand
GCCCGGGTAGCTCCGCTACGACGGGCCTTCGCCCGGCACGCCGATAGCACGCACCGAACGACGCGACGGGGCAAACCTTGCCGGACACGGCACTAGCGCCGCAGGCCGATCAACTCCGGTGCGCGAAAAGGTTGATCGGCACTCCAGGACAAGGCTGCCGACCAATTCCGGCCCTCGCTTCACTCGTCCCAACGAACCGCCCCGACACCGGAACGGCGGTTCACCCCCGACCGCACCCCCACGGGCGGTGGGACGAGCAGTGAGGTGGTGACAGAGCATGACCAACCACGAGGTCGAGGTGCTGGCGATCGGTGCCGGGCCCTCCAACCTTGCGCTGGCCGTGGCGATCGAGGAGTCCGGCTCGGCCGGGCTGGCCGCCGGCACCCTGATCCTGGAGCAGTACCCGGACGTGAAGTGGCAGCGCAACCTGCTGCTGCCGTTCGCCCGCAGCCAGGTCTCCTTCCTCAAGGACCTGGTCACCCTCCGCAACCCGCAGAGCCGCTTCTCCTTCCTGAGCTTCCTCCACCAGCAGGGCCGGCTGGACGAGTTCGTCAACCTCGGCACCTTCAACCCCTACCGGCGCGAACTCTCCGACTACCTCCAGTGGGTGGCGGACTCGCTGGACCATGTCCGGCTGCGGCACAACGCCGCGGCGACCTCGGTGGCGCCGCAGTTCGCCGACGACGGCACGGTGGCCGGCTGGCGGGTCACCCTCGCCGACGGTGACACCGTGGACGCCCGCGATCTGGTGGTCGGCACCGGCCGCGACGCCCACGTGCCCGAGGTCTTCGCCGCTCTCCCGGCCGACCGGGTGATCCACAGTTCCCAGTACGCCACCCGGATAGCCCGCCACCCGGTGGACCGGCCGGCCCGGGTGGTGGTGATAGGCGCCGCGCAGAGCGCCGCCGAGATGTTCGTCGCGGTCCACGACGACCTGCCGCTGTCCACTCCGACCCTGGTCCACCGCTCCATCGGCCTGATGAACTACCAGACCAGCAAGTTCGTCAACGAGCTCTTCTTCCCGTCCTTCGTCGACGAGTTCCACGAGACCGCCCCGGAGGCCCGGGGCCAGATCCTGGACGAACTGCGGCTCACCAACTACGCGGGCCTGGCCGCGCCCTTCCTCGACGACACCTACGCGATGCTCTACCGCCAGAAGCTGGACGGCACCCCGCGCTCGGCCGTCCGCCCGATGACCGAGGTGGTGGCCGCCCGCGAGGAGGACGGCGAGGTGGTGCTGGAGCTGCGCGACCGCCGCACCGGCAAGGTCGAACCGCTCCGCTGCGACCTGGTGCTGCTCGGCACCGGCTACGACCAGCGGATGCCCGCGATGGTCCGTCAGCTGGCCGGACGGCTCGGCATCGAGGAGGTCGAGGTGAACCGCCGCTACCGGGTCGAGCTCGGCGGCGGCGCCGGACGCGCGGGCCTCTACCTCCAGGGCTTCAACGAGGCCACCCACGGGATCTCCGACTCGCTGCTCAGCGTGCTCGCCCAGCGCTCCCACGAGATCACCACCGACCTGCTCGACCGCCGCAGCGTCGCCGCCACGATCGGAGGCACCCACTGATGGAGATCCGCAGACTCGACCGGGCCAACCTGACCCCGGCCTACGGCATCGAGGGGGAGCGGCTCAAGCCCTGGGCCCCGCTCAACTCCCCCTTCGAGGGCGCCTGGTGCGTGGTGCGGGCGGGCGGCGAGTCCGATCCGCACAGCCACCACGAGTACGAGATCTTCATCGCGCTCAGCGGTGACGCCGCCCTGGTGGTGGACGGCGCCGAGCGCGAGTTCAAGCAGGGCGACATCGTCCACCTGCCGCCGGGCTCCACCCACCAGGTGGTCAACCGCTCGGCGGCGGACTTCGAGTACTACGGCATCTGGTGGGACGCGCCGATGGCGGCCGACTTCCTGGCCCGCCACCTCGGGGCGGAGGCGGCGCCGTGACCGCCGGCCTGATCGCGGTGGTCTCACCCGCGCCGACCGCCAACGGCGACCTCCACCTCGGCCACCTGGCCGGCCCCTTCCTGGCCGCCGACGTCTTCACCCGCCACCAGCGGGCCACCGGACGCGAGGCCGTGCTCGGCACCGGCGCCCAGGACACCTCCACCTTCGTGGTCACCACCGCCCGCCGCCTCGGCACCGCGCCCGAGCACCTGGTGGCCGACTCCACCGCCCGGATCGAGTCCACCCTGGCCGCGCTCGGCATCGCGGTGGACGGCTTCAGCCGGGACGAGGAGCGCTTCACCAAGCTGGTGCTGGACTTCCACGGCCGCCTGCACGCCGCCGGGAAGCTGGAGTTGAAGCCGGTGCGCTTCCCCTACCGGCCGAGCACCGGCGAGTACCTGGTGGACGGCTTCGTCCGGGGCGGCTGCCCGGTCTGCCTCACCGAGGGCTGCGCCGGGCTCTGCGAGAGCTGCGGCCACCCGCTGGCGGCCGGCGACCTGATCGACCCGCGCTCCACCGAGGACCCGGACGAGGCCCTGGAGCTGCGCGAACTCCCGGTGCTGGTACTGCCGTTGGAGCGGTACCGCGAGCGGCTGCGGGAGTACTTCGAGAGCACCGGCGCCGCACTGCGCCCGCACATGGTGCAGGCCCTCCGGGAGATGCTGGCCGCCCCGCTGCCGGACTTCCCGGTCACCTACCCCGGTGCCTGGGGCATCCCCGCCCCGTTCCCCGAGGTGCCCGGGCAGGTGATCAACCCCAACGCGGAGACCATGGCCTGGTCGATGTACACCACCGCGCTCGGCGCCGAGCGGCGCGGCGAAGTGCTGCAGGCCGACGACCAGTTGTGGTGGCCGGAGGCCCGGACGGAGGTGGTCTACTTCCTCGGCTTCGACAACACCTTCCCGTTCGCCGTCGCGGGCGTGGCCATGCTGATGGCACTGGACGGCCGGTACGCGCTGCCCACGCGGTTCGTCACCAACGAGTTCTACGAGCTGGACCACCAGAAGTTCTCCACCAGCCGGGGCCACCTGGTCTGGGGGCAGGAGCTGGCCGACCGGCTCCCCCGGGACGTGGCCCGCTACCACCTGGCCGCCACCAGCCCCGAGTACCAGCGCACCAACTTCGGCTGGGAGCAGCTGGCCGCCGTCACCGGTGCCCGGCTGGTCGCGCCGTGGAACCGGATCGCCGGGAAGGACGCCGGGTTCGCCGGGCGTACCCTGCCGGTCCCGGCCGCCTCCCGGGCCGCCGCCGACCGGATCACCGCCCGGTTCGCCGCCGCCTACGGACCGGCCGGTTTCAGCCTCGAACGGGCGGCCGCCACGCTGGCCGAGCAGCTCGGACGGCTGGACCGCTGGGAGGTGACGGAGCGGCAGGCGGGCGCCTTCGCCCACCAGCTGCGCACGGTGCTGCGCTGCGCCGCGCCGATCCTGGTGGACCTGGCGGCCTGGGCGGTGGAGTCCGGGGCGCTGGACACCCTGGCCGTGGGCGGCCCGGACACCACCACCGAGCTGACGGTGCGTCCGCTGCCGCTCATCCCCGTCGGGACGCCGGACCCGGACGGAGGGGACTGAGGTGGCCGCCGAGAGGCGCCGGGTGCTGGTGGTCGGCGCGGGGGTGACCGGCCTGCTCACGGCCGTGCGCTGCGCGCTGGCCGGCCATCAGGTCACCGTGCTGGACCGGGGCGCCATCCCCAACCCCGGCTCCACCTCCTTCGACCAGCACCGGGCCGTCCGCGCGCTGGACCCGGCCGACCCGGCCGCCTCCCGGCGCACGGCCGTCGCCCACCGGCGCTGGCTGGCGCTGGAGGCGATGCTCGGCACCCGGTTCTACCGCCGGGTGGGCATGGTGACGGCCTGGCCGGCCGGGGAGGCCGAGCGGGTGGCGGCGGTGGCGGCCGAGGCCGGACTGCCGGTCAGCCTGGTGGAGCCCGCGCTGCTGCCGCACGTCCGCTTCCCCGAGGGGACGGTGGGCGTGCGGGAGCACCACGGCGGGGTGCTGCTGGCCGACCACGCGCTCCAGGCGGTGGTCCGCTGGCTGGCCGCCCGCCCGGGTGTCACCCTGCTTCCCTGGCAGGAGGTCAAGGCCGTCGACCCGGAGACCGGCGAGGTGCACCTGCCCGACGCCCGCACCCTGACCGGTGACCTGACCCTGATCGCCACCGGCCCGTGGTCCAAGGACCTGGTGGACCTGCCGATGCTGCTGCACCGTCAGACCCTGGTCTACCTCAAGCCGCCCGAGGAGCTGACGGCGGCCTGGGAGCGGACCCCGGGGGTCGGCCGGATCGGCAGCGAGGGCCTGGCCTGGCTGCTGCCGCCCGGTGACGGGACGCTGCTCAAGGTCAGCTCGGCCGCCGTCTGCCGGGAGGCCGAGCTGGCCACCGACGGCACCCCGGAGGAGGAACTCCGGTGGGCCGAGCAGGTGTTGGCCGAGCCGATCCTCACCGACCCGGACCGCTACCAGGTGCTGGCGGTCAAGCGCTGCCACTACCTGGTGGACGCCGGCACCGGCGCCGCCCACCTGGTCCGGATCGGCCCCGGCACCTGGGCCAGGACGGCCAGCGGCGGCGACGGCTTCCGCACCGCCCCGCTGGTCGCCGACCGGATCGTGGCGGCGCTGGAGGACCCCGGACCCTACCCGGAGTTGCCTGACCCTGAGAGCCCTTCCCCGCAGTCGCACGGAGAGGAGAAGCCATGAGCGGTGACCAGGACCGCGTGCTGCTGGTGATCGGCAGCGGCCTGCGGTACTACCGCGAGTACCTGATCGAGTCCGCCGCCCGCCGGGCCGCCGAACTCGGCCTGAAACTGGTGCTGGTGAACAACCTGCGCCCGACCTGGCAGAGCCCGTACTTCGACGAGATCACCGTGGTCAACGTCTTCGACCACGAGCAACTCAAGGCCGCCGCGCGGGAGATCGCCGGACGGCGGACGGTGGCGGGCATCGTCTGCTACGACGAACCGCTGGTGATGCCCACCGCCGAACTGGCCGCCGAGTTCGGCCTGCCCGGCCTCGGCCTGGCCGGTGTGGTCGGCTGCCGGGACAAGCACACCACCCGCACCCTGCTGACCGCCGCCGGACTCCCGCAGCCCGGCTTCGAGTTGGTGGACACCCCGGAGGCGGCCCGGGCGGCCGCGGCCGCCATCGGCTACCCCGTGGTGGTCAAGCCGCGCGCGCTCGGCGCCTCGATGGGTGTCGTACTGGCCGAGGACGAGGGCCGGCTGGACCAGGCGTACCTGGTCGCCGCCAACGCCGGGATGGTCGGCGACGAGCCGTACCGGGGCGGGGCGATGGTCGAGGGCTACGCCGGCGGGCCGGAGATCAGCGTGGACGGGGTGGTGCAGCGCGGCGAGTACCGCGCGGTGCACGTGGCCCGCAAGCGGACCGGGCTGCACCCGTACTTCGAGGAGCTCGGCCACCTGGTGGACGCGGACGACCCGCTGCTCCAGGACCAGGTACTGCTGGACGTGCTGGCCAAGACCCACCAGGTGCTGGGGGTGGAGGACGGCATGACCCACGCTGAGCTCAAGCTCACCCCGTACGGCCCGGTGGTGATCGAGGTCAACGGCCGGCTCGGCGGGGACCTGATCCCCTACCTGGGCCGGCTGGCCACCGGGATCGACCCGGGCGAGCTGCTGGTGGAGACCGCCCTCGGGCTGCGCTCCGACCTGACCCCGCGTCACCGGGGCGTGGCGGGCATCCGGTTCGGCTACCCGGGCGAGGACTGCGTGGTGCGGGAGGTGCGGGTGCCCGAGGGACTGCCCGGGCTCGAGGCGGCCGCGCCGATGGTCTCGCCGGGCACCGAGCTGCGGCTGCCGCCGGGTGGGTACCTGGCCCGGCACTCCTTCGTGGTCTGCACGGCGGAGAGCCGCGAGGAGTGCGACGAGCGCCTGGACGCCGCGCTGGCGGCGGTGGAGCTGGACGCCGAGCCGCTGGCCCGCAAGGGGATCGACGCGGTGCTGGAGATGCCGGCCGGGCTGCTGGACACCGACGCGGTGGAGGCACAGGCATGAGGATCGACTACGACGGGCGGCAGTTCCGGAAGCTCGAGTCCGCGGACGGGGTGGTGGCCCGCTACCACCAGCAGGACGACCTGGTCTGGGCCGACTTCGCCGGCGGCCCGGTCCGCCGGGGCAACGTGGCCGGGGTCTGCGGGCCGGACGGCGTCCTGGAGCTGGCCTACACGATGGTGCTGGACGACGGCGAGGTGATCGCCGGACGCACCGTCAACACCCCCTACACCGGCCCGGGAGGGGACCTGCTCATCCGGGAGGAGTGGGAGCGCTACGGCCCGCACGCGCAGAGCGGCACCTCGTTCCTGACGGAAGTGACCGAGGGGGACGGTGAGGGACGTGGCTGACTGGGAGGGTCTGCGGGCCCAGGTCGACGGGCTGGTCCGGCTGCCCGGGGAGGAGGGCTTCGAGGAGCGCAGCTCCGCCTTCAACCGCCGCTACGCCGGGGTCGTCCCGGCCGGGGTGCTCTCGGTCGGCAGCGTCGCCGACGTGGCCCGCGGCATCGCCTGGGCCCGCGCCGAGGGGCTGCCGCTGGTGGCCCGGGGCGGCGGCCACGGCTACTCAGGCCAGGGCACCACCACCGGTCTGGTGCTCGACCTCCAGGGGCTGGACACCATCCGGGTGGACCGGGAGCGGGAGCTGGTCACCGTCGGCGGGGGAGTGCGCTCCGGTGCGCTCTACGCCGAACTGGAGCGCCACGACCTGGCGGTACCGCTCGGCAACTCCGACCAGGTCGGCATCGGCGGCCTCACCCTGGGCGGCGGCGTGGCCGCCGTCTCCCGGGCCTTCGGGCTCACCTGCGACTCCCTGGTGGAGACCGAACTGGTGCTGGCCGACGGGTCCTTGGTGCGGTGCAACGAGACCGAGCACCCCGATCTGTTCTGGGCCTGCAAGGGCGGTGGCGGCGGCACCTTCGGCGTCAACACCTCCTTCACCTTTCAGGCCCGCCCCACCGTGCCCAGCTCCACCTGCCTGCTGCTCTGGCCGTTGGCGGACGCCCCCGTGGTGCTGACGGTGATGCAGCGGATCATGGCCGCCGCGCCGGACGAGTTCGCCGCCCGGATCGGGGTCAACCGGGCCGGGGCGGACGGCGGTTCGGTCTCGGTGATCGGCCAGCACCTGGGCCCGGCGAGCGAGCTGCGCGAGCTGCTCGCACCGGTGCTGGCCGCCGCCCGGCCGGAGCGGGTGCTGGTGGAGGACATGGGCTACTGGGAGGCCAAGGACTTCCTGCACCACGAGACCTCCGGCGACCCGTTCGCGGTCCGCACCAGGACGGTGACCGAACCGATCGGCCCGGCCGCCGTCGACACGGTGCTGACGGCACTGCAGAAGTGGCCCGGCAGCGGGAACCCGGACGGCGCCGGCGTGGCCCTGTTCACCTGGGGCGGGGCGATCAACCGGGTGCCGGTCACCGAGACCGCCTTCCCGCACCGGGACGTGCTCTTCCTGGTCTCCATGGACACCTCCTGGAGCGACGACGACCCGGACGAACTCCGGCAGGCCAACCTCGACTGGCTCTCCGACCTGCACGCCGCGATGGGCGAGCACGCCCGGGACGCCTCCTACCTCAACTTCGCCGACCCCGATCTGACCCCGGATCAGGCCCTCGCCGCCTACCACGGCCCCAACCTCACCCGCCTCCAGGAGATCAAGCGCCGCTACGACCCGGACCGGGTCTTCGCCCACCCCCAGGCAGTCTGACCAGCAGAGGAGCGCCCGCCATGGCACCCGATCTGCGCGGCGTGATGCGTGACTTCGCCACCGGGGTCTGCGTCGCGACCACCTACGCCGACCGCGACGGCACCCGCCGCCACGACGCGGTGACGCTCAACTCGCTGACCTCGGTCTCGCTCGACCCGCCGCTGGTCTCGCTCTCCCTGCACCGCGAGTCCCGCTTCCTCGGCGATCTGCTCCAGACCAAGAAGTGGGCGGTGGCGATCCTCGACGGCGAGGCCGAACCGCTGGCCCGCAGCCTGGCCAGGGGCCGGACCGAGCGGGAGGCGGTGGTGGCCCGTCTCTCCGCCAGCCCGGGGAGCGAGACCGGTGCCCTGGTGCTGGACGCGATGGCCGGACTGGAGTGCGTCCTGCGGGACAGCTTCGAGATCGGCGACCACACGATGGTGATCGGCGAGGTGGTGGCCACCGCCGGTGGCGGCCACCGCCCGCCCCTGCTCTTCCTGCACGGCGGCTTCCGGCAGCTGCCGCCCGCCTCCCCCTCCGCCGCGAAGGAGTCCTGAGATGCCCCACCCCACCCCCATCGCCGCCCCGGCCCCCGCTGCCGTGGCCCGGCCGGCCACCCCAGCCCCGGCCGGCCCCGCTCCGGTCCCCGCCGCCGTCCCCAACACCGCGGCCGAAATCCTGGCGGCGGCCCAGGAGTTGGCCCCCTGGCTGCGCGAGCGCGGCGAGCAGATCGAGCGGGCCCGCCGCCTCCCGCCCGAGGTGGTCGAGGCGGTCCGCGCCACCGGCGCCTTCCGGATGGGCTTCGCCCGCTCCTGGGGCGGCCCCGAACTCAGCTCGATCGAGCAGACCGAGGTGGTCGAGGCCCTCGCCTACGGCGATCCCTCGGCCGGCTGGGCCGCCATGATCGGCATGGACTCCGGCCTCTACGCGGCCTTCCTGGACGAGCCGGTGGCCAAGGAGATGTTCCCCCGCCTCGACATGACCACCGCCGGGCTGCTCTTCCCCACCGGCCGGGCCGAGCGGGTCCCGGGAGGCTACCGCCTCAGCGGGCGCTGGCAGTTCGGCAGCGGCATCACCCACGCGGACTGGGTGATCTCCGGCGCCTTCGTCTTCGAGGACGGCGCCCCGTACCCGGCCGAGGGCCCGCAGGACTCCGTCCTGCTGATGGTGCCCGCCGCCCAGGTCGAGGTGATCGACACCTGGCACACCACCGGCCTGGCGGGCAGCGGCAGTTGCGACTACGCCATCAAGGAGGTGTTCGTCCCCGAGGGCCGCACCCTCACCTTCGACACCGTCCGGGGCGCCGCCGGCCCGCTGGCCCAGCCCGAGGTGCACATGCGCAACATGCCCGGTGTCCCGCTCGGCACCGCCCGCGCCGCCCTCGACTGGGTCCGCGCCCAGGTGGCCGCCAAGTCCGGCCCCGGCGGCGCCGGTTGGGCCGACAACTGGCGGGCCCAGGTCACCCTCGCCGAGTGCGAGGCCGACTTCCACGCCACCCGCCAGGGCGTCTACGGCGCGCTGCGCCGCCAGTGGGAGGTGCTCTCCGTCCCCGGCGGCACCCTGGACGACCTCACCCCCGAGGAGCGCGCCGCCCTGCCACTCTCCCGGCTGCACGCCTTCCGCACCGCCCGCTCCATCCTGATGCGGCTCTACGACCTGATGCAGACCGCCTCCGTCTACCGGCCCAACCCGCTCGACCGTTGGCTGCGCGACACCATGACGATGTGCCAGCACGTGGTGGCGCAGGACAAGATCCTGCAGTCCGCCGGTGCCCACCTCCTCGGCGGCCGGCCCGGGTTCCCGCTCAGCCTCGGCATCACCAGCTGAACACGCCTTCCCCCACACCCCTGAGAGGACCCGCCGCCATGACCGAGCTGCTCACCCCCGCCGTCGTCCCGGCCGTCACCGCCGCCGTCACCGCCCCCGCCGCGCGGACGCCGCGCCGGGCCAGACTGCGCCACTTCCTGATGTGCCGTCCGGACTTCTTCGACGTCACCTACTCGATCAACCCCTGGATGAACCCGGCCAAGCCCACCTCCAACTCCCTGGCCGTGACCCAGTGGGAGGTGCTGCACAACCTGCTGGTCGCGCTCGGCCACCACGTGCAGACCATCGACCCCGACCCGGCCCTGCCCGACATGGTCTTCGCCGCCAACGGCGCCACCGTGGTCGACGACAAGGTGCTGGTGGCCCGCTTCCGCCACCCCGAGCGGGACGGCGAATCCGCCCACTACGTCGAGTGGTTCCGCTCCCAGGGCTTCGCCGAGGTGCTCCAGGCCGAGCACCACAACGAGGGTGAGGGCGACTACCTCACCACCGGCCGCGCCATCCTGGCCGGCAACGGCTTCCGCTCCGACCCGCGCTCGCAGGCCGAGGCCGCGGAGCTGTTCGGCCGCCCGGTGGTCGGCCTCCAGCTGGTCGACCCGCGCTTCTACCACCTGGACACGGCGCTGGCCGTGCTCGACCAGGACGAAGTGATGTACTACCCGGCCGCGTTCAGCCAGGAGAGCCGGGCCGTGCTTCGCGCGCTCTTCCCGGACGCGGTGATCGCCACCGAGGCCGACGCGGTGGTCTTCGGCCTCAACGCCGTCTCCGACGGCCTCAACGTGATCCTCCCCGAGGCCGCCACCGGCCTGGCCGCCCAGCTGCGCGAGCGCGGCTTCCGCACCCACGGGGTGGACCTCACCGAGCTGTTGAAGGCCGGCGGCAGCGCCAAGTGCTGCACCCTCGAACTCCGCCACTGACCCGTTCCCGCAGTTCCGCGTTCCCGAAGGAGAAACCCGATGACCGCGCAGCAGCCCTGGATCATCGTCGGCTACGTCAACGTCCTCCCGGTGGTGAAGGAGTTCGCCCCCGGCTCGGTGATCGTCATCGACGAACCGGACGTGATCCGCAACCGCGACCTCAAGTCCGCCCTGGACGGGGCCGTGATGCTCCGCGAGCTGATCGGCTGGGAGTACCAACTGCCGGGCGCGGCGGATGAGTTCTTCAACACCCACCCCGACCTGGACCCGGCGCTGATCGCCCCGCTGCTGGAGTACGCGACCCCGTTCGCGGCCCGGCTGGCCGAGCGCTACGGCCTGCCCGGCGCCGGGGCCGGCGCCGCCCAGGTGATGCGGGACAAGGCCCTGCTGCGCAAGGTCACCCGGGCCGCCGGGGTCGCCAACCCGGCCTCCCGGGAGGTCGGTTCGGTCGAGGAGGTGGGGGAGTTCGCCGCCGCCCACCCCGGCTCGGTGGTGGTCAAACCGGCCAACCGCCAGGCCTCGGTGGGCACCCGGGTCCTGCACACGCTGGACGGACTGGAGACGGTCTGGGCCGACTGCCTGGCCCAGGACGAGGGCTACCTGGTGCCCGACCGCGAGCGCGAGCTGCGGATGCTGGTCGAACAGTACGTCCGGGGCGAGGAGTTCAGCGTCGAACTGCTGGTCCGCGAGGGCGAGGTGCTGTTCTCCAACGTCACCGGCAAGCTGCTCTACCCCGGCGACCGCCCGATCGAGCTCGGCCACTCCGTCCCCGCGGCGGGCCTCTCCGACGCCCTGGGCGAGCTGCTGGTCGCCGAGACCGGGAGGGTGCTGCGGGCCGTCGGCTTCGGCAGCGGCATGGTGCACTGCGAGTGGATCGTCAGCGAGGGCGTCCCGTACCTGGTCGAGTGCGCGGGCCGGTTCCCCGGCGACGGCATCCCGATGCTGATCGAGGAGGCGTACCGGATCAACCTGGCCAAGGAGTTCTACACCGTCATGCAGGGCGGACGCCCCGACCCGCTGCCCCGGCGGGCGGCCGGCGGCGCGGCGGTCCGCTTCGTCCAGGCCGAACCGGGCGAGGTGGTCTCCGTCACCGGCCTCGACGAGGCCCGCGCCCTGCCCGGCGTGCTCTCCCTCTCCCTCCACCTGGAGCCCGGCCAGACGGTCCGTCAGCTCCGCAGCTCCTGGGACCGGGCCGGCTCGGTGATGACCAGCGGCGCCACCCCCGAAGAGGCCCTCGCCACCGCCGAGGCCGTCACCACCGCCATCACCGTCCGGACCACCCGCTGAAACGGCGGACGCCGGTGCCCGCCCTCCGGGAGGAGGAACGGGCACCGGCGTCCGGTCGTGCGGCAGGAGGTCAGAAGAGGTCCTGGATGGAGCGGTCGCCCACGACCACCGCCACCACCGAGACCGGCTCCTCCTCGTACTCCCAGCTGCCCGGGTCGGCCAGCACGGCGGGGACCTCGTCCACCGGCACGTCCTGACCGTCCGTCAGCCAGTGCGGCCAGGCACCGCCGCGCCGCAGCCGGACGTAGCCCTCACGGGTCCAGTCCGTGATCAGCGCGGTGAAGAGCGGGATGTAGGAGTTGCGCTCCTCGTCCTCCTCGGTCTCCGCCCGGTCGGCCAGCACCGACCAGAGCTCGGTGCCCTCTCGGGCGTTGACGAGCAGGCACTCCTCGTCCCGGGTCAGGTCGCGCATCGGCTGTTCCTCTCGGTCACTTGCCCTCCAGGGCCGGGTTGCCCGCGAGCGGGATCCGGATCGGCTTGTTCTTGCCGATCTGGAACTTCACGTACGGGCCGCGGTGGGTGATGTCGTTCATGGTGTACGACCCGTCCGCCTTCTTGCTGTTGTCACCGGCCTCGAAGACGGCGCGTCCACCCGGGATGTTGATCCCGAAGCCACCGCCGGTGGCCGAGGGCGCGGGCAGCCGGGGCTTGCCCTCCAGCAGCTTCTCCACCTCGGACGCGGTGGCGCCGCGCAGCGACTCCGGGTCGTCCAGGGTGCGGGCGAGCTTCTTGGCGGACTTCGCCGCGTCGCCCGCCTTCTCCGCCGCCTCCAGGGCGTCGTCCAGGCGCTTGAGCTGCTTGGGGAACTTGGCGACGTCGCCGAACAGCGGCAGGAAGCCGGCGATGCCCAGCGCCACGCCCGGTGCGTCGCCCTCGTCGGCCGAGCGCTTGAGGTCGTACGCGTCGCAGCCGCCGCCGAGGATCGGCACCCAGCCGCAGAGCATCAGCATCAGTTCCTTGACCACCGCCTTGTTGTTGCGCGGCGGCAGGCTCCCGTTGAGGCAGCCGTAGGGCATCGAACCGGTGCACTGGCTCATGCTCGGCGGCGCGGGCTTGCCGCCTCCGCCTCCGCCGCCACCGCTGGAGGTGCAGTAGTTCATCCCCATCGCGTAGTGGCAGGTGGTGGTGGACTTGCCGCTGTTGCTGGTGCTCGCCTGCTTGGCCTTTCCGGTGCCGCCGCTGCCTCCCTTGAAGTGGAAGAAGGTGTTGACGATGTGCACCACCGCGACGATCACCCGGACGATCGCGATGACCGTGGCGACCACCTTGAAGATGTTCGCGAACAGGCTGCCGAGCGAGAACCGGCCGTCCGGGTCGGAGTCCGTGACGGGGCTGTTCTTCGCGTAGGCGTACGCGTTGATCTGCTGCGGGTCGAAGAGCGAGACCACCGGGTCGACCGAGACGAAGCGCCCGTTGGCCGCGTCGTACTCGCGCGCCCCGAGGTGGGTCAGCCCCGTGGTCGGGTCGACGGTGCCGCCGACGAAGCCCTGCTGGCCCGGCCAGGCGGACGGCTGGGCGCCGCGGGCGCCGCCGAACGGCGTGCTGTTGCGGCGGGTGACGGCCAGCGAGCCGGCGTCCACCGACTCCTGGTCGGTGCCCTGGTGGTCGGACAGCAGGTAGCTGACCGCGCCGGTGGAGGTACGGGCGACGGTGCCCGCGCCGGCCTCGACGTAGCGGGTGCCGGTGACCTTGGCGGTGGCCTTGGTCAGGGTCAGCTCCTCGCCCGCGACGTAGGCGGTGGTGGCCGCCGGGTCGCGGCGCAGCAGGCGGTTGCCGTCCGCGTCGTAGAGGAAGGTGGTGGACTTGCCCGCGACGGTGGACTTGGCCAGGTGGCCCTCGGCGTCCCACTCCAGCGCCTGGTCACCGGTGGGGGTGACCCGGCGGGTGGTGTTGCCGCCCGCGTTGTACTCGAAGGAGTCGGTGCGCGGGCTGGGCCCGGTCACCGTCACCGAGGAGAGCGCGTGCGGACGGGCGCCGCCGGCCGCGGGGTAGGTGGAGGCCCGGGTGACGTCCTTGCCGGCGGTGCCGGCCGGGTCGTGCTGAACCTCCGTCAGACGGTTGCCCACGCTGTCGAAGGTGTAGGAGTGCCAGTACGGGTCCACCCCGCCGACCTTCGGCCGGGTGGCGCCGTTCGGCTTCTGGGCGCAGTCGTCGGTCGCGGTCCAGGCCTCGGACATCCGCTGGGCGAAGTCGTAGGCGAAGCACTGGGTGTCGACCACCACCTTGTCGTCCCGCTCGTTGCGGATGCGGGTGATGCTGCCGGCCTGGTCGTAGGAGTAGGTCTTGCTGTCCAGGGTCTGCGGGCCGGTCGACTCGCGGTCGTTGACCACGGTGGACAGCCGGCGGGTGGCGTTCTCGTAGCCGAAGGTCTGCACCGTCCGGCCACCGATGTCGCCCAGCACCGTCTGCAGGGTCTCGCCGAACGGCGAGTACGAGTTGCCCAGCGAGTAGACCACCTCGCCGTTGTCCACCGAGGAGGTGAGGCCGAACGGCGTGTAGGCGGTGTTCACCGTCTCGGCGGGCAGCCCGCCGCCGGCGGGGTAACTCGTCGAGGTGGCCAGGTCGGTGACGGGGGAGTAGGTGTAGCCGGTGGCGTAGGTGCCGGCCAGCGCGCCCTCGGCGGCCGGCAGCGTCACGCTGCTGCCGGTCGGCTTGCCGGTGGCCGAGTAGCCCTGGACCGAGGAGACGTAGGCGTTGCCGTTCTCCCAGCGGGTGCTGGAGGCGGGCAGGCCCTTGCCGCCGGGAGCGGTGTCGTAGGCCCACTCGGACAGCTTGGCGCCGGTCACCGTGCCGGAGCGCACGCTGGTCTTCCGGCCCAGCTCGTCGTAGGTGTACGCCAGCGTCCGGTTGTTCCCGTCGGTGACGGTGGCCACCGTGGAGTCGGTGTTGTACGAGGTCACCGTGGTGCCCTTGTCCGGGTCCACCACCGTGGTCTGCCGGCCGCGCTGGTCGTACCGGTAGGTCCAGCTGTTGCCTGCGGCGTCACGCATCGAGGCGAGCTTGCCGAGGACGTCGTAGGTGTAGCTCGTCGCCTCGTACTTGTCGGCCGTGGCGGTCGGGTTGGGGATGCCGTCCTTGTACTGGCGCAGCTCGGTGGTGCGGTCCCTGGCGTCCAGGAAGGCCACCGTCGCGGTGCCGCCGTTCGGCGGGGTGATCGCGATCCAGTTGCCGCCGTAGGCGGTGCTGGTGCGCCACTGCTCCACGTTGAGCGAGTTGAGGATCTGCGCGGTGGGGCGGCCGAGGCCGTCGAACTGGGTCACGGTCTGGGCCGGGACGAGGTTGTCGGCGACGGCCAGCACCGCGGCCGAGGGGGCCGCGTTGTTCCAGTACGGCTCGCTGGTCTTGTAGACCCGGCCGTGGCTGTCGTGGAAGGTGTCGCTGACGGTGCGTCCGCCGCCGTGCGCCTCCTCCTGGGTCTGCCGCGGCCGCAGCAGGCCGTCGCTGAGCGCGATGGAGGTGCGGTACGTGCCGTTCTCCAGCAGCGACTTGGTGGTCACCGCGGTGGGCGCGGTGCGGGAGACGGCGTAGGAGTAGGTGCTGCTGGCCGGGAGGTTGACCGCCCGGCCGGGCTTCCAGACCGAGGTGAGGCGGCCCAGCGCGTCGTAGGCCGTGGCGGTGGTGCGGCCGTTGGCCTCCGCCACGGTGGTGACCAGGCCGCGCAGGCCGTCGGTCGTGGTGGTGGAGACGAAGCCCTTCGGGTTGGTGATGACCAGCTTGGCCGGCTGCACCCCGGTGGCCGGGGTGAAGGCGGTGGCGGTCAGCGCGTTGTTGGCGTCCCGGGCCTCGACGGTGCGGCCGTAGACGTCGTACACCGAGGTGCCCAGCGTCGCGTACACCGGCGTGGTGGCGTCGAAGTGGTCCAGCGCCTCCAGCTTGGTCGAGTTGCCCTGGCCCGGCTTCGGCGCGGTGCCGACGGCCTGGCCGTCGTAGGAGGTCCTGGTCTCGGTGACGGTGTTGCCCGGGCCCGCGGGGGTGCCGCAGACGGCCGAGCTGGTGGTCACCACCGACGGGTAGGAGAGCAGCCAGTTGACGGTGTCCGGCGTGGTGTACGAGGTGCGCGAGCAGGTCTCGTCGCCGGTCTTCGCCAGATCGCCCTCGTCCGAGACGGTGACGCCCTGGCCGTAGGAGTCGAAGGTCCGGCTCACCTTGGTGGTGCGCGAACTGCCGTCCGCCAGCGCGGTCCTGACGGACTCGCTCTCGCTGCGGACCATCCAGGCGGTGATCGGCGGGATGCCGCTCACGGCCCGGGAGGCGGTGGACTTCGACCACGGGGTGGTGGTGCTGACGGTCAGCGGGCTGCCGCCGTCCCGGTCGTAGACCGTGGTCTCGCGGGCCATCCCGGCCAGCTCGTCGCGGTCGGCGAGGCCGCCCACGGTGACGCTGCGGGTGGTGCCGTCGGCGAGCTTGTCGCCGTCCATGCCGCGGAAGTAGACCGCCTCGCTCAGGGTGCGGTCCGCGGTGCCGGTGCGGGTGCGCACGGTCTGGTAGCCGCGGTAGTCGTTCCAGGTGCGGTGCTTGTCCTCGGTGAACTCCGAGGTGTCCTTGCGCCAGCCGGCGCCGCCCAGGTACTCGTACTCGGTGACCTTGGCGGTGGCGCCGGCCACCAGGTCGTTCTCGGTGACCTTGGTGACCAGGTACTTGTGGAACCAGTCCTTGACCGGCTCGGAGCCGCCCTCCGGGGTCCACCAGACCGGGAAGCACCGGCTGGTGTTCCGGTCCGCCACCGGGGGGTTGGCGTAGGTGCACTCGGTCGGGCTGTAGCTGATCAGGGTGTCGGAACCGGTCTCGGAGCTGATCCGGGTGATCCGGTACTTGTTCAGCGGCGGCCGGCCCTCGGCGCCGTCCACCCGGTTGGCCATCAGGGTGCCGCCGAAGTCGACCTTGGGGAGGGTCACCGCGGTGGCGCCGGCCTTGCCGGTGCGGGTGATCGAGGAGAGCCAGAGCGCGGGGCCGCCCGCGTCGCCGACGCCGGGGAACTGCTGGGTCAGCGCCCAGGAGTCGACGTCCTTGTAGGTGGTCAGGTCCGACTGCAGCGCCTGGGTGGTGACGCTGCTCAGCCGCTTGCGGGAGAAGAAGGACGGCGAGGCGTTCAGGCAGTCGGCGCCGACGGTGCAGACCTGGTCCACCGGGGTGTCGGGCCAGTTGGCCGCGTTGGCCTTGGTGAACGAGCAGTCGGTGGCCAGGCAGCGGTCGGCGACGCCGAACACGACCTTGCCGGCCGGCTTGTTCTGCAGCACCTGTCCGGCCCGGTGGCCGTACTCGATCCGGTCCAGGTACCCGCCGCGGACGTAGCCGCCGTCCGCCTTGGGGATGGTCTGGGCGGCGGCGGAGTTCTTCGCGTAGGCGTTGGTCTCCTTGGTGTAGAAGTACGCCATCGCGTTGCCGTGCGGGTCCACCACGTAGTCCAGCTGCCAGCGCCAGGCCTGGTCGGCCGCGGAGTCCTTGAAGGCGGCGCTGTAACCCGGCTCGCCCGGGTGGTTGCCGTAGACCGGCACGGTGTAGGCGGAGTTGGTCTCGGCCTTGCCCGTGGTCCAGCCCGGCAGGCGGTTCTTGCCGAAGAAGAACTGGGCGCCGTCCGGGGTGGTCAGCTTCCAGTACTCGTTGTCGGCGTCGCCGTTCGCGGTGTCGGTGCCGTTGCCGTTGAGGCGCTCGATCCGGGAGCCGTCGTCGCTGGAGAGCTTCCAGACGCCGGTGGCGTCGTCCTTCACCAGGACCGAGGCCTTGCCGTTGAGCGAGATGGTCGCGTTCTCGGACTTCCAGCACAGGTCGCCGGACTTGCCGGAGTTGTTGGCGCCGGTGCCCTTGTCCTTCTCGCAGCCCAGGTAGTTGCGCTCGATGAAGCCCGGATCGAAGTCCCAGCCGTCCCCGACCCAGGAGGCCTGGTTGTTGGAGGAGGCGGTGCGGCCGTCGATGCTCTGCGAGGAGTACGCCAGGCCCACCGAGGGGAGCTGGCCGCCCGGGACGGGCGGCATCTCCATCGGGTACGACCAGTTGAAGCCGCCGGTGCTGCTGCCGGCCGACCAGGAGCCGGAGGGCGAGAGCGAGGTGGCCTTGTAGTCACCGGACTCACCGGACGGGGCGGCGGTCGCGGCGTAGACCGCGGCGGCCCCGCCGACCGACTGGATCCGGGTCGACCCCGGGGCCGCCGCCGGCGTGGCGGTGGTGTCCAGCTCGGCGGTGAGCTTCCCGGTCACGGCGTCGTTGCGGCTGGGCACCGGGGTGACGGTGCGGCACTCGCCGCGCTCGGGGGTGGTCAGGGCGCAGACCGGAAGCTGGACGAACGTCAGGCGCGAGGCCCAGTCGCCGCCGTGGGCCTTCCGGAAGCCCGAGTAGTCCAGCTCGACCGCGGCCTTGCCGGGGGCGCTGCCGCCGTCGGCCCGGGCCACGCCCAGCAGGACGCCGTCCAGGCCGAGCCGCTCCGCGGCACCGTGCTCGGCGACGTGCACCGAGACCTCGGCGGGGGAGTCCGGGCCGGTCGCGGCCAGGGTCACCGGGAGCCCGGCGGCCTTGACCTTCTCACCCGCGCGGCCCGGCAGCCGGACCTCCGCGGAGGCGGCCGGCCATTCGGCCTTCGGCGCCTGCTGCCAGGCCCGGATGTCCGTCTCCGAACTGCCGGGGCCCCGGGCGGGCACCTTGACGCCGTCGATCGAGGCGGTGTGCTGGACCTGGCGCAGCTTGAACCCGGCCTTCGCCCGCTGGGCGGCCCACGCCTCGGGCACCGGCCCGACCAGGGTCGAGACCAGGGCGGCGGCGACCGCGGTGGCGACGGTGGCGCCGGCCCGCTGCCAGCCGAGCCGTCCCGGTGGTCTCCTCCGTTCGGGTCGGGGCTGAACGCGGCTGAACTGGGGCATGTCTGACTCCGTGTCGCTTGCTGATCCGCCTTCAGAACGGGCGGCGGTCGCGAAGCTAACAAGGCGTGAGAGGTAAAGACCAGGTGAAGTGTTCATGAGAGCAACATGAGAGGCCGTCACATAAACATTAAGTGACGATCGATTTTGGCGAAGAGTCAGAAACCCCCTCGCGGCCTGGGTGCCGACGGCCCGCGGCCGGGTGGCAAATCGGGCATCAGTCGCCAAAATGATCTCTGACGGGCCCTCAGTATTTCGGGACAATCACGGTTCGGGCACGAGATGGATTTGATCTTCGTTCACCTCCCTGCCCGGGATGGCCGAGCATGTGTGTGCTCATCGGTCATCGAAAGGCAGTGCACGTCCATGAATTCCCGTACCTCCGAAGGCGGCGCGACGCACCGTCGGCGAACCTTCGCCGTGCTCCTGAGCGCGGCACTCGGCGTCAGCGCCTTCGCGCCCGGCGCCGCGCTGGCCGCCGCGCCCGCGGCCCCGGCCGACGCGACCGCCGTCAGCACCCCCGACGCCTCGGCCTCGGCGTCGGCCGAGGCGCGGCGCACCGGCAAGCCGGTGGAGGTGCTGGAGAAGCGGGACGAGTTCACCGAGGTGCTCGCCAACCCCGACGGGACCTTCACCTGGCGTCAGCACATCCGGCCCGTGCACGCCAAGGTCGGCGGGGAGTGGAAGACCCCGGACGCCACGCTGCGCACCACCGCTGACGGGGTGTCGCCGGCCGCCCCGACCTTCCCGATGACCTTCTCCGGCGGCGGCACCGGCCCGCTGGCCACCATGGTCCGCGAGGGCCGGTCCGTCTCGATCTCCTGGCCCACCGCGCTCCCGAAGCCCGAGCTGGACGGCAGCACCGCGCTCTACCGCGAGGTGCTCCCCGGCGTCGACCTCAAGGTGCTGGCCGAGACCGACGGCTTCGTCCACCACCTGGTCGTCAAGTCCCGTGCGGCGGCGGCCGATCCGCGGTTGGCCACGCTCGACTACGGCCTGCGCACCTCCGGCGTCTCGCTCGCCCCCGACGCGGCCGGCGGCCTCTCCGCCACCGACGCCCAGGGCCGCGCGGTCTTCCGGGCCCCGGCCCCCACCATGTGGGACTCCGGCCACCTCAAGCCCGCCGCCGCGCAGGCCGCCGCACCGGCCGCGCGGATGCTCAAGTCCGCCCCGGCCGCCGCCGCGCCCGCCGGTGCCGCTCCGGCCGCCGCCGAGCAGGCCCCGGCCGAGGCCGTGACGATGCCGGTCCAGGTCACCGGTGACAAGCTCCGCCTGACGCCGGACCAGAAGCTGCTCACCGCCCCGGACACCGTCTTCCCGGTGATCATCGACCCGGCGTTCTCCGGCGGCGGGCGGGTGAACTGGACGATGGCGTACAAGCAGAAGTACAACGCCACCGCGGCCAACACCTCGTACTGGAACGGCGACCACTTCAGCGACAAGCTGCCCCGGGTCGGCTACGAGGACGACTCCGCCTACGCCACCTACGGCACCGCCCGCTCCTTCTTCCAGATGGACACCAAGGGCCTCGGCGGCGCGCAGATCGTCTCCGCCACCTTCAACGTCTTCAACAACTACTCCTGGTCGTGCACCGGTACCCCCGTCGAGCTCGGCTTCACCGGTGCGATCAACTCCGGCACCACCTGGAACAGCCAGCCCGGCTGGTCCCAGACCCTCCAGGAGAAGTGGTTCGCCCACGGCCGCACCGGCTGCGGCGCGGCCGGTGAGGACTTCAACTCGGACGCGCTCAAGCAGCTGATCCAGCGTGCCGCCGACGGGAGTTGGAACGACGTCACGCTCGGTCTGCGCTCGCGCGGCGACTACGAGGGCAACGACCTGTCCTGGAAGAAGTTCAACAACGACCCGCACCTGGAGGTCACCTACAACCGCGCGCCGGTGGTGAACGCCTCCGGCGCGTACCAGGGCCCGTGGTCCCCCGGCAGCACCAGCGCCAAGGCGATCGTCTGCGACACCAACCCGGCCAGCTGGCCGGTGATCGGCAACACCGACGTCACCCTGACCGCCCAGGTCTCCGACCCCGACGGCGGCAACCTGACCGCGCACTTCGGCATCTGGGACAACAGCGGCAGCGGCCTGGCCCAGCCCTTCGACCCGGTGGTCTCCAGCGGCAGTTGGGCCACCGGCGTGGTGCGGGCGGCGCAGTTCGCCGACGGCCACGGCTACCGCTGGGCGATGCAGGCCCAGGACGGCATCACCAACTCCGGCAACACCCCCGAGTGCGGCTTCACCGTGGACCGCTCCGGTCCGGCCAAGCCCACCGTGACGGTCGCCGACTCCGGCGACCAGCCGGCCCGGGTGGAGCGCACCTTCAAGCTCGCCTCCTCCGACACCTTCGGCCTGGACGGCTTCTGCTACTCCGTCAACCAGCCGCTGCCCACCTCCAACACCAAGTGCGCGGGCGGCACCTGGGCCGCGGCGGCGGCCGACGGCACCGCCACCGTGAAGGTCGTCCCGACCCTGTGGCCGAGCAACCAGCTGCACGTCCAGGCCTACGACAAGGCGGGCAACCTCTCCGCCTACGACGGCACCACCGCCACCGAGGTCAAGGCCACCAGCCCCGGCTTCGTCGCCTCGCCCACCGGCACCCGCACCGGTGACCTCCCCGGTGACCTGAACGGCGACGGCTACGCCGACTTCGTGGCCGCCGACACCGACGACCAGCTGCGGTTCTACCCGGGCAAGGGTGACGGTCAGGTGGCCACCCGCAGCGTGGTCGGCTCCAGCGGCTGGCGCGGCGCGCTGGTCACCCACCGCGGTGACTTCGCCTCCGCCGTGGCGGGCCAGACCAAGGACGGCTACGAGGACTTCGTGGTCAAGCTCGGCGCCAAGCTCTACGTCTACCCGAACAACGGCCTGGGCACCCCGCTGTACGCCAAGCGCATCGAGCTCAAGCACCCCACCGGCGACTGGAGTTCGACCACCCAGATCCTCGCGGTCGGCAACGTCGACGGCCGGCTCGGCAACGACCTGCTGACCCGTGAGGGCGACGCCCTGGTGCTCTACAGCGGCACCAGCACCGGCCCGCTGGCCACCGACGCCAACGGCAGGCTGATCCCCGTCCAGGTCGCCTCCGGCGGCTGGGCCGGGATGGACCTGGCCGCCCCGGGCGACGTCAACGGCGACGGCATCGGCGACCTGCTGGCCCGCAACACCACCACCGACACCGCCCACGCCGAGTTCGGCAAGCTCTACCTCTACCCCGGCACCCGCCCGGGCGGCGCCGGCAGCTACGTCCCGGGCACCCGCACGGTGTACGCGGCCACCGGCTGGGAGCGCACCCGCCTGCCGCTGTTCAGCAGCCCCGGCAACGTGCACGGCACCGTCGCCGACACCGGCAACGGCTACCGCCAGTTCACCCCGACCGCCGGCAAGGAGGGCCCGGACGTCTGGGCCACGACCGGTGCCAACGCCACCCCGGCCTACCTGGACGCCAACGGCCAGGCCCAGACGGCGACCTGCCCGACCGGCTGCCTGCTGGCCCACCCCGGCTCGGCCACCGGCCTGAGCACCCCGGCGCTGGCCGGGAACGGCAGCTGGCAGAGCGCCATCACCGGGCTGGACGCGGTGATCGACCGCACCCCGCGGCCCGCTCCGGTCCGGAACGGGGTCGACGCGGCCAAGTGCATGGACGTCAACGGCGGGGTGGACGCGGACGGCGGCAAGGTGCAGATCTGGGACTGCAACACCAGTGACGCCCAGCGCTGGACGGTCCAGCCCGACGGTACGGTGCACGCGCTGACCCGCTGCCTGGACGCCGCCGGCGGCGGGACCATCAACGGGACGCTCATCCAGCTGTACACCTGCAACGGCAGCGGCTCCCAGGTCTTCCAGTCCCGCCCGGACGGCTCGCTCTACAACCCGCAGTCCGGCCGCTGCGTCGCCCTGCCGGCCTCCGACACCACCAACGGAACCCAGTTGATGCTCTGGGACTGCCTCGGCATCCCCGACCAGGACTGGACCATCCCCGGCACCACCCCCAAGGGCCTGAGCTGACCTCAGGAGCCTCGTCACGGGCCCCCGGCGTTCGCGCCGGGGGCCCGTGCGTTCGCAGCGGGGTCAGTCCGTGCGGGCCAGGGTGGCGTGGACGGGGCCGTCCGGGCGGACGGTGATGCTGTAGGAGGCGCCGGCCGGGGGGTTGTGGAGGGTCACGGTCCAGGCGGGGAGCAGGAGTTCGAGGAGGGCGGCGGTCTCGCGGAGGGCGAACCGGGTGCCCAGGCAGGCGCGGGCGCCGAGGCCGAAGGGGAGGTAGGCTCCGAGTTCGGCGGGGCGGCGGCCGGGAGTGGTGAAGCGGTCGGGGTCGAAGTGCTCGGGGTCGGGCCAGCGGGACGGGTCGCGGTGGGTCAGGTAGGGGCAGACCAGGACGTCGGTGCCGGCCT
This sequence comes from Kitasatospora sp. NPDC088742, assembly GCF_055584905.1. Lineage (NCBI taxonomy): Bacteria > Bacillati > Actinomycetota > Actinomycetes > Kitasatosporales > Streptomycetaceae > Kitasatospora > Kitasatospora sp. NPDC088742. The sequence goes on along the minus strand of NZ_JBVJLD010000045.1, from coordinate 47,842 downwards.
CGATGCGGTGGCCGCCGAGGACGTCGGGCTCCAGGGCGTGGCGGGGGAGCAGCCAGGCGGAGGGGTAGAGGCGCAGGGTCTCGTGGACCAGGGCGAGCACCGCCTCGCGCCGCTGCGGCGACCCCGCCGGGCCGGCGGCCAACGCGGCCTCCCGGGCGCCGGGGTGACGGTCCAGCAGGAGGTACAGCCAGCTGAGGGTGGTGGCGGTGGTCTCGTGCCCGGCGACCAGCAGGGTGACCAGCTCGTCCCGGATCAGCCGGTCGGGGTAGCCGTGGCCGTCCTCGGTGAGCAGGGCGAGCAGCCCGGGGCCGTCCGGTCCGGGCGGGCCCGAGCGGGCGGCCTCGATGGCCCGTTCGGCGATCAGGTCGATCCGGGCCAGCTCCCCGGCCACCGCCGCCTCGGCGTCCGCCGCGTCGGCCGGCAGCTCGGGCATCCGGGCCACCACGGTGGCGATGGAGCCGAGTTCGTGGTCGGTGGACTCGTCCAGCGGGTGGCCGGTGAGGGAGCGCCAGATGGTGTCGAGGGCGAAGCGCCGCATCTCGTCGCCGAGGTCCACCGCACCCCCGGCGGCCGCCGCCGACGTCCAGCGGTCTGCCGAGGCCTGCGCGGCGGCGGCGATCCGCTGCTCGTACCGTCGCATCCCGGTGCCGGTGAACTGCCCCTGGAGCAGCCTGCGTTGGCGCTTCCAGGCGTCCCCGGTGGCGGCCAGCACACCGTCGCCGATCAGCATCCGGGCCCGGTGCGAGCGCTTCACGTAGCGGTCCGGACGGTGCGCCAGCACCTGCTGCACCTCGGCCGGCCCGGTCACCAGCACCGCCGGCCGGTCCCCGACCGCCACCCCGGCCACCGGGCCCAACTCCTCCCGGGCGGCGGCCAGCAGCTCCACCAGCTCCCCGCCCCGCTCCCGCCAGGCGGCCACCACGGCGGGGTCGAGCTGGGGCACCGGCCGCGCCCCGGTCATCGCTGCTTCGGTGGACACCGGCCCGCTCCTCACCCTCTGACGGCTCGTCGGTACGGACCGTACGCCATCCGCGGCACCGGGTGACACCCCGCTATCGTGACGGTTGATCACCGACCGAGCGCGCACACGGGGGCACTGAATGACCGTCAACCGGCCCGGGCAGCCGACCGACCTTCCACCGGCCGAGGAGCTCTGGGCCCGCTGGGCCCTGCTGGCGGCCGTGACCGCGACCACCGAGGCCGAGGCCCGACCGTCTGTCCACCGCCACGGCCGCTGGATCGACGAGGACGGCCTGCACTGGGACGACAGCGGCTGCACCTGGTGGGTGCTGTCCCCGTGCGGCGAGGGGCGGTTCGTCCTCTACGGCGAGGACGAGTCCAGCGAGGTCAAGTGGCACGAGCCGGCCGTCGACGTGCTCGCGGGCGGCCCCGACTGGCTCCCGTACGAGGAGCTGCGGGACCGGATCGAGGGCTACGAGATCGGCTGCGTGTACTGGTACGAGAACGGCGCGTGGGCCCGCGCCCCTACCCGGACGACCTGGAGGACGACGGCCTCGACTGCGGGGTGAGCAGCGTCGCCGACCGCGCCGAGTACGTCCGTGAGCTGCGCGACCACCTCGCCGACTCGGCCCCCGTGGACGAGCTCCTCGCCGACGCCGTCGCCCGCCGCCTCGATCCGGACGCCCTGCTGTCGCACCTCGCCGCCATCAGCCGCGACGCCGACCCCGCCGACCCCGCCGCCGCCCTGCGCACCCTCACCCGCGCGGGCCTGGCGGCGCCCGCGTAGTGAGCGGTCGTCAGGCGTTCAGCCAGTCCCGGTAGCGGGTGGTCGCCAGGCGGGCGCCGGGGCCCGGGGTGAGGACGTCCCCGCGGACGGCCGCGAACAGGCCCGCCCGGTCGTCGACGACCACGGGGCGGTGGTCGCCCCGGGCGGCCAGGGTGATCCGGCCGATCTCGTCGAGGGTGGACGCCTCGGGGCCGGCGACCTCGAGGATCCCGCCGAGCGGTGCGCCGGTCGCCACGTCGGCGAGGGCGTCGACCACGTCGGCGCTGGCGATCGGCTGCAGCGGCGTGGCGGGAAGGCGCACCGCGGTCTCGTCCGAGGTCCACGACATGGTCGGCTCCATGAACTCGAAGAACTGCGTGGCCCGCACGATCGAGAACGGCGTCGGGCCGCCCCGCAGCAGCTCCTCCTGGAGCGTCTTCGCCCGGTAGTAGTCCAGCTCGGTGACCTGGTCCACGCCGACGATGGAGAGGGCGACCTGGTGGCCCACGCCGGCGCGCTCGCCCGCGGCCAGCAGGTTGCCCACGGTGGTGCGGAAGAACTCCAGGGACCGCTCGTCGAAGGTGGGCGAGTTGGTCACGTTGACCACGACCTCGGCGCCGGCGAGCGCCTGGTCGAGCCCGGCTCCGGTGAGCAGGTCGACGCCGGAGGACAGCGAGGCCGTGGTCACCTCGTGCCCTCGTGCGGTCAGCTCGGTGGCGAGCTGGGAGCCGATGAGTCCGGTGCCGATGACGGTGATCTTCATGGTCTTCCTTCCTTCTGCCGTGTGGGGTGAGCGCGCCCGCCGTTAACTCGGACAGCTCTTGTCCGAGATATTACTCGGATATCCTGCATCCGAGTCAAATGGAGGCGACATGAAGCTGTCCGGTGGCGTGGAGTGGGCGCTGCACTGCTGTGTGGTGCTCACCGCGGCCGGTGACCCGGTGCCGGCGGCCCGGCTGGCGGCCCTGCACGAGGTGTCGCCGAGCTATCTGGCCAAGCAGATGCAGGCGCTGTCCCGCGCGGGCCTGGTGCACTCGGTCCAGGGCAAGTCCGGCGGCTACGCCCTCTCCAGGGACGCCGGGTCCATCACCCTGCTCGACGTGGTGCGGGCCGTCGACGGGGCCGGCCCCGCCTTCGTCTGCACCGAGATACGCCAGCGCGGGCCGCTGGGGACGCCGCCGGAGCAGTGCACCGAGCAGTGCCCCATCGCCCGGGCGATGGGCGCGGCCGACGAGGCCTGGCGCGCGTCGCTGGCCGCCGTCACGATCGCCGACCTCGCCGCCTCGGTCGAGGGCGACAGCGGCCCCGAGGCACTCCCGAGGGTCGGCGCCTGGCTCAACGGCTGACCGCGCCGGCCTGCCGTGGGCGGGGTGGGGGCGCCGGTAGTGGGCGCGGCCCTACTCCGTCGACTCCAGGATGCGGTCGAGGGTCAGGCGTCCCATCCCGCTCATCGTCGGGTTGCTCTCGGCGTAGTACCAGACGAGGCCCATCGCCTGCTGGAACGCCCATGCCTTGCCACGTTCCCACTCCAGATCGTCGCAGCCCAGCGTCTTCCGGTACACCTCGCGCGGCCCCCGCTGCAGCAGGTGCCAGGCGCTGACCAGATCCAGCGCGGGGTCGGCCGGGGCGAACCCTCCGGTGTCGAGCACGCCGCTGAGGCGGTCGCCGGCGACCAGCACGTTGCCGGGGGTCAGGTCACCATGGCTCATCACGTCGGGGCTCGTGCGCGGCAACGTCCGTAGCCGGCTCCACAGTTGACGGAGCCGGGGCACGTCGAGCAGCCCCTCGCTCCGCTCGAAGCACTCCGCCATCCAGTCGTCGTGGTCCGTCAGCACCCCGCCACGGCCCGCACCGCTGAACACCCGCCCCCGGGTGTCGGCCTGCCGGATGGCGGCGATGAAGGTCGCCAGGTCCTGGGCAAAGGCGTCCGACCCGCTGGGGTTGGCGTCCGAGGCGATCGTTCCGGTCACCCACGTCTGGACCGACCAGGGCATGGGATATCCGGCTCCGGGTTCTCCCAGGGCAACGGGCTCCGGAACGGGGAACCGGGACACCTGCGCCAACTCCGCGCTCGCCCGGGCCTCCTGCTGCAGAACCGCAAGCGCCTCCGCGGCCTCGGCCGGCCGCAGTGGGAAGCGTGCCGCGAGGTCGTCCCCGACGCGGAAGATGGCGTTGACCGTCCCCGTCGACCGCAGGGGCCGGATCTCCCGGCCGCTCCACTGCGGGAACTGATCCCGGATCAAGAAGGCAACCGTCTCGGCGGTCACGTCCACCTGATCCTCGTGCATGGTCACTTCTCGCGCCCTCCCTCGGCCGGCCCCGCTTCTCGGACGGCCGCGCCAGAAGCAGACCAGGTCACCGGGGCCGAAGCCACCGCTTTTCCGCCGGTGACCGGGACGGCTCCTACTCGTCGACCACCAGGGAGGGGGTGTCGTGGCGCAGGGTCTCGCCGCGGAAGTAGGCCGGGGCGTGGCGGCGCCAGAGCAGCATCAGGACCACCCCGAGGGCCAGCAGGCCGAAGCCGATCAGGAAGACGGTGCCGATGCCGAGGACCGAGGTGCCGGAGCCGTAGTCGGGGTCGAAGGTGTCGACGGCGGTCTTGGCGAAGACGGCGGTGAGCAGGACGGCGCCGAGGAGTGGGAAGACGCCCTTGAAGAAGAACGAGTGGACGGAGGAGGTGAGTTCGCGCCGGAAGTACCAGACGCAGGCGTAGGCGGTGAGGCCGTAGTAGAAGCAGATCATCAAGCCGAGGGTGAAGATGGTGTCCACCAGCACGCTGTCGCTGATCAGCGTCATGGTGGAGTAGAAGACCGCCGTGCCGACCCCGGCCACCAGGGTGGCGGTGGACGGGCTGGCATAGCGGGGATGGATGTGGGCGAGCCGGGCGGGGATCGCGCGGTAGGTGCCCATGGCCAGCATGGTGCGGGCCGGCGGCAGGAAGGTGGTCTGCAGGCTGGAGGCCGAACTCGCCAGCACCGCCACGTAGATGAGGATGGAGAGCGAGCCGAGCACCGGTTTGGCCAGGGCGGCGAAGACGTTGTCCTCGGTCTCCGGGTTGCCCAGGCCGTAGGACTCGGTGCCGACGCCGGCGAAGCGCTGGGTGGCGATGGCGGTGACCAGGTAGGCGGTGAGGATCACCAGCATGGTGAGCAGGGCGGCCCGGCCCGGGGTGGCGGCCGAGCCGGCCGTCTCCTCGTTGACGGTCAGTGAGGTGTCCCAGCCCCAGTAGATGAAGAGGGAGAGCGAGAGCCCGGCGGTGAAGGCGGCGAAGGACTGCACCGCGAACGGGTCCAGCCACTGCCAGCTGAACTCGATCGCCAGCGGCGAGCGCCCCTGCCCCGCCTTGACGAAGGCGAACAGCGAGAAGACCGCCAGGACCACCAACTGCAGCCCCACCAGGACGTACTGGACCTCCTTGGTGAGGGTGACGCCCCGGTAGGCGATGGCGGTCGCCAGGGCGACGAAGACCAGACAGGTGAGGACGTTGACGCCGCGGTTGTGCGCCAGGTCGGCGAGGTCCGGGTGCTCGAAGACCTGGGCCAGCATCAGGTAGAAGAAGGAGACCGCCACCCCGGCCAGGTTGGAGAGCACGATGATGGTGGCCACGATCAGACCCCAGCCGCACATCCAGCCGAGGTGCGGTCCGAAGGCCTTGGCCGTCCAGGTGAAGGAGGTGCCGCAGTCCGGCATCACCCGGTTCAACTCCCGGTAGGCGTACGCCACCAGGAGCATCGGCAGGAACCCGGCGAGGAAGACGGCCGGCATCTGGAGCCCCACCTGGGCGACGGTCGGCCCGAGGGTCGCGGTGAGCGCGTACACCGGCGCGACCGAGGAGACGCTCAGCACCACGCTGGCCACCAGGCCGACCGCGCCCGACTTGAGCCCCTTCTCCTGAAGGTCCTGCTCCGGCTGGTGCCGCTCCGGCTGGTGGTGGTGGTGTCCGTCGGTGCTGTGCGTCAAGATTCCTCCCGAAGAGGCATCCTGACCCGCCGTCACGCGCCCGGGGCGCGACCCGCCCGCCCGCACGCCCTCGGACCACCCGTCCGGCTCACCCGCAGTCGCGGCGGGCTGTCGTTCAGAAACCGTAGGGCTCGTCCCAGTCCGGTTCCGCGACAGGTTGCGGTTCGGCGACCCAGCCGGCGGCGAGGACCAGGCGCGAGGTGCGGTGCACGGCGAGGAAGCCGAAGGGGCGGTCGAAGGTCACCTCCACCGACTTGACCCGGTACCGCATCTTCGGGATGCCGGCTGCCACGCCGGCGAAGGCGGTGACCGCGGCCGCCCGGAAGCCCTTCGCGCCGAAGGTGGCGGTCGCGGACTGCTGCCCGGAGCCGATGAACAGCGGCTCCGCGGTGGTGATTCCGGTGAAGTGTCCGGTCGGGGCCGTCGGATCGGCGGCAGAGGCCAGGCCGAAGACCTCCGGGCGCTCGAGCAGGTTGTTCTCGGCTCGGATCGTGAATGCCGGGACCTTGACCCACAGGACGTGGTCACGGGCCTCGCTCCGGATCCAGGTGATGTCCAGGCCAGGGCCGGGCCGGCCGGTGGGGAGCAGGTCGGCGGTCACCCTCGGATGGGTACCCGCGAGGATGCCGAGGCCCGCACCGAGCACGGCATCAGGTCTCGCGTCCTCGTCGCCGAGCAGCAGGTGGACGTCGATGTCGTTGTGGCCCAGGACCCGCAGTTCGGTCACTGGTCCGGCCGGGCTGTCGGCGACCGCCGCCCGGTCCAGCAGACTGGTCGCGCGGGACAGGGAGGCGAACTCGCGTCCGGCCCACGGGCCGGACCACGTCTCGTGGAGAGAGTCACTGAACGGGCGGATCCAGTCGGTGCGGACCGTCAGCGCGGAGGCGAGGACCAGCCGGGTGTCAGGCTTTAGCGCGACCGGCATCGACTCGATCTCGCCGTCGGTGTTACGGGCGGCCCACGCGTCCAGGCGGCGCCGGTCCTCGCGCTCGTCGCCCGACAGGGCGCCGTGCACGTCCGTGGTCAGACCCGCCAGCCAGGACGGCTCCGCGCGCAGCGCGCCAGAGGTCCACAGGCCGACCGCAGCCGAGGAACCCGGGAGTGTCCGCAGGGTGGTGACCAACTCCCGTGCGTGCCAAGCGGCGTCACCGCTGCGCATGCCGAGGGCGTCCTCCAGTTCGGTGGTTGCCGGGCCGTGTGCACCGGACGCCAGGAAGGCCAGCAGCGGCCACACCCCGGTCGGCATGAAGACCGTGCTGCTGCCGTCCGCGAGCCCCGCCCACCGCGCCGCCAGTCGGTTCACCGCACGAACTGCCGCGATCCTGCTCACCGTTGTCCCTCCTCGGAAGACCGGCCCGAGCGTAGGGCCTGGACCCACCGGCGGCGAACGGATTTCCACCGTGCCCCGCCGACGGCCGACCCGGCGTCAGGCGGTGCGCACGGCGAGGAGGGAGACGTCGTCGCCGACGCGGGCGCCGAACAGGAGGGAGACGGCGGTGTCGAGGACGGACTCCAGGGGGCCGGCCGGGGTGAAGGGGAGGGCGGTGAGGGTGGCCAGGCTCTGGTCGATGTCCTCGTCGCGGCGTTCCACCAGGCCGTCGGTGTAGAGCAGCAGGACGGAGCCGGGCCGCAGCCGTAGGGTGCGGCTGCGGTGCGGGCCGGGGCCGGCGCCGAGTGGGGGGCCGACGGGGAGGTCGATCAGGCGGGGCGGGCCGTCCGGGGGGATGAGGAGCGGGGGCAGGTGTCCGGCGGTGGAGAGGGTGGCGGTGCGGGTGGCGGGGGAGTAGGCGACGGTCAGGCAGGTGGCGACGCGTTCCTGGCCGAGGGCCTGGACGGTGCGTTCGGCCGCGTCGAGGATGGCCTCCGGGGGGAGGCCCTGGAGGGCGAGGGTGCGGATGACGGAGCGGTACTCGGCCATGGTGGCGGCCGCGTCCAGCCCGTGGCCCATCACGTCGCCGACGGTCAGCAGGGTGGAGCCGTCGGGGAGGGAGAGGCTGTCGTACCAGTCGCCGCCGATCTCGGCCGCGGCTCCGGCCGGGAGGTAGCGGCGGGCGCACTCCACGCCGGGGCCGGGCACCGTGGGGTCGGAGAGCAGGGCGCGCTGGAGCAGCACGGCGCTGCGGCGCTCGTGGGCGTAACGCTGGGCGTTGTCGATGGAGTTGGCGGCCCGCAGCGCCAACTCGCCCGCCAGGTCTGCCTCCTGGGGGGTGAACGGCGGGGAGCCAGCCGTTCGGACCAGCGAGACCACGCCGATCACGTCGTGACGGGCCGTCAGCGGTACGTGGCAGGCGGAGTGCAGGCCGAGCCGCCGGTGCAGGGCGATCCGCTCGGGCGGCAGGCCGAGCAGGCCGGTGCCGTCCGCGCCGAGCAGGTCGGAGACGACCGGGCGCTGTTCGTCGAGGCAGCGGGTGAGGTCCGAGCCGGGGCGGGGAGTGACGGGTGATCCGGGGGCGCCGATCCGGTGGGAGGCCTCGGCCAGGGCGGGCACGGTGGTGAGGGCCAGGCGGCGCAGTCGGAGGGCCTGGTGCGGGTGGATCGGGGAGTGGTGGTGCTCGAAGTCGAGCACGTCGACCACGGCGAGGTCGGCCAGCCGGGGCACCAGCAGTTCGGTCAGCTCCTGGCAGGTCTGCCGCACGTCCAGGGTGGTGCCGATCCGGGTGGCGGCCTCGTCGAAGAGGGTCAGCCGGGTGGAGGCGAGGGAGAGGGCCTCGCGGATGCGGCGGTCCTCGGTGATCTCCAGGACCAGGCCGACCACCCCGAGCGGAGCGCCGTCCTCGCCCTCCAGGCGGTGGAAGGCGTTGTGCCAGAAACGGGCCGGCCCCGAGTTGTCCGGGGTGGTGGTGCCCTCGACCAGGTGGACCACGGGCCGCCCGGTCTCCAGGACGGAGCGCAGCGCGGCCACGGTGTGCTCGACGTTGATGCCCGGGACCACCTCGGCCAGGCCCTTGCCGAGGTGGTGGTCGGCCGGGGCGCCGTTCATGGCGGCCAGGGCGCCGTTGACGTAGCGGTAGCGCAGCTCGGTGTCGAGGACCGCGATGCCGACGGAGGTCCCGTCGGCCACCGCGCGCATCACGGTGTGGTCGGCCACCAGGCGGGGCAGCGCGGCCGCCCCCGGGGAGTCCGGCGACAGCCGCCCGAGGTGGAGCAGCAGGGCCCTGGCCTGCTCCTCACTCAGTATGTCCAGCGACACCCGGCCCTCCTCGTGGCTGGAGGCAGTGCTCGGATCGTCGCACGGCACGGCGGGGTGGGCGACAGAAGTGACGAGTGGTGTTGAGCACCCGTCACCTTCGCCGTCACCTCCGCCGTCACCCGCGCCGTCGGCCGCGGTCAGGCGTGGTCAGGCCCGGCCACCCGTCCCGTCCAGTAGTAGCCGGGCACCCGTCGCGGCACCGTCGGTGCGCAGGGTGGCGGCCAGCTCCCGGGCCCGGGCGGCGGTCTCCGGCGCGAGGGCCTCCTTGAGCGCGGCCGAGAGCGACTCGAAGGTGGGCACCGGTCCGTCGTGCGCCACGCCGATGCCGAGCTCGGCCACCCGGCGGGCCCAGTACGGCTGGTCGGCCAGCTGGGGCACCAGCACCTGGGGTGCGCCGGCCCGGGCGGCGGTGGTCGTGGTGCCGGCCCCGCCGTGGTGCACCACGGCCGCCACCCGGCGGAACAGCTCCTGCTGGTTCACCTCGTCCAGCACGAAGCAGTCCGCCCCGGTGTCGGTGGCGGCCAGCCCGGCCCAGCCCCGGGAGAGCAGTACCCGGCGGCCCTGCGCCCGGACGGCGGCGACGGCGGCCCGGGCCACCGCCTCGGCGTCCCGCACCGGCATCGAGCCGAAGCCCACGTGGACGGGGGCCCCACCCGCCGTCAGGAAGTCCTCCAGGTCGGCCGGGAGCGGCCGGGTGTCCGGCCGGACGAAGGCGCCCGTCTGCACCACGTCAAGAGCCAGCAGGTCGAGGGTCGGCGCCGCGTCCGGCCCGGCGGAGGGGAGCCAGGGCGCGAGGGTGGCGTCGGCGGCCAGCCAGGGGCGCTCGGTCAGCACGTACCCGCGCAGGTCCGCCACGGCGGGCAGGCCGAGCGACTCGCGGTGGGCGTTGACCGCTTCGCCGAAGAGTTCGTTCAGCACCTCGGCGTTGCGCTCCCAGAGCACCCGGTTGTCGCTCTCCCCGGCCGGCAGCGGGTGGCCGGGCCAGGGCAGTGGCGGGTGGTGCGGGGAGGGCAGGTAGCTCGGGAAGTAGGAGACGAAGACGTAGGGCAGCCCGAGCCGCTCGGCCGCCGTCCGGGCTGCGGCCGCCGCCGGGAGCAGCCCGGTGGCCACCACCACGTCGCAGCCCTCGGCGGCCGGCCGGACCTGACCGTACGTCTGGTCGATCAGCCGGGCGGCCCGCTCCCGCATCGTTAGCGGCGGCGCCTGGCCGGACATCGCCTCGGTGGCCAGCTCGCGCAGCGATCGGCCGATCGGCACCAGCGGCAGGCCGCTGTCCGCCATCAGCTCGGCGAAGTCCGGCGGTGCGCAGACCACCACCTCGGCGCCGCGCTCGCGCAGCGCGAGTCCGAGACCCGCCATCGGCTCCACGTCGCCGCGCGATCCGTAGGCCAGCAGCAGTACGCGCATTCCTCTTACCCCCGGGAGGATCGGTGATCAACGGTCAGGTGGGTGATTCTGTGCCACCAAGGGGGCCTTGCCACAAGCCCCCTGACGCAGGGTAAGTTGATCATGGCGGGGTGGCCCGGACCCCGCTGCTGCCCGGATGGCTCAGCAACACGGGGGACGCGGCCGGCACCGGTGGTCGGATGGGTGGAGCAGTCACGCCATCTGACGGGGGGTCTGGGAGGCCGTACCGGTATGTCCATGCCCCCCTTCGGATCCTTTGGCGCGCACGAGGGCCCGGTCCCGTTCTCCGACCTGCTCAACCGCTTCTTCGGGATGTCCCGGCCGCTGCGCCGCACCATCCAGAGCGAGCCGGACAGCAAGATCGCGTCCCTGCTGCTCGGTGGCGACCTCCGGCCCGGCGACACCATCGTGGCGGACGCTGACGGGGGCGAGCTGACGGTCTCCACCGGCCGCCCGAGGTCCACCCAGGAGATCGAGGCCGAGGAGCGCGCCGCCGCCGATGAGCCGCCGCCAGCGCACCCGCCCGCCGCCGGACCCTCACGGCGGTGGGCGGGCGCTCGGCAGGGGCGTGAACTGAGCCACACGCGCAGTCCGACGCGGTGCCGTCGCCGCAGGTCAGGGCCGGTGTACGGGCGACGGCCGACCGGGACGGGCGTTGAACCGGGGCCGGGTGGGTGACAGAGTGCGGGCCATGGTCCACTCCGCCCGGCCCGCCGCCACCAGCGCCCCCGCCGCCGTCTTCGACTGGCTCGACGAGGCGGCCGAGCTGCGCGCCGCCGCCGGGCTGACCAGGACCCTGCGCAGCCGCCCGGCCGAGGACCCGGTGCTCGACCTGGCGAGCAACGACTACCTCGGCCTCGTCCACCACCCCGCCGTCACCCGCGCCGCCGCCGACGCCGCGCTGCGCTGGGGCGGCGGCTCGACCGGCTCCCGGCTGGTCACCGGCACCACCGCGCTGCACACCGAGCTGGAGCAGGAGCTCGCCGACTTCTGCGGCGTCGAGGCGGCGCTGGTCTTCTCCTCCGGGTACGCCGCCAACCTGGCCGCGCTCACCGCGCTCACCGATCCGGACACCCTGATCGTCTCCGACGCCAACAACCACGCCTCGCTGATCGACGGCTGCCGCCTCTCCCGCAGCGACGTGCACCGCGCCCCGCACGACGACCCGCCCGCCGTGGCCGCCGCGCTCGCCGCCCGTACCCACCGCCGCGCCCTGGTGGTCAGCGACTCGGTGTTCTCGGTGGACGGCAACGCCGCCCGGATCGGCGAACTCTCCGCGGCCGCCCGGGCCCACGGCGCCGCGCTGCTGATCGACGACGCGCACGGCCTCGGCGTGCTCGGCCCCGGCGGCAGCGGCGCGCTGGCCGCCGCGGGGCTGGCCGGCGCCCCCGACACCGTCGCCACCGTCACCCTCTCCAAGTCGCTGGCCTCCCAGGGCGGCGCGGTGCTCGGCCCCCGACGGGTCATCAGGCACCTGACCGAGACCGCCCGCACCTTCATCTTCGACACCGGCCTGGCCCCGGCCGCCGTCGGCGCGGCGCTCGGCGCGCTGCGCCTGCTGCGGGCCGAGCCGGAGCGGGCCGAGCGGGCCCGCGAGGTGGCCCGGCAGCTCTCCGCCCAGCTGACCGCCGCCGGCCTGGAGGCCAGCACCCCGGACGCCGCCGTGGTCTCCGTCCGGGCGCCCGGCCCCGAGGCGGCCGTCCGGTGGGCGGCCGACTGCCGCACCGCCGGTCTCGCGGTCGGCTGCTTCCGCCCGCCGTCCGTGCCGGACGGCGTCTCGCGCCTGCGGCTCACCGCCCGGGGCGACCTGACGGACAGCCAGATCGCGGAGGCGGTCGCCGTGATCCGCCGGACGGCACCCTGACGGAGCGGCGGGACGACCCGGCCTGAATCGTTCGCATACTCCTTGATGGCTGGGGCGAACGGGGTGCCTCGTCAATTGGTCCAGACCTATTGACGAGTCCGGCGGGGAGGCGGAACCCTGACCTGACACTGCGTCAGCCTGCCGGACCCCCACCCGGGAGCACCCCCATGCCTCAGTCAGACCCTGCCGCGCCCGCGCGCGGCAGACCGCTTCGCCATGCCCTCGTGTCGCTGGCGCTGGCCGCCTTCTGGGCCGCCAGTGCCTGGACGGCCGGTCACGTACGGGCCGCCCCGGCCCTGCACACCGCCGCCCTGCTGGTCCACCTGGTCTCCCTGGTGGCCGGCTTCGGCGCCGTCCTCGCGGTCGACTACGTCGGCGCCCTCTGGCTGCTCGGCCGCCGCACCCTCTGCCAAGTCCTGGAGCTGGCGGCCCCGTTGCACACCCCGATCTGGGGCGGCCTGGCCGGCCTCACGCTCAGCGGGGTCCTGTTGGAGCCCCATCTCGACTCCGGTCTCACCCAGCTCAAACTGGTCCTGGTGCTGGTGATCGCCCTCAACGGCGTCCAGGCGGGCGCCCTCCAGCGGCGCCTGGCGGACTGCGGCGAGACCCGGCCGCCCCGCCCGCTGCTGGTACGCGGCGCGGTCTCCGCGCTGATCTCCCAACTCGGCTGGTGGGGAGCGCTGTTGATCGGCTTCTACAACGCCCAGCGTTAGCCGCTCCCCGCTCCCCGCTCCCCGCTAGGCGGCGCCGGGCGGCCACCCGCCGGGGAGCAGGGCCGAACCGGTGTCCGCCGTGCGGGGGACCCGGAACGGCGCGGGTCCGGTGTGGCGCGGCGTCAGGCCCCGGGCGGCGCCCGGCCGACGGGCGCGGACGGGGACGGCGTGCTCTGCTGTGGGCAAGGCCGGGCCCGTGTCCCCACCGGTGCCCGGCGTGTCCCCTCAGAGGAGTCCCCGTGCACCGCTCCACCCGGCTGACCGGAGCAGGCGGCCTCGGCGCCGCCGCGCTCGCCCTGGCCCTGCTCGTCCAGACCCCGGCTGCGGCCGTCGCCCCGCCGCTCTCCGATCCGCACATCGCCGCCCACTTCGACTTCGCCTCCGGGCAGTTGCCGGAGAACGTCGCCCTGGAGCCCGACGGCAGCGCCGACCTCACCCTGCTGCGCAGCGGCCAGGTGGCCCGGGTCGCCCCCGACGGACAGGTGTCGATCCTGGCCGCCCTGCCCACCGAGGACCATCCGGCCACGCCGCTCTTCGGGTACGCCGCGCTCACCGGCATCGCCAGGGCCGAGGACGGCACCCTCTACGTCAACTACGTCACCGGCACGGCGCTGACCGGCATCTGGCGGATCCGCCCGGGCGGCGCCCCCGAGCAGATCGCCGCGCTGCCGAAGGAGGGCATCCCCAACGGCCTGACGCTCGACCAGGAGCACGGCATGCTCTACGCCGCCGACTCGGTGATGGGCGTGGTCTGGCGGGTCCCGGTCGAGGGCGGCGTGCCGCTGGCCTGGGCGATCCACCCGGACCTGCGGCCCAACGGATTCATCGGCGCCAACGGCGTCCGCTTCCACGACGGCGCCGTCTGGGTCTCCAACACCGACTGCGGCACGGTGCTGCGGATCGCGGTCGGCTCGGACCCGGACGCGAGCCCCGGGCCGGTCGAGATCCGGCTAACCGGGCTCGACGGCATCGACGACTTCAACTTCACCGGCCAGGACGACGACCTGCTCGCGGCCCGCAACGTCGCCGGCGAGCTCGTGCACGTCTCCACCGGCGGCACCCGGACGGTGGTGCTCACCAAGCAGGACGGGCTCTCCAACCCGACCTCGGTCGCGGTCTGCGGCGGGGACGTGTACGTCACCAGCGGCGCCTTCTTCGAGCAGCCGCCGGACCCGAACCTGCTGCGGGCCGAGATCCACGGCGGCTGAGCGGGGCGGGCGTCAGCGCCCCGTCCGCTCGGCGGCCGGACGGCCGTCCCACCGCCAGCGGACGGGGCGCTGACGCCCCGGCAGGTCCGCGCGGCCCGTGCACCAGAGCAGCGTCCGCCAGGGGCCGGCCCCCTCGGGGGCCTCCGGGAACAGCCGCGCCAGCGTCCGCGCGCACAGCTCCGCCGGAGGCTCCCACGCCAGCCCGAGACCTTCGGCCAGGTCATGGGTGTGCACCAGCGTCTCCACGATCCCCATCGCGGCGAACCCCTCGGCGTCCGAGATCCCGAACCCGTGGTACGCCCGGACCTGAGGCCCCGTCACCCGCACCATCGTCACCAGGAAGGCCCCGGCCGCCTCCAGCACCTGGAGCAGCCCGGCCGGCCCGGCGGCCCGGTCCGCATGGATGGCGTTGGCCGGCCCGCCCTCCCGGCGGGCCTCCCAGACGAACGGCACCTCACCCGTCAACGGCGGTTGGCGGGGCCCGAGTTGGGCCGCGTACGCGAACAGGTCGTCCGCCAGGTGCTCCACCGTCTCCCAGCAGGTCCAGGTGAGGGAGCCGGCCGGGCGGTCCCAGTCGGTGGCGGGCGGCGCCTGCCGGAGGGCGGTCAGGGCTAGTTGAACGGCCTGGTCGAGGTCGTCGGCGGTCACGTGCCGGGCTGCGCTGGTCATGCCCGGGACGCTACCCCGTCCTCCCGGGGCGGCCGGCGGAATTTCACCGCACGGTGCGCCGCGTGGCCTCCGGGCCCGCGACGGTCCGGGGTGGATGATCTTCTCCGTGCGTGGACGTGGCAGCATGGCGCGGGTGCGGAACATCGAAATCAACGGCCGGCCCGCCGAGGTCGCGGACGTGTACCGGGTGGCGACCTGGAACTACGGGCACTTCAGCTCGATGCAGGTGCGTGAGGCCCGGGTGCGCGGCCTCGACCTGCACCTGGCACGGCTCGCGGAGGGCACCCGTGCCCTCTTCGGGGAGGAGGCCGAGCACGATCCGGACCGGATCCGGGGACTGGTCCGGCACGCGCTCGGCGGTGAACGCGACGCCTCGGTGCAGGTGACGGTCGTCCCGCAGGTCGGTGTCCCGCACGTTCCCGACATCATGGTGGCGGTCGCCGAGCCGGTGCCCGGCCGGCTCCAACCGCCGCTGCGGGTCCGCTCGGTGACGTACGAGCGGGACCTGCCGCACCTGAAGCACCTCGCCACCCTGGGCCTCACCCGCCAGGCGCTCCGGGCCAGGGCGGCCGGCTACGACGACGTGCTCTTCCTCGGCCGGGACGGCCGCCTGCGCGAGGGCTCGGTGTGGAACGTCGCCTTCTGGGACGGTACCCGGGTGCTCTGGCCGGACGGCGAGGCCCTGCCCGGCATCACCATGCAGCTCCTGCGCCGCGGCCTCACCCACCTCGGACTGCCCTGGGCCGTCCTCCCGCTGACCCTGGCCGACCTCCCACGGCTGCGGTCGGCCGCAGCCACCAACTCCCACTGCCCCGCCCAACCCCTGGCGGCCGTCGACGACCTCACCCTCCCCGGCGACGACGGCGCGCTGGTCGAGACCCTCACCGCGGCCTGGTCCACCGTCCCCTGGGACACGATCTGACCGGGGCCCGCCGCCGGGCCGGGCCTACCCCGCCGCTCCCAGCGCCGCGGCCTCGTTGAGGAAGGCCCGCCGCAGGTCGGGGAGCAGCACCTGCTGCCCGGTGAAGGCGTCCTCGTAGGCGTACCACCAGAAGTACCCGCCGACGTAGTAGTCGAGGCCGGGGTCGAGGCTGTAGGCCCAGTTCATGACGGTCCTGGCCCTGGCCAGGGTGGAGGGGCGGGCCTTGGCGGGGAGGCCGACCTCGCCGAAGCCGATGAGGGCGTTCGGGTACAGGGCGTGCAGCTGCTCCACCTCGGCGCGGACGGTCGCGGACGACGGGTAGGTCATCGGTGAGCACTGGGTGGGGTAGTACGACAGCCACACGTACTCCAGGCCGGCCCGCATCGCCGGCGACACGTACTGCTGGGAGAACTGCACCGGCGTCAGTTCGTCCGGCCCGTCGCCGCAGTGGTCCGGCGCGTAGCTGTTCTCGTAGAGGGTGAGCGCGGTCCGCCCGCCGGCGGCCTCGACGGTGTCGAAGGCGGCCTGGATCTTCTGCGCCACCGAGGAGTACGGACCGGTCCAGTCGCCGTTGACCTCGTTGCCGATCTCCCAGATGTCGACGCTGCCGCCCAGGGTGTCGACGTAGGACTGGGCGCGCTGCCGGTAGGCCGCGACGCCGGTGCCGCGCAGGCCCTCCGAATCGAGCAGCTCGCCCATCACGTCGCTGACCGTCCGCAGCCGCTCCACCGGGGCCCGGTAGTAGTCGGCGTCGGTCCGGTCGTCGAAAACCACCCGGGTGGTGGGGCGGTGGGGGAGGGTCGCCTCCGCGGCGACGACCCGCTCGATGTCCTCGACGTCGTCGACGGTGACGCCGAACACCGGGGCCGCAGCGGCGCGGTGCCCGGCCGGGGCCGCACCGGCCCCGGCGGGGCCGGTGGTCAGGGCCGCGGTCGCGGCCAGTGCGCCGGCCAGCAGGCCGCGGGTGATGGGACGCATCGGGTGCTCCTCGTCGGGCTCGGTGGGCCCCGCCAGCCTGTTGGCGGCCGTGACCTGCGGCAACTCGCGGAGGCCGCGCGAGTGGTCACGGCCCGCAACCGAAGCCGGCGAACAGTCGATGCGTTCACCGGTGCCGACCAGGCCCGCGCGGACCCGGTGGTTCAGGCCTGACGGGGGATCAGGAGGGCCTCGGAGCCGGTCGGGCGGAAGCCGGCGGCTTGGAAGGCGCGGACGCTGGAGACGTTGCCGGGGGACTGCTGGGCCCAGACGTGGTCGCCGGAGGGGAGGAGGTGGCGGGCGCTGAGGGCGAGGGTGCGGCCGAGGCCCTGGCCGCGGGCTTCGGGGGAGACCTCGACGGCGCACTCCCAGCGGCCGGCCACGCCGCGGCCGAGGATCAGGACGCCGCCGGGGGTGGTCCAGGCGCGGACGTCGTCGCGGTAGGCGAGGGCGCGGACCAGGCGGGGGTGGTCGCGGTCGGCGATCGGGGTCAGGGGGAGCGGGGGGTCGCCGGGGAGGCGGGAGCCGGCCGAGAGGAGGTCGATGGTGTCCATCCGGCGGCCGGTGCGGTCGGCGAAGGCGGCCAGGAAGTGCGGGTTCATCGGGGCGGCGAAGACGTCGGCGGGGGCCGCGGCCACGGCGGCGCGGACCCACTCCGGGTCCTGGTCGGTGAAGACCACGGCGTGCGCGCTGAAGGCGATCACTCCGGCGTCGCGGGGGTTCGGCTGCGGAAGGACCGTCACCGAGCCGTCGGCGGGCGGGAACTGGCCGGCTGCGGCGGCGTCCAAGATCGTCTTGAGCATTCCGGCACTCTAGACGGGCGCTACGGGAGGGCGGACGCCACCCCCTCGGGCGGGGCGCCGCGCACCGAACCGTGCAGGACCACGGCCCAGACCGTCTTGGAGCCGCCGCCCGCGACGACGCCCCAGTCGGCGGCGAGCGCCTCGACCAGCCGCATGCCCTGGCCGTGGTCGCGGACCCCGGCCGGGCGGACCACCGGGCCGCGTTCGGCCCGGCCGTCGCTGATCTCCAGCCGGCAGGAGCCGCCGAGGCGGTCGAGCTCCAACCGGACCGGGATGCCGGAGCGGTGGCCGGGGGCGTGCAGCAGCACGTTGGTCACCAGCTCGGAGCAGATCGTCACCACGTCGTCGGCCCGGTCCGGCGTCCAGCCGTGCTCCGCGAGCACCTGGCGGACCCAGCCGCGCGCCGAGCGCGCGGCCTGCGCCTGGGCCGGGAACTCCGTCTCCCACACCTGAAGTGTCGTCATCACCGGTATCGCTCCAGTCGGTCGGGAGCGCCCGGCTCCTGTGCTGACCCAGGGTGGCGGGTGGAGCCGGGTCCGCACGAGGGCACGGAGAGGGCATAGCGAGGGCATGGACGGGGCGAGTTCCCGCCAGGAGTCGCTCGACCGGGGGACGGACGGGCCGGGTGAGCTGCGGACTCCTCTACCGTGATCACTGTTGACGGGCGGTCAGGGCGCCGTCCAGGGCGCGGCGGAGGGGACACCATGGGGCGAGCGGCTCCGGGCAACGAACTGCTCTACGCGGCCAGGATCTCCAAGGGCTGGTTCTCCCAGGAGGCCGCCGCCGCCGGGATCAGCACGGCCGGCCAACGGGTGCTCGCCAGCCGGGCGTTCCAGGTGAACGTGCGGACCTACCGGCGCTGGGAGGCCCCGGCCCCGCCCTGGCCCCGGCCGGACCACGCCTCGGCGCTGCGGGCCGCGTTCGACCGCGGGCCGGAGGCGCTCGGCTTCGTGGCCAAGGGCGGGATCCGGGTGCTCCCGGTGGTCAGCTTCGCCCCGGCCGACAGCACGCAGGACCTCGACACGGAAGACCGGCAGGGACCATTGAACCGCCGTCAGGCTCTCAGAACGGTAGGAACGGCCGCCCTCGGCGGCCTGCCCTGGCTCGACGCGTCCCCGGTGGCCGCGCAGGGCGGGGCACGGATCGGCAGGGACGAGATCGAGGAGCTGCGGGCCACCGCGCTCGACCTCGACGCCATCGACCAGCGCTTCGGCGGCGACCTGCTCTGGCGATCGGCCCGCGCCCAGCTGCTGCGGGTGCACGACCTGATCGACCACGCCACCTACGGCGAGCAGACCGGGCGCGAACTGCACGACATCGCGGGCCAGTTGACCACCTCGCTGGGCTGGTTCTGCTACGACGCGGAGCGCCAGACCGAGGCCCGGGTGTACTTCTCCGAGGCGCTCAACACCGCGGTGCTCTCCGGCAACGACCCGCTCGCCACCCGCACCCTGGCGAACATGGCCCGGCAGAGCGTCGACCTGGGCAAGCCTCGGGAGGCGGTCCGCTACGCCAGGATCGCCCAGGCGCACGCGGCCGAGTGGAGCGCCCCGCCGAGGGTGACGGCGCTGCTGGCGATCCGGGAGGCCCAGGGCTACGGGCGGCTCGGCAACGAGACCGCCTGCGCCGCGGCGATCCGCCGGGCCTGGCAGGCCTTTGGGCGGGGCACCACCGACCGGGACCCGGACTGGGTGCGCTTCCTCAACGAGGCCGAACTGGTCTGCCTGGAGGGCATGTGCCGGCTCGACCTCGGCCACTACCGGCAGGCGGTCCGGCTGTTGGAGCGCTCGGCCCGGCTCCAGCACATCGCGCACTCCCGCAACCGGGGCATGTGCCTGGCCCGGCTCTCCTACGCCGCCCTCCAGGACCGCGACGTGGACCGCACCGTGGCGGCCGCCCAGGAGTCGCTGCGGCTGATCGAGGGCGGCATGGCATCGGCCCGCAACAAGCGCCAACTGTCGCTGGTCCGTGAGAAACTGACGGCTCATCAGGCCCTGGCAGTGGTCAGGGAGACGACGGAGCGGCTGGCGGTCTACACCGCCTGAGCCGGGCGGAGGACAGGCACGTGCACAACATCGAGTTCCGGCACCACCACGGCCACGAGGCGAAGGAGGTCCTCGACGACCTGGTGGAGGTCTACCGGGTGGTCTACGGCGTCGAGCCGTACGCGGGGGACCGGTTCTTCTCGGTGGAGTCCTTCGAGGAGCGGCTGCGCGGGGCGATGGAGATGCCGGGCTTCGAGGTGGTCACCGCCCGGGTGGGCGGCCGGCCCGACGGCCGGCTGGCCGGGCTGGTGCACGGGGTGACACTACCCGCCGACCGGGCCTGGTGGGTCAGCCTCGGTGAGAGCCGGCCGGCGGCGGCGCTGGCCGCGGCGGAGGCCCAGGACGTCTTCTGGCTGCGGGAGTTGATGGTCCTCCCGAGCCTCGGCCACCGGGGCATCGGCCGGCGCCTGCACGACGAGCTGGTCCGCCACCGCCCCGAGCGCTGGACCACCCTCACCTGCATCCACGACAACGAGCCCGCCCGCAGCGCCTACCCCCGCTGGGGCTACCAGGTGATCGGCGGCCGGATCCGGCACGCGCCCGAGTCGCCGGAGTACGACGCGATGCTGCTCCAGGGCGGCTGAGTCCGGACGAGGACGAGCACGGCCCGGCCCGGCCGACCGGTCTAGTGCTTGCGGGCGCGGCTGGGCTGGACGCGGGGCGGTTCGCCCTCGGCCTTCGGGTGGTCGGGCGGGTAGGGGAGGTCGCCGTGGCCGTGGTCGGCGGCTTGACGGTCGGCCAGGGCGAGGAGGGGGTCGAGGCGGAAGGCGTGTTCGTCCAGGTCGGCGTGCAGGTCGCCGAGTTCGGCGAAGCGGGCCGGCATGGTGCGGATGGTGAAGTCGGCGGGGGAGACGGAGTCGAGCTCCTCCCAGCGCAGCGGGGCCGAGACGGTGGCCTCGGGGCGTGGGCGGACGGAGTAGGGGGAGGCGATGGTGCGGTCGCGGGCCATCTGGTTGTAGTCCACGAAGATGCGTGGACCGCGCTCCTCCTTCCACCAGTTGGTGGTCACCTGGTCCGGCATCCGGTGCTCCAGCTCGCGGCCCAGCGCGATGACGGCGCGCCGGGCGTCCGCGAAGGTCCACTCGGGGACGATCGGGACGTAGACGTGCAGGCCGCGTCCGCCGGAGGTCTTCGGCCAGCCGCGCAGGCCGTGCTCGTCCAGCACCTCGCGCAGCAGATGGGCGGCCCGGACGGCGTCCGAGAAGTCCGTGCCGGGCTGCGGGTCGAGGTCGATGCGCAGCTCGTCGGGGTGCTCGGTGTCGGCGCGGCGGACCGGCCAGGGGTGGAAGGTGAGGCAGCCGAGGTTGACCGCCCAGAGCACGGCGGCGGCCTCGGTGGGGCAGAGCTCGTCGGCGGTGCGGCCACTGGGGAAGGCGATCCGGGCGGTGGGCAGCCAGTCGGGCACGTTCTTCGGGGCGCGCTTCTGGTAGAAGAACTCGCCCTCGATCCCGTCCGGGAAGCGCTGCAGGGTGGTGGGCCGCTCGCGCAGCCCGCGCAGTGCGCCGGGGGCGACCGCCAGGTAGTACTCGGCCACGTCCCGCTTGGTGTAGCCGGGCCCGGGGAAGTACACCTTGTCCGGGTTGGAGAGCCGCACCGCGCGGCCGTCCACGTCCAGTTCGATCGCCGTGCTGCTCGCCATACCGTCAAGCTAGGCGGCCCGGCCCGCCCGCGCCTGCGGGGCGGGCCGGGAGAGGGGGCGACCGGACGGTGCGTCAGACCTCCAGGTCGGCCTCGACGCGCTTGAGCTGGTGGCGGGCCATGGCGAGGTTGGCGCGGTTCTTGTCGATCGCCAGGTAGAGGAACAGGCCCTTGCCGGAGCGGTTGGTGAGGGGCCGGATCAGGTGGTACTGGGTGCTGAGGGTGATCAGGATGTCCTCGATGGCCTCCTTGAGGCCGAGCAGCTCGATCGCCCGGACCTTGGCGCGGACCACGTCGGTGTTCCCGGCGGCGGCGACGTTGAGGTCCAGCTCGGCGCTGCCGCCCAGGGTGCCGAGGGCCATGCCGCTGGTGTAGTCGACCAGGGCGACGCCGATGGCGCCGTCGATCGAGGCCATGATGTCCTTGAGGGCGGTGTCGGTGGTGACCACGGTGTGCTCCTTGGAAGGTGGGTGAACGGGCGTCAGGTGCGGGGGTTGCGTTCTAGGGCGAGGTCGGCCAGGTCGGCGATCCGCTGTCCGGCGCGGCGGGCCTCCAGGTGGAGCCGGCCCAGGTTGGCCTCCGGCCCGGCCAGCAGGGTGAGCACCACGTGGGCCCCGGCGGCGTAGGTGGCGGTGTAGCCGCGCTCGCCGCGGGTGATCAGTTCGCGGAACTCGCCCTGCCCGGTGGCCTCGGCCAACCGGGCGCCGACGCCGAGCGCGGCGGCGGTCAGCGCGGCCACGCCGGACGGCTCCACGGTGGCGGCGTCGTGCGCCACCACCAGGCCGTCGGTGGTGGCGATCAGACTGCCGGTCAGGTGCGGGACCCGGGCGCGCAGGCCGCGCAGCTCGGCGTGCAGACCGGGGTCGGCGAGCGCCTCCGGGTCGATCATGGCGGGTGGCTTCCGGGCCGTGAACTGTCGCAAGGTGCGCTTCATGACTCGGAGGAGAGGGTCGACCGGGCGGCGGTCGGGGTGGGCGGGCAAGTCACAGTCGGGCCTCCAGGCCGGCTCGGATGCGGAGCAGCAGAGCGACGTGCGGATCTGACGGGTCGTACGCGAGGGGCGGCGCGGAGCGGGGCGGCGGCACCGAGGGGACGGCCGGTACCGCCGGCGCCACAGGGAGCACCGGCACCACGGGGATCACCGGCACCACCGGGACGACGGCGGGGGTGAGGCCGGCGGCGGAGGTGGGCGGGTCGGCCGGGGCGGGGGCTTCGAGCAGGCCGACGGCGGCGAGGTGGCGCAGGTCGAGCAGGGTGGTGAAGGCCGATCGCCCGAGCAGCAGGGCGATCTCGGACGGGGTGCGCAGCCCGTCGGCCGCCTCCAGCACCGCCCGTCGGCGCAGGGTGCAGCTACGGGCCGGGTTGCCGCCGGTGCGGCGGCGCTGCACCGGGCCGTGCTCGCCGGGCGGTGCGGGCCAGACCCGGTCGAGCAGGGCGCGGCGGCGGCCGACCGCCGCGCGGAGCTCGCGGACCGTCATCGGCCGGGTCAGGGTGAAGAGCGGGACCGCCGAGGGGGTGAAGTACGGGCGCCGCAGGGCCGGGCCGAGTGCGAAGAACGCGGCGTCCAACACGGCGGTGGTCAGGCAGAGTTGCAGCTCGCCGGTGTTCACCAGGCGGGTGCGGAGCAGGAGTTCGCCGAGCGGTCGGCCGGTGGCGGAGCAACTGCCCAGCAGGGAGGCCCACTCGGCGGAGCTGACGCGGCCGCAGCCGGTGAGCAGGGCCTCCACGCCGGGCGCGGAGTGGCTCTCGGCGTAGACCACCGCGCCCTGCACCAGGTGCACCCGGCCGTGCTCGCCGGCGAGCACCCCGGTGGCGCGGCGGGCGGCGAGTTCGGCCAGCTCGTGCTCGAAGGGGGTGGCGGGGGCGCAGCCGGAGCGGCGCCGGCGGGGCAGTCGGAGGGCCTCCACGGGCCGGGTCAGCGGCATCAGTCCAGCACCAACTGGTCGGCGATGGCGGCCAGTCGGAGCCTGGCCAGGGCGAGGTTGGAGCGCTCGCGGTCGAGCCGGAGGTAGAGGATCAGGCTGCTGTCGAAGTCGGTCTCCAGGAACCTGACCAGGTGGTAGGCGCCGGCCGAGGAGAGGATCAGGTCCTCGGCGGGTGCGGTGCCGGCCGCCGGGTCGGTGAAGGAGACGCCCTGGGTGACGGCCCGGGCCAGCTCGGTGGCGTCCGCCGCGCCGCTCTCGTGGTCACCGCCCGGACCCTCCCCGGCGGTGCCGAGCGCGAGGCCGCTGGTCCAGTCGACCAGGCTGACCCCGAGCGCGCCCGGCACGCCCATGGCCTCGGCAAGGCAGTCATCGATTCCCGGCACCGGGCAGCACACCTTCCTCCCGCGCTCCCGTCGTCGACGAGCACGCCTGCGGTACCGCGCTCACTCGCGGTAACCTCTGCGGGACGTAACGCTAGCCCTGCCGGGGCGGCTGCGGGAGAGAATCCCGCATACTCGTCGGGCATATGCCCGAATCTCTCCGCCGGGCCAAGTCGCGTGATAGTGCGATTCCCTGACGGGTGTTCAGGGCTGGTAGCGCTCCAGGGCGGCCTCGATCTCGCGCACCGTGCGGAGGAAGTCGGCGGGCGTGCCGCCCCACGGGTCTGAGATGCCCGGGTCGGCCAGTTGGTGCACGACCCGGCCGGGGCCGGCCAGTCGGCGGGTCTCCCGGGCGGTCTCCGCGTCCACCGCGATCAGCTCGTCCGCCCAGGCGGCCAGCTCCGCCGAGAGCCAGGCGGCCCGGTGGCCGGAGAGGTCGTAGCCGAGCCTCGCCATGGTCTCGACCATCAGCGGGTCGGCCGGTTCGCCCACGTGCCAGTGGGTGGTGCCGGCGGAGCGGACCTCGGGGTGGCCGGGTGAGCGGGCCGCCAGGATCGCGGCGGCGGCCGGGCTGCGGCAGATGTTGCCCTTGCAGATCAGCAGGATCCGGCGGGGGCGTGACGGTTCGTCGGCCATCGGTGGCCACCTCTCGGCGTACGTGCTCCGTCTCCCCGTACGCGGAGCATATCCGCCCGCCCGGCCGCACCGGGCGGGCGGCGGGGCTGACGGGGCGCCAGGATCGGAGCATGGAGCTGCCAGTGATGCCGCCGGTCTCGCCGATGCTGGCGAAGGCGGTGACGAAGATCCCGGAGGGGATGCAGTACGAGGCCAAGTGGGACGGCTTCCGGGCGGTCGTCTTCCGGGACGGAGCGGAGGTGGAGATCGGCAGCCGGACGGGCAAGCCGCTGACCAGGTACTTCCCCGAGGTGGTGGAGGCGGTGCTGGCCGCACTGCCGGAGCGGTGCGTGGTCGACGGGGAGATCGTCATCGCGCACGACGGGCGGCTGCACTTCGAGGAGCTGCTGGAGCGCATCCACCCCGCCGCCTCCCGGGTGCGGACCCTGGCCGAGCGCACCCCCGCCTCCTTCGTCGCCTTCGACCTGCTCGCGCTGGGGGACGAGGCCTACGACGGACGCCCCCTGACGGAGCGGCGGGCCGCGCTGGAGCGGGTGCTGGACGGGGTGCGGCCCCCGGTGCACCTGGCGCCCGCCACCGCTGACCCGGAGGTGGCGCGGCGGTGGTTCGGCCAGTTCGAGGGGGCCGGGCTGGACGGGGTGGTGGCCAAGCCGCTGGACCAGCCGTACCAGCCGGGAGTGCGCTCGATGTACAAGATCAAGCACGTTCGGACGGCGGACTGCGTGCTGGCCGGCTACCGCGAGCACAAGAGCGGGCCGGTGGTCGGCTCGCTGCTGCTCGGTCTGTACGACGCCTCCGGGCAGCTCCAGCACGTGGGAGTCTGCGCCTCGTTCCCGATGAAGCGGCGGGCCGAACTGGTCGAGGAGCTGGCCGAGTTGAGACTCCCCGACGGCGCCGACCACCCCTGGGCCGCCTGGCGGGACGAGAGCGCCCAGGCCGCCGCCCGGCTCCCCGGCGGGCAGAGCCGCTGGACCGGTGGCAAGGACCTGTCCTGGGTACCGCTGCGGCCCGAGCGCGTCTGCGAGGTCGGCTACGACCACATGGAGGGCTCCCGCTTCCGCCACACCACCCAGTTCAAGCGCTGGCGCCCGGACCGGGAGCCGTCGTCCTGCACGTATGAACAGCTGGAGGAGCCGGTGGGCTACGACCTGGCGGACGTGCTGGGGAGCGGGACCAGCCGCTCCAGGTAGTAGGAGGAGTCCTCGTCGGGATCGACGGAGCAGGACTGCACCAGGTAGCGCCCGGCGGGGAGTTCGAGCCGGATGAGCTCCGGCGGCTCGGCGCCCTCGACCTCGACGATGCGCTCGCCGTCGTAGCCCGCGTCGGCCAGCACGTACCGGCCGCCGAGCTCGACCGTGACGGCGTCCTCCCAGGGGCCGTCGGCCAGGGCCGCCTCGACGGCGGGCAGCAGGGAGCTGTCGTCCTCGGCGTAGATCCAGCGGGCGAACACCAGGTGCTCCGGGAGCCAGGTGACAGGGAGCGGCTCACCGCCGAGGACGAGCACGTCGTGGCCGGCCAGTTCCACCTTCGCGGCGTACTCACCGCAGGCGTCGTACGCCTCCTCACCCGTCCACCGGGGTACCAGGTGCTCGGGGAGGAGGGCGTAGCGGCCGAAGTCGGTGCGGTCGATCCAGGTCAGCGGCAGGGTCACCCGGTCATGATGCCAGCCGGGCGGTCAGCTCCGGGCCGCGCCGTCCGTCAGGGCCGGGAGCTGATCGCGGGTCAGGCGCCAGTGGCGGTCGGAGCCGGTGTCGGCGGGGGCGAGCTTCTCGGCGGGGAAGGTGCCGAGGTCGGTGAAGCCGAGGCGGGCGGGGACGGCGCCGGAGGCGAGGTTGGCCGGGTCGTGGACGATCTCGACGTAGCTGACCTCGGGATCGCGGAAGGCCTCCAGGGTGAGGGCACGGGCGGTGCGGGAGACCAGGCCGCGGCCGGTGGCGGCGGGGTGCAGCCAGTAGCCGACCTCGCGGCGCTCGGCCGGGTCGCCCTCGCGGAGGAAGAAGCCGGAGGAGCCGACGATCGCGCCGTCCACCGTGATGGCGTAGGTGTGGTCGGTGCCCGCCGCCCACTTCTCCGCCCGGGAGTTGACGAAGTCGGTGGTGCTCTCCGGGGTGTGGTCGGAGGCCCAGGGCATGAAGGGGATGAGGTGCTCCCTGGCCTCCTCGATCACCTTCAGGAGCTCGTCGAGGTCGGTGGGCTCGAAGGCACGCAGGGTTAGTTCGTCGTCTACGCGGATCACGCGCTGTGGGGTCTCCATCACCAGATCATGGTCGGCCGGTGGCGGCGGCGCCAAACGGATTTCGGCCGGCGGCCGCGAGCACCCGTTCGGGACCGGAGACGGCGGCCCACCAGGTGCTCATGTCCTCGGGGTCATCCGAGGAGGAGGTGGCGCGCCAGCAGACGTTGGTCTCCAGCACGAAGCTCTCACCCTTGGACAGTTCGGGCAGCACCCAGCCGAGGCCGACGTCACCCGGCAGGTACTCCACGCCCCACTCGTGCCGGCGGGAGTACACCTCCTCGTACAACCCGGCCCACCGCCCGGGCACCCCGCGCCGGCCGGCCCGGCCGCAGAGGTCCTCCTCGTCGGGCGCGCCGATGGTCATCCGGAGGCCGGGTGCGTCGATGTCGACTGCCGCGACCGCCTGGCCGCCGCTGTACCCGCCCTCGGCACCGGCCGGGAGGTCGGCGAAGGCGGCCGTCAGGCCGAAACGCGGCAGCGTCCGGTGGGCGGTCACCTGCCAGACCGCGCCCTGGCAGACGTCGACCGGGAGCACGTCGATCAGTTCGGGGTTCGGCTCGAAGGGGGAGAGGAGCAGCTCCACCTCGGCGGCCCGGTCGTCCCAGCGGAAGACCAGGCCGCCGCCCGGCAGTTGGCCGCACTCGTCCGGCACGGCCGGGAGCTTCCGGTGGCCGACGGCCGCGCCGAAGCCGAACGGGCCCAGCGGTGTGTCGAAGGACGGGTACCGGGGTGGCAGCGGCGTGCGGGGGAGGTGGGGCAGGAGCATCCGCTGAGGCTACGTCAGGGTGTAGCTCCAGGTGCCGACGGGGTTGTGGGCGGAGTCGGTGAGGGTCTCCCGGGTGCCGGGCTCCAGGGGGTAGTGGTGGAGGTTGCCGGCCCAGTAGCGGAGGATGCGGCCGAGTTCGGCGTGGGGGTCCGCTCGCAGGGTCGGTTCGGTCAGGTCGACTTCGAGGACGAATCGCATGCCTTCGAGTCTTCCATTGAACTTCGCTGTGAAGGTTTCGACGGAGAAGGCGCGGAGGGGGGTGCGAAAGCCTCAAAGGTGGGCCGAGGTGCGGGGCAGGACCGGGGCGGTCAGGGAGGGGTCGATCAGGACCGGGTCGTCCTCGCGGGCCGCGGCCAGGGCGGCCGGGTCGAGGGTGGCGGTGACGAGGGCGGGGGTGTCGGCGGCCTCGGTGAGGAGGGTGCCGTCGGGGTTCCAGACCGCGCTGCCGCCGCAGCCGTGGTACGGGCCGCTGACCGCGCAGTGGTTGGCGAGCAGGACGTAGGAGGTGTTGTCGAGGGCGCGGGCCGGCATCACGGCGGTGCGCTGGTGGGCACCGCTGCCGCGGCCGAGCATGGCGCCGACCAGGTAGGCGTGGGCGCCGTCGAGGGCTGCGGCGCGGGCGTGCTCGGGGAAGCCCATGTCCCAGCAGATGCCGAGGCCCAGGCGCCAGCCGTCCAGGTCGAGGGTGGTGCCGTGGGTGCCGGGGGAGAAGCCGGCGGCGCGCTCGTTGGGGGTGGAGTGCTGCTTGTCGTACTGGGTGACGAAGCGCCCGTCGCGGCCCAACACCAGGACGGAGATGCGGAGTTGGCCGGTGGCCGGGTCGAGGGTGGGGCCGCCGGCCACCACGCCGGTGCCGGTCTCGGCGCAGGCGGCGGCCAGCGGGTCGAGCCGGGGGTCGTCCGGGTGGACGGCCAGGGTGCCGGGGGAGGCGGTGATGCCGGGGAGCTCGTAGCCGGTGAGGAAGAGCTCGGGCAGGACCAGCAGCCGCGAGCCCTCCGAGGCGGCCCGGCGGACCAGCCCGGCGGCGGTGGCGACGTTCGCGGGTATGTCCAGCGGTACGCACGGGGCCTGACCGGCGCTCAGGGTGAGGGGGGCGGTGGGCAGCTCACGGAGATCATCCATGGACCGCCACCCTAGTGCCGTGCCCGGCAAGGTTTGCCCCGTCACGCCGCCCGGCACGCACTCTCGCCGCACCGGGCGAAGGCCCGGGTAGCTCCGCTACGACGGGCCTTCGCCCGGCACGCCGACAGCACGCACCGAACGACGCGACGGGGCAAACCTTGCCGGGCACGGCACTAGCAGGAGAAGTAAGGAGGGAAAAGGGGGTTCAGGTGCTACCGGGGCGGTGGCGCACGGGCGGCGGGGACCTGACGGAGTGACGGCCCGGCGTACGGCGTCCGGGTGATCCCCGGCACGGCACAGCGGTGCGGGAGCGCACCTCGGGCACGATCGTGAAGCCGAGCTGTGGCGGCCGTTAAGAATTCCTCGATGGACCGCGGTGGCGCCCAGCAGGCAGATTGCACAGTGCCCGCGCGGCCCCGGCGACCTGCCGTGCTCCGGCCGCACCGGCACGCCCGCATCCGTCCCACCGTGCGTCAGGAGCCCTCGCCGTGAAGGCACTCGTCAAGAAGCAGGCCGAGCCCGGGCTCTGGCTGACCGACGTCCCCATGCCCGAGATCGGCCCGACCGACGTGCTGATCAAGGTGCTGCGGACCGGGATCTGCGGCACCGACCTGCACATCCGCAAGTGGGACGGCTGGGCGCAGCAGACCATCAAGACCCCGATGACGATCGGTCACGAGTTCGTCGGCGAGGTGGCCGAGATCGGTGCGGGCGTCACCGACGTCAACGTCGGCGACCTGGTCAGCGGCGAGGGGCACCTGGTCTGCGGCAAGTGCCGCAACTGTCTGGCCGGCCGCCGCCACCTGTGCCGCAACACGGTGGGCCTGGGCGTCAACCGGGACGGCGCCTTCGCCGAGTACGTCGCGCTGCCCGCCTCCAACGTGTGGGTGCACCGGGTGCCGGTCGACCTGGACGTGGCCGCCATCTTCGACCCGTTCGGCAACGCGGTGCACACCGCGCTCTCCTTCCCGATGGTCGGCGAGGACGTGCTGGTCACCGGCGCGGGCCCGATCGGCATCATGGCCGCCGCCGTCGCCAAGCACGCCGGCGCCCGCAACGTGGTGATCACCGACGTCTCCCCGTACCGCCTGGACCTGGCCCGCAAGGTGGGCGTCACGCTGGCGCTGAACGTCGCGGAGCACTCCATCGAGGAGGGGCAGAAGCAGCTCGGCATGCGCGAGGGCTTCGACGTGGGCCTGGAGATGTCCGGCCGCCCCGAGGCGATGCAGTCGATGATCGCCAACATGACGCACGGCGGGAAGATCGCGGTCCTCGGCCTGCCGGCCGAGGACTTCGCGGTGGACTGGGCCCGGATCGTCACCTCGATGATCACCATCAAGGGCATCTACGGCCGGGAGATGTTCGAGACCTGGTACGCGATGTCGGTCCTGCTGGAGGGCGGCCTCGACCTCAGCCCGGTGATCACCGGCCGGTACGCGGCGGCCGACTTCGAGGCGGCCTTCGACGAGGCGGCCGGCGGCCGCTGCGGCAAGATCATCCTCGACTGGTCAGTCTGATCCTCCCTCAGGTACAAGGAGCCCCCGTGTTCGAGAACGTCCGCAGCGACATCGCCGCCACCCTGACCGAGATCCGTGAGGCCGGTCTGTTCAAGCCCGAGCGGGTCATCGGCACCCCGCAGAACGCCGCCGTGAAGGTGACCGGCGGGGCCGAGGTGCTGAACTTCTGCGCCAACAACTACCTCGGCCTGGCCGACCACCCCGCCGTGCTCGCCTCGGCCAAGGAGGCACTGGACCGCTGGGGTTACGGCATGGCCTCGGTCCGCTTCATCTGCGGCACCCAGGACGTGCACAAGCAGTTGGAGGACCGCCTCTCGGCCTTCCTCGGCCAGGAGGACACCATCCTCTACTCCTCCTGCTTCGACGCCAACGGCGGCGTCTTCGAGACCCTGCTGGACGACCGGGACGCCGTCATCTCCGACGCGCTCAACCACGCCAGCATCATCGACGGCATCCGCCTCTCCAAGGCCCGCCGCCACCGCTACGCCAACCGCGACCTGGCCGACCTGGAGAAGCAGCTCCAGGACACCCAGGACGCCCGCCGCCGGCTGATCGTCACCGACGGCGTGTTCTCCATGGACGGCTACATCGCGCCGCTGCGCGAGATCTGCGACCTGGCGGACCGTTACGACGCGATGGTCATGGTCGACGACTCACACGCCGTCGGCTTCGTCGGCGCCAACGGGGCCGGTACTCCCGAGCTGCACGGGGTCCGCGACCGGATCGACATCATCACCGGGACGCTCGGCAAGGCGCTCGGTGGAGCCTCCGGCGGCTACGTTGCGGCGCGCGCCGAGATTGTTGCGCTGCTGCGCCAGCGCAGCCGCCCGTACCTGTTCTCCAACTCCCTGGCGCCCGTGATTGCCGCCGCCAGCCTGACCGTGCTGGACCTGGTTGAGCATTCCGGGGACCTGCGCGACCGGCTGGCCGCCAACACCGCGCTGTTCCGCAGCCGGATGACCGAGGCCGGCTTCGACGTTCTTGACGGCACCCACCCGATTGCCCCCGTCATGATTGGGGACGCGGCCCAGGCTGGTCGGCTGGCCGAGCTGCTGCTGGACCGGGGTGTTTACGTGATCGGCTTCTCCTTCCCGGTCGTTCCGCACGGGCAGGCCCGCATTCGGGTTCAGCTTTCCGCCGCTCACTCCACCGAGGACGTTGAGCGAGCCGTTGCCGCGTTCGTGGACGCCCGCGCCGCCCTTGCCGCCGAGCAGGCCGCCGATACGGGGGCGTAGCGCGTCGAAGGCCGCCAGTCCGGGGTCCCTCTGGCCACCGCCGGAGGGACCCTGGGCCGTACCGGCCGGGGTGTGGCCGGTGGTGCCGGCCGCGCCGGCGCCCAGGCCGGCCAGCCGCGGACCGGCCGGTGCGGCGCCGAGGCCGCCGGCCAGCTGGGCGTAGCCGCCGTTCATCGCCTGGGTGTGCGCGTCCTCGTTGTCGGTGAGGTTGCGGACCACCGTGTCCATCTTGTCGGCGGTGCCGGTGAAGGAGCCGAGGATCCGCTTGAGCACCTCGGTGCCGATCGTCTTCACCACCTGCTCGGCGATGGCCACGGCCAGCTTGCCGAAGGCGTCCGAGGGGTTGCCGACGTCCAGGCCCTGCACGACGGTGCGGAACGAGGTGCCGGAGGAGTCCAGGTCGTCGGCGTGCCGCCGCAGCACCGTGGCGCAGGCCGCCATCGCGGTCGGGTCCACCCGGAAGCCGCTGCCGCTGCCGCCCGTCCCCCCGGGGCTGACCACCTGGGCCACCACCAGCTCGGCCAGGTCGGCGATCGGCTTGGCCAGGGCCTGGGCCAGCTGCTGCACCGCCGCGTCCAGCAGCCGCGAGATGATCTCCCGGCCCATCGCGATGACGGCCGCGGTGCTCAGCCCGAAGGTGGCCGAGGAGGCCGCCAACTGGGCCTGGATGTTGATCAGCTGGACGATGGTCTGGCCCTTGCATATCTCGATCACCATCGCCGCGCCCTTGAGCGCGGTGGCCACCAGCTCGCAGCCGTCGACCACCATGCCGGAGTACTTGGAGATGGTCTGCCAGAGCGCGGTCAGCTGCTCGGCGGAGGAGCCCTGGTAGACCTCGGAGAGATCGGCGAGCGCCTTGTCCCCGGCCATCTGGACGCTGTCCAGGGTGGAGGCCAACTTGGTGAGCTGATTGGCCAGTTCGAGCAGCTCGTCCTCGTTCGCCCCGGGCCAGTTCAGGCCGAGCAGTTTCATGACGGTCTGAAGCTCGCCCGGTATGTCGATGGCCATGGATGCTGCCCCCCAGCTGCTCTCCGTGCACGGTCGACCGGCCGCGCTGTGGTACGCGGCTGATCGCGGGTTGTGACGATACACACCCGGACCTGTCACCACTACGGATCGGCGGCGACGGTTCGTGGGACGAGTGTTGCAGTGTCCACGGACAACTGAGTACCCGTCAGGCGGTCACGGAATCACCCGCGCTTGGTAACGAAGATCACGTGACGGCGGGGTGAAGGGAGTGCCCGCGCAACGCTGGCAGAATGGCGGGGTGATCGACGCAAGACGGCTGCGGACCCTTCGGGCCGTGGCCGACCACCGGACGGTGACGGCCGCCGCGGCCGCGCTCTACCTGACCCCCTCCGCCGTCTCCCAGCAGCTCGCCGCGCTGGAGCAGGAGACCGGACACCACCTGCTGGCCCGCGAGGGCCGCGGGGTCCGCCTCACCGCGGCCGGGGAGATCCTGCTGCTCCACGCCGACCTGGTGCTGGCCCAACTGGAGCGGGCCGAGGCCGACCTGGCCGCCTATCAGCAGGGCGTGGCCGGCGAGGTCACCGTCGCCGCCTTCGCCACCGGCATCGCCCTGGTGCTCGCCCCCGCCATCGCCGACCTGGCCACCGGCGCGCCCGGCGTCCGGCTGCGGGTGCTGGACGCCGAGGGCGACGCCAGCCTGCCGATGGTCCTCGACGGCCGGGCCGACATCGCGCTCGCCGTCGAGTACCGGGGCGCGCCGCGGGCCGACGACCAGCGGCTGACCCGGGTGTCGCTGTACGCCGAGCCCTTCGAGGCGGTGCTCCCGCTCGGCCACCGGCTGGCGGCGGGCACCGGCCCGATCGCGGTGGCCGAGCTGGCCGCCGAACCGTGGATCGGCCCCTACCCCGGCAACCCCTGTCACGACGTCGTCCTGCTGGCCTGCGAGTACGCGGGTTTCCAACCCCGGCTGGTGCACTCCTCCGACGACTTCCGCGCCGTGGTCGCGCTCGCCTCGGCCGGGGCCGGGGTCGCCCTGGTGCCGCGCTCGGCGCTGCGCGGGGTGGACCTGGAGTCGGTGGCGGTCCGGCCGGTGGACAGCGCGCTGGCCACCCGGAAGGTGTTCGCGGCGGTGCGGACGGGGGCGGAGAGCCATCCGCTGGTGCGGCCGGTGCTGGCCGCGCTCACCACGGCGGCGGCGGGGCTCGGCGCGGACTGACGCGCCGTCGGGCCGTCCGGCGGGGCCGGGGGAGCCCGGTCACGGCGCTGGAATATGCTGCCTGGTGTGGCCGGGGCCCACCGGGGCCGCGGCCGTGAGCCGCCGTCAGACGTACAGGAGCGCCCCCGATGAGCCAGCCCGCCGCCGGTCAGCCCGCCACTCCCCTCCCGGTCGGGGTGATCGGGCTCGGGGACATCGCGCAGAAGGCCTACCTCCCGGTGCTCAGCGCCCTCCCCGGCCTGGACCTGCGGCTGATGACCCGGGACCGGGCCAAGCTGGACCGGATCGGCGACACCCACCGGATCGCCGCGCGCTTCACCGACCTCGGCGAGCTGATCGACAGCGGGGTGCGGGCCGCCTTCGTGCACGCCAGCACCGACCAGCACGTGCCGATCGCGACGGCCCTGCTGGAGGCCGGGATCGACGTCTACGTGGACAAGCCGCTCGACTACCACCTGGACGGCGCACGGAAGTTGGTCGACCTGGCGGAGCGGGAGGGCCGCTCGCTGATGGTCGGCTTCAATCGCCGCCACGCGCCCGGCTACCTGCTCGCCAAGGAGCGCCCGCGCGACCTGATCGTGCTCCAGAAGAACCGTGAGGGCCTCCCGGAGGCCGCCCGCACCCTGGTCTACGACGACTTCATCCACGTGGTGGACAGTCTGCGTTTCCTGGTCCCCGGCGAGATCCAGTACGTGGACGTCCGGGCCCGGGTCCGGGAGGGCCTGGTCGAGCACGTGGTGCTCACCCTGGCCGGCGAGGGCTTCACCGCCCTCGGCATCATGAACCGCCTCTCCGGCTCGACCGAGGAGGTCCTGGAGGTCTCCGGCGCCGACTCCAAGCGCGAGGTCCACAACCTGGCCGAGGTGATCGACCACCGGGGCCAGCCCACCGTCCGCCGCCGCGGCGACTGGGTCTCCGTCGCCCGCCAGCGCGGCATCGAGCAGGTGGTCACCACCTTCCTCGACGCCGTCCGCTCCGGCCAGACGCTCGACGCCCGCGACGCGCTGCGCACCCACGAGCTGTGCGAGCTGATCGTCGAGCGCATCGGCGAGTAGCCCCGCCCCCGCCCCGGGCCCGGTCAGCCGCCCAGGCGGACGGTGCGGGCCCAGGCGGGCGGGGGTGGCGGGACGTAGGGGTCCTCCTCGGACGGCACGTCGCGGGGGAAGAGACCGATGACCGTGCGGGCGGGGGGTGGTGCGGCGGGCCAGTCGGTCTGACCGTCCGTCAGGACCACCAGGACGTCCGGGCGGGGGCGCAGCCGGAGGGCCCGGTCGAAGCCGGCCCGCAGGTCGGTGCCGCCGCCACCGGTCAGCGGGACGCCCTCGGCGCCGCAGAGGGAGTGCACCGCCCCGGCGGCGGCGTCGCAGGGCACCACCGAGACCTGGTCCCGGCGGTTGCCCACGGCGCGGGCGATGGCGGTGACCTCCAGCAGGGCCGTGCCCAGTTCGGCGTCGCTGACCGACCCCGAGGTGTCGATGACCACGGCGACCCTGGGCGGGCGTCGGCGCAGGCTGGGCAGCACCAGCCCGGGCAGGGCCGCCGAGCGGCGGGCCGGCCGTCCGTAGCTGTAGTCCTCGCCCGCACCGGCGCCGGAGACGGCGGCGCGCAGGGCCGCGCCGAGCAACTGCCGCCACGGCTGCGGCGGATGGAAGGCCTCCTCGGCCCACCGGCGCCAGCCCTGCGGCACGCTCCCCTGTGCGCCCTTGATGCCCTCCGCCACCCGGAAGCGCACGGCGTCCCGCTCGTGCCCGCCCAGTCCGTGCGCCCCGTCCGGCCCGAGGTCCCACTCCCGCTCCAGCCCGTCGGCGCCGCTGCCGCAGTCCAGCCAGGCCCACGGCTCGGTGAGCTTCCCGAGCCCCACGAAGTGCAGGTACTCCTCCATCAACTGCCCGTCGGGCAGCTTCAGCCGACGCGGCGTCAGCGCGCCGCCCGGCATCACCAGGCCGTCGCCGAAGGCGTCGTCGTTGATCTCCAGGTCCGCCGCGATGTTCATCCGCAGCCGCTCGGCCGGGCCGGTCAGGCCGTGCCGGCGGGCGTGACGTTCGGACCGGCCGTGGTGGTCCCGGAGGAGGTGGGAGACCTCGTGCACCCAGACCGCGGCCAGCTCGACGAGGGAGGTCTGGGCCACGAAAGACGGGGAGACGTAGCAGCGCCAGTGCGAGTCCACGGCCATGGTCGGCACCCGGCGCGACTCGACCACGTGCAGGGCGAACAGCGCGGTGGCCAGGTAGGGCCGGGCCCGGGCGGCGTGCAGGCGCGCGGTGAACAGCTTCTCGCGGTCCAGGGTCTCCGGAGCGGCGGCGGCCGGTGCGGGAGCGGGGGTGGTCGGCCGTCGTTTCGGAGGTGCGGGCTTCGGCGCCGGTGCGGTGCTCATCGGCCCACCCCGGCTGCGGACTTGGGCGCCAGCCGGTCCGCGCGCTGCGCGAGCCGCACCGTCCCGGCCAGCCGGTCGACGGTGTCCGGCAGCGTCCAGCCGTCCCGGCGGAGCGCG
Organism: Kitasatospora sp. NPDC088742; assembly: GCF_055584905.1. Lineage (NCBI taxonomy): Bacteria > Bacillati > Actinomycetota > Actinomycetes > Kitasatosporales > Streptomycetaceae > Kitasatospora > Kitasatospora sp. NPDC088742. The sequence goes on along the minus strand of NZ_JBVJLD010000045.1, from coordinate 12,229 downwards.
GCCAGGGTGTTGGCCGGGACCACCACCAGGTCGGGCGCGCCGGTCTCCAGGGCCAGGGCGAGCAGCTGCCAGGCCGCGTCCCAGCGCTGCTGGGTCGGCCGGTTGCGCACCGCCGCCACCACGCCGTCCAGGACGGCCTGCCGGAGGTCGCCGCGCCGCGGCAGCTCGGCCGCCGCCGGATCGGCGAGCAGCAGCTCCGGATCGGGCAGGTCCATCCGCTCCGTGGCGGCCAGCAGCTCCAGCCCGGGCCCGTCCCCGACGGTGCCGCGCACCAGCAGGGAGAGCACCTCGCGGGAGGCCCCGGCGGCGGAGGCGAAGGCCATCAGACGGAGCGTCATCTCCCAGCTGCGCGGCGAGGGCCAGGCCCCGCCCCGGCGGCTCTCGCCCTCGGGCAGCCGGTGCACCAGCTCCGGCCGGGCGGCGAGCAGGGCGCAGACCGCCCGGCGGGCGAAGGCGACCGCCTCGGGCAGCCCGTCCGGGTCGAGCACCGGCAGCACGGCTCGCGGCCAGGTGCCGCCGAGCCCGCGCACCACCACCTCGTGGTCGTGCGTCCAGTGCAGGTGGACGAAGCGGTTGGCCAGCGGCGCGCTCAGCTCCCAGCCGTCGGCCGCCGAGGAGCGGGGGTTGGCGGCGGCCACGATCCGTACGCCGGGCGGGAGCCGGAGGGCGCCGACCCGGCGTTCGAGCACCAGCCGGAGCAGGGCGGCCTGGACGGCCGGGGGCGCGGTGGAGAGTTCGTCCAGGAAGAGCAGCCCGCGTCCCTCCCGGACCAGGCGCACCGCCCAGTCCGGCGGGGCCATCGGCACGCCCTGGACGGCGGGGTCGTCACCGACCACCGGGAGGCCGGAGAAGTCGGAGGGCTCGTGGACGCTGGCGATGACGGTGGTCAGCGGCAGGTCGAGGGTCTCGGCGAGCTGGGTCAGGGCGGCGGTCTTGCCGATGCCCGGCTCGCCCCAGAGCAGGACGGGCAGGTCGGCCGCGACGGCGAGGGTCAGCGCCTCTGACTGGGCGTCGGTCCCGGGCTCGGTGGTGGTGGTCCCGAGCAGGGTCAACAGCTGCTCGGCGAGGTCGAGTTGGGTCATCTGGGCGTGCTTGGTCATGACGGGTCACCTTGGGGGAAGAAGGGCGCGGCGGAAAGGCCGGGCAGGGTCAGTGGTGGAACGCGAGGCGGGGGCGGGTCCGGGCATCGGCCGGGCGGGGCCGCCGGTGGGCCTTCCGCTCCGGGCCGGACAGGCCCGCCCGGTAGAGGCCGTGGGTGACGCGCCGTTCGGCCGCCGCCTCCAGCTCCTCGCGCAGCGCGCCGGTGGGGAGCAGCGCGGCGGGGCCGAGCAGCGACTCGATCACCGCCAGCGCCCCGGCGGTGTCGCCGTGGGCGAGGCGTTCCCGTACGCCCGTCAGCTGCTCGGGGTGGCGGTGGGCCCGCTCGATCGTGTGCAGGCAGGGCATCGGAGTGCCGCCGAGGGCGCTGAGCAGCTGCTCCCGGCGCAGCTCGGCGGGGTCGTGGTCGAGTGCGCTGAGGACGCCGTCCACCAGGGCGAGCCGGTGCCGGGAGCCCTGGCAGTCCACCAGGTGCGGACCGGCGCCGGCGATCTGACGGACGGTCGGCCGGACGGGCCGGTCCGGGGCCAGGGCCGCCGCGACCAGGGGATGCAGCTGCCCCGGGTCGATCGCACCGCTGCGCAGCAGCACCAGATCGGGCGGCGTCCAGGTCGCGGCATCGGGAAGGACGGGCAGCCCCGCACCCTCACGTACCGTCAACCTCTTCACTGTGGACGGTAGTTCGCCGGGATCGAAGGCGGGGATCCGGACTCCCGGCTCCAGCGCCAGACGGCGCCTCGCGTCGAGTCGTACCACCACTGTCTGACCCGGCCGGCCCTCGGCCTCCCGGAGCAGCGCTGCCTCGGCGGCCCAGCGGTCCACGGCGTAGTGCGGCGCCGGCACACCTGTCGTGTCGGACGACCGGTCCGTCCGTTCCCCGAACTCGTCGGCCCGCCGGGCGTCCCAGAGGTGGCGGTGCAGGTCGAGCCGGAACCGCGGATCCGGGCGCCGGTGTCGGTGCTCGGAGGTGGTGCCGGTGCCGGTGCCGGTGCCGGTGCCGTCGGCCGTCCAGAGGGCGAGCGCGAAGCGTTGGCCGCCGTCCGCCCAGGCGGGCGGGGTGCGGGCGACCAGGTGCACCGGGCCGGCCCGCCCGGGGAGCCGGTAGCGGGCCAGCGAGAGGGTCAGGCCGCCGCGCAGCAGGCCGTCGGGAGCGGTCCTGGGCAGGTGCCAGCGGAGCAGGTCGGGCGCCAAGTGGCGCAGGTCCGAACGGAGTTGACCGGTGAACTCGCGGCCGAGCGCGCGGTTCACGGTCCGCAGATCGAGGTCCACGTCCACGTGGGCGGCGGCACAGGCGCCCGCCCAGTCGCCGGTGGCCCGGCGGGCGGTGGACTGCTCGATCATGACGGGCGGCACGGCGTACTCGCGTACGCGCAGCCAGCGGGAGAGGTAGGAGTCCTCGTGCACGGGGTGAGTGGCCATCAGCACTCACCGAACGTGGACGAGACCCCCGATCCGAAGAAGGAGTGAGTGATCATCGTGCGGGAGCGTAACCCCTGTGAGGCGTGCCGCGCCAGTGGATTCAGCGGCTCCGGTCACGGTCGCGGCTGCGGTACTGGTCGAGGACGTGCTGCTGGAGCAGGGCGCCGAAGCCGGCCGACTCCAGGCGCAGGCCGAGCTGGTGGTCGCTCAGCCCGAGGGCGGTGGCGGCGTTGGGCAGGTGCCAGTCGTGGGCGGCCAGGGTGGCGAGCAGGTGGCCGCGCCGGGTCTGGGCCTCGGAGAGGCGGAAGGTCTTGAGGTAGGCGATCCGGCCGTGCTCGTCGGTGATGGCCTCACCGATGTGGTTCTCCTGTCCCGGGCGGAACTCGGGGAGGAAACGGGAGAGGGTGAAGCGGTCCATCCGGTACGCCGTCCGGCCGCGGTAGGTGGCGCCGAGCAGCCCGTCCGCCATCGTGCCGTCGTGGAACTCGCCCCAGGAGCGCTCCTGTTGGTCCACCGCCGTGCGCAGCTCGGCGAGCGAGCGGACGGGCGTGGAGCCGAGGTCCGCCCGGAAGTCCGGTACCGGGGCGGAGAGCAGCGCGTAGTGGTGCACCAGGTCGCCGTAGAGGTCCAGCAGCAGGCTGCGGTGCAGGGCCAGGAAGTCGGCCGGATGCGGGACCACGAAGGCGGCGGCGAGCGCGTCCGCCACGTACAGCAGCAGGCCGCACTGGCCGGGGTGGATCTCGAACACCCGCAGTGCGTCGGCGAGTCCGCGGACCTGCGCCCCGCTGTAGCTCTCCTCCTCGCGGGGCGAGAGACCGTTCCGCAGGGCCCGTTCGGACCACTGCTGCCAGGCGATCGTCGGGCCGCCGAAGTGCAGCGAGAGGTAGCCCTCCAGCGCGAGGTGGAGCGGCAGGAAGCGCAGCCGGTTCCGGTCCGCCCGCTTGGCGAGCTTCCCCGGACGGCGTTGTAGCTGGACCGACTCCGGTGCGGCGGTGCCGAGTTGGGTGCCGTAGGCGGCGGCCGGGGTGCCGTCCCCGGTCCAGTCGGCGACGAAGCCGTGCGGCAGGTAGGAGGTGTACCAGCCCTTCTCGCCCTCGACCATGCCGCAGCCGCAGTCGTCCTCCCCGGTGTACAGCTCCTGGCGCAGCCGCAGGTCGGTGACCGGCTCCGCGCGCACCAGCGGGACCAGCCGGACCCCGCCCCAGACCTGTGCCGGGCGCGTGGTCAGACCGGTGAGGTCGAGGGTGAAGGGTTCGGTGCTCATCGGGCCTGCCCGGGGTCGAGGAACTGCTCGGTGCGCAGCGCCAGATGGGCCGTCAACTCGCCGAGGCCGGTACGCCCTTCGGCGAACCGGGCGAACTCCGCCAGGGTGGTCAGGTCCGCCGCGTCGCGCAGTCCGGCGGTCGGCACGGTCGGTGCCAGGCGGCGCACGTCGAAGCTCTCGGCGTCGAACACCGGGTTGAGGTGGACGATGCTGGTGCGGTGGTCCGGATCCAGCCGGGTGCGCCAGACCCGCAGCACCTCGGCGGCCATCCCCGGCGGGGAGTTGTCCCACCCGTCCGAGACGATCAGCAGCCGCTCGGGCGCGGTGTCCAGGGCGTCCACGATCCGCCGCCCGAGCGGCGTCGGCCCGAGCGGGTGGAGCAGCAGCGCGTCGGTGCGGCCCGAGGTCCAGAAGGCGGTGTAGCCGCCGTCCCCGGCCAGTGCCTCCAGCAGGAAGTGGCAGGCCAGCGCGGCCGCCAGTGGCCGGCGGCGCTGCTGGCCGGAGCCGTAGGAGGAGAAGCTGTCGTCCAGCACCGCCGCGACCCTGCCCCAACTCCCGGCCTGCGCACCGGCGGTACGGCGCGCGGCGGCCCGCAGGGCACCGGTCAGCTCGGCCCGGCGGGCGATCCGGTCGGCGGCGGCCAGGCCGAGCACGTACGTGGCCAGCCGGGCGAGCGGCATCCGGGACAGGTCGGCGGCGACCTCCGCCACCTTGGCGGTGCGGGCCGACTCCTGGAGGCGGAGCCGCTCCAGGGCGGTCATCCGCGGCTCGATCCGCTTGAGGAAGACCTCGCGCGGGATGCCGTGCTTGGCCGCGAACCCCTCCGCCACGGTGTACGGCAGTTCGTAGAGCGCGGGCTGCTCGTAGTGCGCGCGGGTCCAGGCGTTCAGTAGCGGGGCACGGTACTTCCCGACCTTCCTGGCGGCCTTGGTGAAGAGGAAGTCCCCGGTCTCCGCCTCGGCCGGGCGCAGGTGCAGGTGACGCAGCGCTAGCTTCAACCCGCCCCGGTACTTCACCGCGTCGAGCGTCTGGTCCGGCCGGGCGGCCAGCCAGTCGCGCAGGATCGCCCGGGTGCGGCGGTTGTTCACCTTGGCCCGGCGCAGCTCGCGGACCAGCCGGTACACCCGCTGCGGCGGCAGCAGCGCGAGCCGCCGGGCGATCAGCTGCCCCTCGGTGCGGCGCTGCTCGGCGGTGGCGTCCTTCGAGCTCTCCAGCAGGTGCCGGACGATCAGCGCGGAGTTGTGGTCGTTGATGTCGAGTGCGAGCGAAGCGGCGTACGCGTCACGGTAGTTGACGAGCATGTACTCGTGCAGGAAGGCGAGCGAGAGCTGCTGCTCGGCCTGGTCGGAGTGGAACTCGCGCCGGCCGGTCGCGGTGATCGCGGCGTTGACGAAGAGCAGCACGTCGTCGGCGGCGATCAGGTCGCCGTACGTCTCCACGGTCTCGTCCTCGCTGGTGGTTCTCGGTCTTCGGGGCCGGCCGGGGAGTGGGGGCGCGAACTGCGAATCACTGCTTCAGAGGTAGGTTCCGGAAGTCGCACCGGAGTCCCGCGGCCGGCCGTCCGACCGTAGCAGAGGGCGGGCGGAGGGTCAGGACCAGGGGAGCGCGGCGCGGGTGCGCCAGTACCCTTCGGCGGGCTCGGCCATCGGTGCGAGGGTGGCCAACTGCCCCGGGAAGAGGGCGAGGTCGGCCGCGGTGAGGTTGGAGGCGAGCTGCTCGGTGGTGGCGGCGCCCGAGAGCACCACGTCGGCCCACGGCTGCGCGGCGACGGCCGCGAGGGCGACGGCGTCCGGGGCGTGGCCGGTCTGCTCGGCGAGGGCGCGCAGCGCGGCGGTCTCCGGGCCGGTGGCGTTGCGGCCGGCCAGGCGCCCGTTGGCCATGCCCTCCTTGATCACCACGAGCCAGCCGGCCGTGTGCGCCTGCGCGAGCGCGGGCCCGGCGGAGGGCTCCAGCACGTTCCAGGTGGACTGCACGGCGGAGAACAGCGGCTGCCCCGCCACCGTCACCTCGCCCGCCGCCCGGACGGTCGCCGCCTGCGCGGGGCCGCTGGTGGAGAGCCCGATCCGGACGCCCTCGGCGGCCAGCGCCGCCAGCCGCTCGTGCAGGGCGGTGTCGGTGAGCGCCGGGCTGTCGGGCGTGACGGAGTGGATGAGGTACACGTCCAGCCGCTTGCCGAGCAGCGCCCGGCTCTCCTCGATCTGACGGTCGAACACCCCGACCGAGTGCTCCTTCACCTCGTGCACGGGGACGCCGGAGGTCTGCCAGTCGGCGGTGTACGTGTACCCCCACTTGCTCCCCACCGTGACCTCGTCCGCCGCCTCCGGCCGCGCCGCCAGCCACTCCCCGAGGAACTCCTCGGCCCGCCCGTACGACCGCGCCGTGTCCAGGTACCGCACCCCCGCCGCGAACGCCGCGTCCAGCAGCAGGTGCGTCCGCTCCCGCAGCGCCGCCACGCTCCGCCCGGCCGGCAGGTCCCCCTCCCGCCCCAGGTTGATGTACCCGGGCCGCCCGACCGCCGCCGTCCCCAGCCCGAACCGCCCGATCCCCGCCCCGGAGCTGACGGTGGGTTCGTTGGTGGGCGCGGCGGCCATGCTGGAGGGTCCCTTCGACGGTCGGACTCGGTACCGGAACCCTACGTCACGTCGTGCGAAGGCCCAGGTAGGCCCGGGTGGACGCTTCGGCGCGGGCCACCGTCCAGGTGGCGGCGGCGCAGAGGAGGCAGAGCGGGGTGTAGAGGGCGAGGTTGAGCCAGTAGAAGGTGTCGGCGGGATCGGCGCCGAGGCCGGTGATCCAGACCAGGCCGGCCAGACCGCGGAGCAGGAGGCCGGCCGTGATCGCGTACGGGGCGAGGCGGAGGAGCGGGGCGGGGAGGCGGCGGGCGAGGGTGGGGAGGTGCCCGGTGCGGGTGAGGAGGAGCGTGGCGGCGGCGAGGAGGACGGCGACGAGGGGGAGCAGGACGCGGGGGGTGAAGGGGACGTCGGCGTTGAGGACGAGGTGGGAGAGGGTGGCCCGGTCGGGGGCCGGCCAGGTGAGGCCGGTGGTCCAGTAGAGGTGGACCGCGGCGTCGGCGGCGAGGACGGCGGCCACGGTGCGGGCGGCGGTGCGAGGGTTCATCGCGGGTGCTCCTGCGGGTCGGTGACGGTGTGTCGACCGAAGGAGCGGGCGGGGGCGGCGTTCGTTCCCGTGACGAGGGTCACACGGGTGGCGTGGAACGTCCGGGCCGTCGGCCGCCTCTGTGTCGGACGTGGACGGTCCCGAAACCCCGGGTGAGGCAGGCCTCGCCGAACTCGTACGCGCCGCGCAGCGCGGCGACCAGCTGGCGGTGAGCGAGCTGCTGGAGCTGGTCACGCCGTACGTGCGGCGCCTGTGCGGCCCGATCGCGCTGGACGACGGCCCCGACGCGACCCAGGAGGCGCTGATCGCCGTCTTCCGGCGGCTGCGCCAACTCCGCGAACCGGCCGCGCTGTTCGGCTGGGTCCGGGCGATCGCCGTCCGCGAGGCGGTCCGGCACGTGCGGCGGACGGCGCGCTGCGTACCCGCCGACCTCTCCGAACTCCCGCGCCCCGGCGACCCGCAGCTCGCCGCCGACATCGAGGACGTGCTCGCCCGGCTGACGCCGGAGCACCGGGCGGTCCTGGTGCTCCGCGACCTGGAGGGCCTGGACGAACGGTCCACCGCCGAACTGCTGGGCGTGGCGGCCGGCACCGTGAAGTCCCGGCTCTCCCGGGCCCGGCTCGGCTTCCGAAAGGCGTGGCAGCAGTGAACGAGATCCCCTGGCCGGTCGCCGAGTTCGACCAGGTCCGCCGCCTCAAGGTGATCGCGGCCACCACCCCGGGCGCGGCCGTCCGCGAGACGGTGATCGACGCCCCCTACGAGGTGGTCTGGTCGGTCGCGGCCGACCTGGAACGCACCATGCCGCAGTGGCTTCCGGACATCCGCACCGCCCGCCTGGCACCCCCTCGGGACGGCGCCCGCGCCCAGCTCCTGGTGACCGGCCACACCCGCCTGCGCGCCCGCTTCGACCTCGACCTCACCCCGGGCTGGTGCCTCATGCGCAGCCGCTTCCTGCTCGGCGGCATGGCCGCCCGCCCGGAGGGCCCCACCAGCACCCGCTTCGCCTTCCTCGGCGCCGTCCGCCTCCCCGGCGTCACGCTGCGCCCGGTCACCGACCCGCTGGCGGCCCGCTCGCTGCGCCGCTTCCGGACCCTGGTGGAGGCGGCGGCGTCCGGCGCCGGGTGAGCGGGCGGGGGGTCGGCGGCGGCGGGGGGCGAGGCAAGGTGCGTGGTCCGGGTGGGTGATTCGGCGGCGTCGGGTGCGGTCATTGGGCCTCGGGGCGGTCGTGCTGACGGATAGTCGGCCGCGCGGTCCGCTTTCCCCCGTTTCCCCCGGCGATCGAACGGAGCAGAACCGTGCGCGCAACCACCTCCTTGTGCCTGGCTTCCCGTCCGGCGCGGCCGGCCAGGTAGCCGCGGACGAAGCGATGTGCTGGAGCGCGCAGGCGGACCTGGTGATCGGCGCGGCCGTCTCGGGGCTCGGGGTGGTGTGCCTGAGCGCGGTGCGGCAGCGCCGTCAGGTGCTGCTGGCGGCGCTGCCGCTCCTGCTCGGCGTGCACCAACTCCTGGAGGCGGTGGTGTGGTTCGGCGAGGAGGGCCGGGTCGGCCCCGGGGTGGCCGGCGCCGCCCGGGTCGGGTGGGCGCTGATCGCCATGCCGGTGCTGGCCGTGCTGGTCCCGGTGGGCGCCTGGGCTGCCGCCGGCCGCCCACGCCGGCTGCTCGCCTTCGTGGCGCTCGGCCTCGCCACCGCGATCCCCCTGACGGTCGCGGTGCTGGCGAGCCCCGTCACGGCGCAGGTGCACGGCCACACGGTGGAGTACGCGGTCGGCGTCCCGTTCGCCCCGGTGCTGATCGCGGCCTATCTGGTGGCCACTCTGGGGCCGCTCCTGCTGAACCCCGTTGTGGCACTCCGGCTGCTGGGCTGGTGGGTCGCGGCGGCGGCCGTGCTCTGCGCGGTGCTGTGGCGGACCGCCTTCGTCTCCACCTGGTGCGCGCTGGCGGCGTTGGCGAGTGTCCTGGTGCTGCGCTGGGTCCGACAGCCGGCGGCCGCGTAGCCCGGGCGGCCGGGGTGGGCCCGGTCAGCGGCGGAGGGTGCAGGGGTGGGGGAGGTAGGAGCCGAGGTAGCCCTCGAGGTCGTCGGGCTTGTAGGCGGTGGCCCGGCCGGTGAGGGTGCTCTGGTCGAAGCGGAGCTCGAGCGCGAGGTGGGGGCTGTTCAGGCGGGCGTCGGCGGTGGGGAGTTGGAGCGGCGCGGTGGTGCGGAGGTCGCCGCGGGTGGAGGCGGTGGCGGTGGTGGTGACGGGCGGCGCGTCGGCGAGGTGGATCCGGACCCGGTCGGGGGCGAGGAGGTCGAGCCGGAGCGGGACGGGGCCCTCGGGGGTGGTGATCTCGCCGGCCCAGCGGCCCGGGGGCAGGGTGGCGGGGCGGGTGACCTCGGAGCTGGTGTCGAGCTGCTCGGGCCGGAAGCCGGGGACGAGGGTGGTGGCGAGGTGACGGACCACCAGGTCGCGGGTGGTCTTGTCGGTGGAGTTGGTCAGGACGGCGATGGAGAGCTCGCGTTCGGGGACGTCGATCATCATCGCGGCGACGCCTCCCATGCCGCCGCCGTGGCTGTGCACCGCGGGGCCCGGGCCGTGCGAGACGAGGCGGCCGTAGCCGTAGCCGGTGTGCTCGTTGATGGGGACGGCGGGCTCGGGGGCGGCCTCCGGGGCGGGCTTGAGCAGCCGGGCGGAGGTGCGGGCGAAGAGTGCGACGTCGGCGGCGGTGGCCCAGGCGGCGGTGGCGGCCGGGTGGCTGGTGCGGCAGGTCGGGTAGGTGCGGCCGCCGGCCGAGTAGCGGGTGGCGACGGGGGCGGGGCCGGCGTACGCGGCGCCGAAGGCGAAGCCGGTGAGGCCGAGGGGCTCGGCGATCCGTTCGTGCAGCTGGTCGCCGAGGGGGCGGCCGGTCGCGGATTCGAGGAGCCGGCCGAGTTCCTGGTAGCCGAGGTTGGAGTACTCGAAGTCGGTGCCGGGTTCGCGGACCTGGGCGCGGTAGCGGTCGGCGCATATCGGATGCGGCCCGGTGCCGTAGTGGAAGTCGTAGAAGGCCGGGAAACCGCCGCGGTGCAGCAGGAGTTGACGCGGGGTCGGGGCGGACCTCCGGAAGCCGTCGGGGACCGGGGCGTCGAGGTCCAGCAGGCCCTCGTCGGCGGCCAGCCGGACGGCGGTGGCGGTGAACGCCTTGGTCACGGAGGCCAGTCCGTAGACCGTGGCCGGGGTGGCGGGGCGGTGCTCGGCCACGTCCGCGAGGCCGTAGGCGCGGGCGAGGACGACCTCGTCGCGTTCGGCGACGGCGAGGGAGATCGAGGCACAGCCGTGCTCGGCCAGCGCCTCCGTGCACAGCTCGTCCAACCCGTCCAGCATGCGGTCGACCTCCCGATCGGATGTGGTGTCCGTTCGAACGATAGTGCTCCGCTTTCGAGCGGTGCTTCCCTGACGCCGCCTCATCCTGTGGCCGACGGCCGGCTCATGGGTGTGTCCGAGTCGATCCAGGAGATCACTTCGTCGGGGTCGTCCATGACCGCGCCGACTTCCCCGTCATGCCGTCATCGTGGCCCGGCCGACCGGCGTCCGCCGGAGGCCCGCTGTCGGTGATCCACCAGCCCGCCCCGCCTCGGTTACACTCCGCACACCGATCGGCACTGGATTCGGCATGCGCCGGGAGGCGGTTTGGCGAACCGACCGGTGCCGGCACCACTCGATGACAAGGACCCCTCTGTGGCAACCGACTACGACGCTCCGCGCAAGGGCGACGAGGACAGCTCGACCGACAGCATCGAGGAACTGAAGGCCCACCGCGGCGACAAGTCGGCCTCCAGCATCGACGCCCTCGACGTGCTCGAGTCGGCCGACGGCGTCGAACTCCCGGGCGCCGACCTCTCGGGCGAGGAGCTCACCGTCGCCGTGCAGCCGATGCTGAGCGACGAGTTCACCTGTTCCAACTGCTTCCTCGTCCACCACCGCAGCAGGCTCGCCCGCTTCAAGAACGACCAGCCGATCTGCCGCGACTGCGACTGACCTGCATCGAGGCCTCGGCCGATGTACGCGTCGGCGTCTTACCGCGCGGCGGCGACACTGGCTGCCTGCCCGCCCCGGCACCACAGCCGGCCGCCGTCGCGCCCCCATCCACCCTGCCGACCACCGCAACCGCACCGGGACGGGCGCCCTGGCCCGGTGCCGCCTCGGTATCGGTGACGGTGTTTCAGGTTGGAGCGCGGGTGATGTTGTCGCTCTGAAAGTCGAGGTTTGTCACATCGTGCCCCTGCTTGATGTGGTCCATTCGATCTTCTCGAACCATGACCTTGAAAGCACCCGTGGTCGATTTGATGGTGTTTGAGCGAATGACCTTGCCATGCATTCCGCTGGCGGTCCTTGAGGGCTGCTGATGGGCCTGCGTGGCGTAGAGGGGGGGAGCATCCGGGCGATCACATCTTCCTGGATGACCTGTCCCGGGATGACTTGTCCCGGGATGACCGGTCCCCGGAGGGCGGTGTCGACCTCTGCGGGTGTGAGTCTCCGGCGGGCGGCGAAACTGAGCATGGTGAGCCTGTCCGCCACTGCGCCCGGATTTGGCATTTGCGTTGCATCGGCCATCTTCTGTCCGATCTGCTGTGCCGTCCAAGGCGGGCTGCCGATGCGCAAGGAGCGAATCAGTTGCGCGCTGGTCATGTGCGAGCCGTTGGGATTCATCGGGTGAAACTGGTATGTCATCAACGAGGCGAGTGCGCCGGCCCGTTGGTTTTGACGGCGGGGCCGTTGCCGAGGTCGGACATCCGGGCGCCGAGGTTGTGCTCGATGCGGTCGCGGCCGCCGCGTTCGCCGAGGTGGGAGCCTGACGCTCCGTCGGAGGGCCGGAGAGGGAGTCAGGGGTCCACCACCTCGACCCCGGCGGCGAGCATCCGGGCCACGATCTGCTCGGCCAGCTCTTCGTGACAGGTCACCAGGTAGTACGGGTTCGGGCCCTTGCTGAGCGGGAGGTAGCCGGAACCGGCGCGCTCCAGCTGCCAGTTCGCGCGGTCGGTGGTCCACAGGTCGGCGTAGTCGGCGAGCTCGGGGGTGGGTACGGGGGTGGGTTCGGACATGGGCCGATCTTCGCGGCACGGCCGTCCGGCGGGCAAATGCCTCGCCCTGACGGGGTCTCACCAGCCAGAATGCGCCCATGCTGATCCGAGACGTCCGCACCGAGGACCTACCGCTGCTCCAGGAGATCGAGGTGACCGCCGGCCGCCGCTTCGCGGAGGTCGGGATGGACGAGGTGGCCTCCGACGAGCCGTTCCCGCTCGACCAGTTGGCCCGTTACCAGGAGTCCGGGCTGGCCTGGGTCGCCGTCGACCCCGTGGACGACCGGCCGGTCGCCTACC
>NZ_JBVJLD010000044.1:0-71528 GCF_055584905.1 Kitasatospora sp. NPDC088742 | reverse complement strand
CCGGCCCGGGCCGCCGGGCCTCTGGTAGGGGGGGGGGGGCGGGGCCCCGGGGGGCCTTGGGCCGGGGGGGTGCGGGGGCCCCCCGCCACCCGGGGGGGGGGGGGGGCCCCCGGGCCCCCCCCCCCCTCTTCCGTACGCCCGGCGGGCGTGGCGAGCGGCTCAGCGCACGCGCTCGGCGAACAGCCGGGCCGACCACCAGACCGCCAGTGCGGCCAGCGGCGCCACCACCGTGATGCTCTGCCAGACCACCGCGTCGCCCACCTGGCCGGTGAACAGCGAGCGCATGCCCTCCACGGCCCAGTAGAAGGGGTTCCACTCGGCGATCGACCGCAGCCACTGCGGGGCCAGCGCCAGCGGCAGCAGGGTGCCGGAGAGCAGCGCGATGGGCTGCGCCGCGGTGTTCACCACCGGGGCGAGCGCGGCGTCGTTGCGCACCAGCAGGGCGATGCCGAAGGAGATCGCCGAGGTCATCAGCGCCAGCAGGCCGAGCAGCAGGAAGGCCAGCAGCAGGTCCAGCAGGCCGACGGTCAGGCCGAAGGGCAGGGCGAGCAGGGTGATCACCACCGCCTGGGCCAGCAGCGCCGCGACCTCGCGCAGCGCCCGGCCGAGCAGCAGGGCCAGCCGGCTGACCGGCGTCACCCGGGAGCGCTCGACGACGCCCGCCTTGAGCTCGCCGAGCAGGCTGAAGCCGGAGAACAGGCCGCCGAAGATCACCAGCACGGCGAGCAGCCCGGGGACGTAGATGCGGTACGCCTCCTCGTAACTCCCGGCGCCCAGGGCGCCCTTGAGCAGCGGGGCGAAGAGCAGCAGGTAGAAGAGGGGCTGGACGATGCCGACCACCAGCCAGACCGGGGTGCGCCACATCAGCAGGACCTGACGCTGGAACACCAGCCAGGTGTCACGCGCGAGTTTCATCGGGGAAGGGCTCCAGGGGCTGCGGAGAAGGGGTCTCAGGTGAGCGAACGGCCGGTGCGGGCCAGGAAGACGTCGTCCAGGCTGGGGCGCTGGAGCTGCACGGTGGCGGGGGTCAGCCCGGCCTCGGCGAGGGTGGGCAGGAGTTGGGGGATGGCGCTGGCGCCGTCCCGGACGTAGAGCCGCAGGCCGCCCTCGGCGGGGGTCTCGCTGCGGTGCAGGTAGGGGGCGTCGGCCAGGGCCTTGGCGGCGTCCGCCACGTCCAGGCCACTGAGCACCACCACGTCCCCGGACACCTCCTGCTTGAGCGCCTCGGGGGTGCCCTCGGCCACGATGCCGCCGTGGTCGATGATGCCGATCCGGTCGCAGAGCGCGTCGGCCTCGTCCAGGTAGTGGGTCGTCACGAAGACCGTCATGCCCCCGGCCCGCAGCCGCCGGATCTCCTCCCAGACGCCGGCCCGGCTGGCCGGGTCCAGGCCCACCGTGGGCTCGTCCAGGAAGAGCACGGCCGGCTGGTGGATGACGCCGAGCGCGATGTCCACCCGGCGGCGCTGGCCGCCCGAGTAGGTCTGGCAGGCGCGGTCCGCGAACTCGCCCAACTCGAAGGCCTTGACGGCCCCTTCGGCCAGTCCGAGGGCCTCGGCCTTGGAGCTGCCGTAGAGCCGGGCCTGGTGCACCAGTTCCTCGCGTCCGGTCACCGTGTCGGCGGTGCCGCCGCCCTGGGCCACGTAGCCGATCCGGCGGCGGACCCCGGCCGGGTCGGCCCGCAGGTCGGCCCCGGCGATGACGGCGGAGCCGCCGTCCGGGCGGATCAGGGTGGCCAGCATGCGCAGGGTGGTGGTCTTCCCGGCGCCGTTGGGCCCCAGGAAGCCGTAGATCTCGCCCGCCGCCACGGACAGGTCGAGGCCGCGGACGGCGTCGACGGCGGCGGCCTTGCGAGGCTGGTAGGACTTGCGCAGCCCCGTGGTCTCGATCAAAGCCAGAACTCCCGTACAGGGGTGGGCAGACAGGGGTGTGAGAAGGTCGGCCGGTCGGAGCCGGACGACGCCGGGGCAGGCCACGGGCACCGGCGGCGTAGGTGACGGAAGCACCCGTGCGGCAGCCGGGGAAGTGGCTCCCCGGGCGTCACCCTAGGGGGTCGGCCGGGCCCGCCACAATGGTCTGGACCAGCTCGTTCGCGGGATCTCGCCTGGTGGACGCCAGCCGCTCCAGATGGTCGGCCGCCGTGCGGGCGCCGCCCTTCGACAGCAGTTCGTGGCCGAGCCGTCCGGCCGCCTCGCGGTGGGACGGGCCCTGAAGGACCGTCAGGACCGCCTCCCTCAACCGGAGTGCGGTGGCCCCGGCGAAGTCGACGCACACCCCGGCCCCGGCCGCCGCCACCCGCTCGGCCACCAGCGGCTGGTCGTGCCGGATCGGGGCGAGCACCACCGGCACGCCGTGCGCCAGCGCCTCGCTCGTGGTGTTCAGCCCGCCGTGGCCGAGCAGCGCCGACACCCGCCCCCGGGCCAGCAGTTCGAGCACCGGGGCGTGCTCCACCACCACCGCCCAGGCGGGGAAGTCCGCCCACAGCTCCGGCGGGGCGACCACCACGGCCGGCACCTGGGGGCCCAGCAGGTGGAGCGCGGCGGCCACCCGCCGCAGGAAGTCCAGCGCGACGTCGTCGGCCAGCGTGCCCATGGAGACCAGCAGGTGACGGCGCGTCGGGTCGAGCCGCTCCCAGGGGAATCCCGGCTGCTCCGGCCGCTCCGACAGCACCGGGCCGACCAGGGTGGCCGGGGCGTCCCCCGCGAGGGTCTCCCCGGTCAGCGCCAGGACCAGCTCCGGCGAGAAGCGCGGATCCAGGTACTCCTCCTCGGGCAGGCCGGCCCGGCGCCACAGCTCGCGCAGCCGCTCCCCGATCCACGGTTCGGCCTCCGGGAAGGGCCGCCCCAGCTCCATCAGCCCCGGTGCCAGCGAGGCCCAGGGCAGCCGGTGCCGGTGCGCCGTCAGGGCGCCCGCCGGGGTGTGCTGGTCCACCACCAGGACGTCCGGGCGCTCCGTGCGCACCGCCGCGTCCAGCGCCTTCGCGGTGAAGCGGGCGTACGGCACCACGAAGCCGTCCCAGAGCGAACGCAGCGCGGCCTCGCCCGATCCGCCCTGCGGACGGAACAGCCGCGAGCCGGTGCGGGCCACCCGCGCCTGCGGCCCGAGCAGTGGTCGCAGCACCAGTTCCGAACCGGCCCAGACCACCCGGTGGCCGCGGGCGGCGAGCTCGCGGCCTAGACCAATCGTGGGCAGCACGTGCCCGGCCA
This sequence comes from Kitasatospora sp. NPDC088742, assembly GCF_055584905.1. Taxonomy (NCBI): domain Bacteria; kingdom Bacillati; phylum Actinomycetota; class Actinomycetes; order Kitasatosporales; family Streptomycetaceae; genus Kitasatospora; species Kitasatospora sp. NPDC088742. The sequence goes on along the minus strand of NZ_JBVJLD010000044.1, from coordinate 68,325 downwards.
GCGGTGGGACGACGAGCATGAAGCTGCTGGTCACAGCGGTATGACGGTCCATCAGGAAGGACTCCGGGGGGTCGTGGGCTCCGGCCGAAGAGTCAGAACACATCTTGTGCGGCTCGCGGGGCGTGGGAATACTAGCCCGGGTGACCGCTCTGGAGGCAGTGGCCGTCCACCTACCCGACTCGGCCGTTCCCATCGAGGCCGTCGGCGAGCGGATCGGACTGACCCCGCGCCAAATCTCCCTCTTCCGCCGCTTCCACGGCCTGGACCAGGTACGCCTGGACCCGGACGGGACGCTGCACGACCTACTGGCCGGCGCCCTCGGCGCCCTGACCCACCTTCGCGGCCGGGAACACCTGGTCCGCCACGTGCTGTACGCCCGCAGCATGCCGGTGGCCCTCCCGTACCCGCTGGACCCCCTGCCCGACCTGCTGGACCGCTTCGGGCTCGGCCACGCCGAGCACTTCTCCCTCTCCCACCACGCCTGCGCCGGAAGCCTGCTGGCCATCGACCTGGCCGGACGGCTGCTCGCCGCCGACCCGGACCCGGAGGCGCTCGCACTGGTGCTGACCGGCGAGAAGACCTTCACCCGGGACGCCCAACTCGTCCCGGAGACGGCGCTGTTCGCCGAGGGCGCGGCCGCCTGCCTGGTGCGGGCCGGCGGCGGCCCCGGCGAGGTGCTGTCCTACGCCGTGCGCCAACTCGGCGAGTTCGACGGCCGCTTCGCCGAGGACCCGGAGCTGCTGACCCGCTACCAGCGGGCCTATCCCGAGACCATGGCCGCGGTGATCCGCACCGCCGCCGAACGGGCCGGCACCGGGCTCGACGAGCTCGCGCTGATCCTGCCGCACAACGTCAACCAGGTCTCCTGGCGGCGCCTCGCCCGGGAGTTGGACCTCCCGATCGAGCGCGTACTGCTGGACAACGTGCCCGCCGTCGGGCACAGTTTCGCCGCAGACGGGTTCATCAACCTTCACACCGCCGTCACCAGGGGCCTGCTCCGTCCCGGCGACCGGTACCTGATCGCGGCCTCCGGCCTCGGCGCCACCTTCTCGGCGATGACCGTCCGGCACTGACCGTCCGGCACCGACCGGCGCGCTCCTTGGAATCCAGGGGCGCCTCCACCGTCCGCCCGCGCTGACCACACCGCGCTGCCCCCTGATGGGATGTACCACGATGGACGACACCACCACACTCGCTCCCGATCCGGTCCTGCGCGGCCGGGTACTGGAGAGCATCGGCACCCTGCTGCCCCGGGTGCTCCGCCGCGAGCTCCCCGAAATCCCGGAGAACGCCTGCCTGTTCGACGACCTCGGCCTCACCTCGGCCGGCACCCTGGAGCTGATCCTCGAACTCGAGGAGTCGCTCGACATCCAGGTGGACGTCGAGGAGATCGGCGAGGACGACCTGCGCTCGGTCGCCAGCCTCGCCGACTTCGTGGCCGGCCACACCATCACCGAGGTCTGAGCGGTGCAGCCGCGCCCCACCGGGCGGGGCGGCCTGCGGATAGAGCGGGCGGTGCACCGCCGCTTCGGGGGCCGCTCGGCCGCCTCGCTCGACCCGGACCTGCGGGTCTTCGCCGGCGACCAGGCCCGCCCGTACGGACTGGCCCTGCGCGAGGACCTGCTGACGGAGGGCGTCGGTCACAGCTACGGCGAGATGGGCGAGGCACTCCTCGCCGAGCTGGCCCTCCCCGAGGACCGGCCGGCCGACCTGCTGCTGCTCGCCTTCGACGTCCCCGACGTCCAGCCCGGGCTGGCCAACACCCTGCGGCTGAGCCGTACCTGCCCCGGGCAGCCGATGGCCTTCGCGATCGGCGACCAGGGGCCGCTCAGCCCGTTCACCGCCCTGCGGATCGCCGACCGCTACGCGCGGACGGGGGCCTGCGAACGCGCCCTGGTGCTGGTGCTGGAGCAGCCCGCGCTGCACCACGCGCCGCCCGGGCCGGTCGACCTGCCCGAACACGCCGAGGGCGTGCTGCTGCTCTGCGAACAGGCGCCGGAGGAGCGGACCCTGACGGTCCACCAGCCCGCTCCGGTCGCGCGGCGCGCGGTCTCCACCGGAGGCGGCGAGCCCTGGCGACCGTCCTGGCCCTTCCCGGACCCGGTCTCCGGCACGCCCGCGCCCGTGCCCGGGCCCGGCGGCCAGCCGCTCACCGGCGTGTGGACGCGGGCGCTCTCCGCCTGGCGCGGAGGCCCGCTGCTCGTCCGCGGCGCTGACCGTCGCACCGGCCGCACCGCCGAGCTGCGCCAGCCCTGAACGGTGCCGGCCCTGAACGGTGCCGGCCCTGAACGGTGCCGGCCCTGAACGGCACGCACCCCGGCACCACCCTTCCCCGACCAGACTCGAACCAGGAACACAGGTACAGCGGATGACTGACCTTCGGAGCGCGGAAGCCGCGACCCTGCTGCCCACCGACACCCCCGGCGTGGTGCTCTACTCGGAGGGCTTCGAGCGGCTGATCGCCGACCTGCGCCGGGGCATCGAGGCGCTCGGCGCCGACGAGCCCTTCGAGCGCCTGGCCATCCCGCCGGTGATCTCCCGCGCCCTGGTGGAGCGGGCCGGGTACGCCAAGGCCTTCCCGCACCTGCTCGGCACCGTGCACAGCTTCACCGGCACCCCGGCCGAGTGGCGCGAACTCGCCGACACCCCGGACTGGCACCGCGAGCAGCGGATCGGCGACCTGGTGCTGCTGCCGGCCGCCTGCTACCCGGTCTACGCCACCCTGGAGGGAAGGGAGTTGGAGACCCCCGCCCGCTTCGCGGTCTCGGCGCACTGCTTCCGCCAGGAGGGCAGCGCCGAGCCAGGCCGGCTGCGCAGCTTCCGGATGTCCGAGTACGTCACCGCCGGGACCCAGGCGCACTGCGAGGACTGGCGGGCCGCCTGGCTGGCCCGGGTCGCCGAGTGGCTGGGCGCGATGGACCTCAAGGTCTCGGTGGAGGTGGCCGACGACCCGTTCTTCGGCCGGGCCCGCAAGGTCTTCCAAGCCGCCCAGCGTGCCCAGGAGTTGAAGTACGAGCTGCGGGTGGAGGTGGCGGACGGACTGGTCCAGGCGATCGCCTCCGCCAACTGCCACAAGGACACCTTCGGCACCGTCTTCGGCTTCACCGCCGGGGGCGAACCCGGTCACACCGCCTGCGCCGCCTTCGGCCTGGAGCGGATCGCGCTCGCGCTGGTCCACGCCCACGGGCCGTACCCGGCCGACTGGCCCGCGCCGGTCCGCGCCGTGCTCACCGGCTCGGTGGAGGTGGTCGGGGCACTTTCGGGGGCACTCTCGGCGGCGCTCTCGGGGGCGGGCCGATGAGCGTGGTCACCGTGCGGTACGACGGCGGCAGCACCGGCGAGGGGCCGGTGACGCTCGGTCAGGCCAACATGATCCTGTGCATCCGCCGCGACGACCCCGACCAGATCAACAAGCACGCCGTCTGGCCCGTCCCGCCGGACGCGGGCGTCCCCGACGTGCTCGCCACGCTGCGCCGGCTGGCCGAGCGGCACGAGTCCCTGCGCACCACCTTCGCGGTCGACGGACGGCAGACGGTGCACGCCGCCGGCTCCTTCGAGGTGACCCTGGTCGAGGCCGGTCCCGAGGAGCAACTCGACGTCAGGGCCGACGAGTTGGCGCGGCTCGACCGGCCCCGTCCGTTCGGCCTGGCGGCGGACTTCCCGCTGCGCTTCACCCTGCTCACCCGGGACGGGAAGCCCGCCCGGCTGGCCGTGGTGGTCTGCCACACCGGGGCGGACGGCGCGGCCACCTCCATCCTGTTCGAGGAGTGGTTCACCCTGCTCTCCGGAGGCGAGCTGCCCCCGGTCAGCGCCCCCACCCCGCTGGAGATCGCCGCCGCCGAGCACTCGGCGGCCGGGCGCCGCCGCACCACCGCCTCCCTCAAGCACTGGGAGAAGATCCTGCTCACCAGCCCGTTGGCGGTCTTCGCCGACTCCGGGCTGACCGGGCCGCCGGACCAGCTCGCCACCCTGGCGATCCGCTCCCGCGCCGCCGCCGAGAGCCTGGACGCCGCCAGCCGGCGCACCGGCGCCAGCCCGTCCAGCGTGCTGCTCGGTGTCTTCGCCGCTCTGGTCGCCCACCGGGCCGACCAGCCCAGGCTGACCCTCGCCGCCCTCTCGGCCAACCGTCACCGGGCCCAACTCGCTACCCACATCGGCACCTTGGCCCAGGACGCGCTGATCGCGGTGGACGCCGGGGCGGCCGACCTGGACGAGGTGATCGGCCGGACCAAGGCCGCCGCCTTCGCCGGCTACTGGCACAGCACCCTGGACGCGCCGCGGATCTGGGAGCTGGTCGAGGAGGCGGCCCACCAGCGCGGGGCGCGGTTCAACCGCCAGGTGGTGGTCAACGACCTCAGCATGACCATCCCCGAGGCGGCCGCCCGCTCCCGGCCGGTGCCGAGCGCCGAGCCGGAGCTCAGCTGGTACCCGGACGAGCCGGTGCCGGTGCGGGTGATGATGAACATCTGGCGGGTCCGCGAGGTGGTGGAGATCTCCCTGCACACCTGCCCGCAGGTGTTGGACCGTCAGGAGAGCGAACTCTTCGCCCGGGGCCTGCTCGCGCTGGTCGCCGCGGTGGCGGAGGGCCCGGTCGACCTGTCGCGCCTCACCGAACTGACCGGCCTGGAGCCGCGCAAGCGGGTGGGGGAGTGGGAGGAGGTGGACGGCAGCCGGATCGACCTGGCGGCCGTGCGCTCCCTGCTGGCCGACGCGCTCGGCCCCGGCGTGAGCGCCACGGTGGCGGTCCGGGACGGCAGGCTGACCGCCTGGATCGACCCCGGCGGGCAGCCGCTCACCCCGGCCACCGTGCACCGCGCGGTGGTGGCGACGCTGCCCGGCCGGGAGACGGCGATGGCCCCGCAGCACTACGTGGTGAACGGGGCCGTCCCGGCCGAAGGAAGCGGCCGGGACGGTGGCGCGGCCGACAGAGGCTAGGCGTCAGCCCTGCTGGGCGGCCCAGAACTCCTCGAAGTTCAGCTGGCCGTCCTTGCTGGTGTCGGCCTTGTTGATGACCGCCTGGGCGACCGTCTCGGTGACGTACGGGTCACCGAGCTCGGCCATCGCCTTGCTGTACTCGGCGGCGGTGATGAAGCCGTCGCCGTCGGCGTCGAAGCGCGCGAAGACCTTCTTGGCGTTCTCGATGTCAGCCATGTCTACCCCTCCTGAATGGGTCGTGGTGCCCGTACCCTATCGGCCCGCCGGGCGTCCGGATGCCGGACCCCCGGGTCACGACGCCCCAGGTCAGGAGCGCGTCAAGAGTTCGTCCCCGTCGGGTGCTCCGAGCTCTTGGACCTCAGCCCCGGAGGACCTGGGCCAGGAAGGCGTCGACGTTGGCCACCGTGCGGGCGATCTGCTCCTCCAGCGTCAGCGACTCCGCCACCCGCTCGGCCGAGGCGGTGCGCTTGCGGCCCCGGACGTAGAGCGAGCAGGCCAGGTCGGCGCAGACGTAGGTGCCGACGGTGCTGCCCTCCCGCCCGGCCGCTCCGGCCCGGCGGGCGGCCAGCAGGGCCACCCCGGTGCCGGTGTGCGAGGTCAGGCAGAGCGAGCACAGGTTGCTCTTCAGCGAACTGCGGCGCACCGTCGGCACCCGCAGCGTCACGCCGACCGGACCGTCCTCGGCCGGCGCGACCAGGTACGCCCGGTCGGGCGCCCCCTGGTCCCGCCAGCCGAGGAAGTCCAGGTGCTCCCACGGCAGTTCGGCCAGGCCGCGCGGCAGGCTCAGCCGACCGGCCTCCCCCTTGGTGCAGTTGACGAAGGAGGCGCGGATCTGTTGGTCGGTGAGTGGCTCCATGATTCGGACGCTAACACCGCCGTCCGGGTGCCGTCGTCCGGTTTTCCGGGTGGTGGGGCGCTGCCGGGATCAGACCACGCGGGCGGCCGAGATGCCGTCCACGTAGACGGGCTTCCCGTCCGGGCCGTTCGTCGGGGGGAGGTTGGCCGGGCGGAACTCGGAGGAGTTCACGCTCCAGCGGTGGCCGGCGAAGCTCCCGTCGGCGTTGGCGTAGAACACCATGTGGCCGATGCCCGCGCCCTGGTGGTTCTGCGAGACGGCCTTGTCCAGGCCGTCGACCATCCGGGTGTCCGGGCAGTCCCAGTAGGTGGAGAGACCGAAGACGCCGTGCGGCGAGGCGGTGCAGTCCACCACCTCCAGCACGTACTGGGTCAGGCCCTTCTCGTGCTGGTCCATCCAGCCGGTGCGGACGCCCTCCACGGCGCGGACCATGACGATGTGTCCGGTGTTGCCCGGCACCGTGCCGTTGTAGTTGACCGAGATCAGGTCACCGGGCTGGAGGTCGGTGACCCGGGTGATCGCCTTGAAGCGCGGCCCCGCACCGCCGTTCTCCCCGGCGAAGCGGGACTGGTAGCGGGCCGCCGTCGGGCTGAAGCGCGGGTCGTCGGCGCCGAACCAGGTGGCGAAGTAGCTCGCGTCCGCCGCCCAGGGGTAGGTGTGCCGCAGCACTGCCGTGACGAAGGAGTTGCACCGGGACCGGTTGACCCAGGTGGTCGGGTCCGAGGGCTGCCCGAAGACCACCTGGGCCTCCTCGCCGACCAGGTAGACGTTGTTGCGGTCGGCGGCCCGGCCGCTGATCAGGTCCACCTCCTGGTCGGTCAGCGCGCGGTCGTAGGCGCGGACGTCGCTGAGCTGGCCCTTCCACTCGTTGACGGCGTTGCCGCCCCACTTCGCCCGGCCGACGTTGAAGCCCAGGTCGGCGGCCCACGGCGCGATGGTGTCGGCGCCGGTGCCCTCCTTCACGCCGTTCACGTAGAGCCGGACCTCGCCGCCCGTCCAGACACCGGTCAGGTGCACCCACTGGCCCGCCACGGCGGGGCTGGTGGCCTGCGCGGAGACCTTGACCGCCTGGTCGGCGCTGCGCAGCCGGAACACCCAGGCCGACACGGCGGTGTCGTACATCAGCAGGAAGCGGCTGGTCTGCGCACCGTCCTGGCTCACCGCCGTGATGATGCCGGTGAGTTCGGCCGGCCGCACCCAGGCCGAGACGGTGAACGGCCTGGTGGTGTCGAGCACCGAGGTGGTCGCCGCGTAGGCGGCGTCCGCCGCGCCGGTGAGGCTCAGCTCCTGGCCGACCCGCAGGTCGCTCCAGCTGGTGGCGGTGGTCGACCCCCGCGTCAGCGTACGGCCGTTGCCACTGCGGTCGGCGGTGGTCGCGGTCAGCGGCCAGTGCCCGGCGAGGCCCGTGGTCAGCTGACCCTCCGCCAGCATCCGCTGGTACTGCACCATCTGCTCCGCCTGCACCAGGTGCGGCGGAGGGACGGGGGCGAACGGGACGTTCTTCGCCTCGGCCGCCACGGCGGTGCCGGTGCCGGCGGCCACGCCGCCGCCCAGCAGGGCGGACGCCCCCGTCAACGCGGCGGCGCCGCCCAGAAATCCACGCCTGGTCACCATCTCGTGTTCCCCCTGTGAAGATCGAACCATGATCGTCCGGCTGAGTCTAGGGGCCACCGTGAACATGGCAAGCCCCCGGATTCCGCGCCGGCCGGCCATAGAGTGGCGGCCATGATCAGACACCTGGAGTTCGACCGGCTGCACAACTTCCGTGACCTCGGCGGCTATCGGACCGAGGACGGCCGTGCGGTCCGGACCGGCACCCTCTACCGCTCCGACTCGCTCGGCAAGCTGCGCACCGAGGCCGACCTGGCCCGCTTCGCCGAGCTCGGGGTCGCCACCGTGATCGACCTGCGCTACCCCTGGGAGATCGAGCGCGGCGGCCGCGTCCCCGAGCTGCCCGGGCTGGCCTTCCACAACCTGAGCATCGAACACCGGCCGTACGACCAGGCCGCGTTGGGCGAGGACGCGGACCCGGCGGTGTACCTGGTCGACAAGTTCCTGGAGGTGGCCGAGGACGGCACCGCCGAGCTGAGCCGGGTCATGGAGCTGATCGCCGACCCGTCGGCCGGCCGCACCGTCTTCCACTGCGCCTCCGGCAAGGACCGCACCGGCATCGTCGGCGCCCTGGTGCTCACCCTGCTCGGCGTCCCCGAGGCCACCGTGGCCGAGGACTTCGCACTGACCAACCTCGCCACCCCCGCCCTGGTCGCCGACTGGCAGGCCAAGTACGGCCCCGGCAAGCTCTGGCCGGGCTACGGGCAGGCGCCCGCCGCGCTGATCCTGTCCTTCCTGGGCGAGTTGACGGAGCGTCATGGGTCGGTGGCCGGCTACGTCGAGGGGGAGCTGGGCCTCGGGGAGCCGTACGTGGCGGCGCTGCGGGAGCGGCTGCTGGTGCCGTAGCGGTGCGCGGGCGGCCGCCGTCCGCCAGACTGGTCGGCATGCCGGAGCAGGGGGAGCGGGGCGGCGTAGCCGTTGGGTCGGTGCGGGCGGTGGTGCGGTGGGCGGGGCAGCCGGGGACTGCGCTCGCGGTCCTCGTGCTGCTGCTCAACGACCACGTGTGGAAACGGAGTTGGCCGGGCCCGGTGACGGGCAAGGTCAGCGACGTGGCGTGGATGCTGGTGGCGCCGCCGGTGGTGGCGCTGCTGCTCACGCCCGTGCTGCGGCTGCGCGGGCGGTGGTCGGACTGGCCGTGACGGCGGTCTCCTTCGCGGTCGCCAAGTCCGGCCCGGCCGGGGGCGAACTGGCCTCCCGTATCTGGTCGTTCAGCGGCGTGCCGAGCCGGATCGTCGGGGACCGGAGCGACCTGCTGGCGCTGCCCGCGCTCGCGGTGAGCTGGTGGCTCTGGCGGCGGGCGCCGGTGGGATCGCGACCTGCGGCGGAGCGGCCCCGCGAGTGGCGGCGGGAGCACGGGCCCGGGCTGACCCGGTGTCAGGCCTTGCGGATCCGGTCGCCGATCTCCGGCTGCGCCTCGAAGCCGGCGGAGCGGTAGGTGGCGACGGCGCCGAGGTTGGAGCTCGGGGTGCACACCCGGACGCTGGAGGAGCCGAGTTCGCGCAGTGCGGCCGCGCCCGCGAGGGTGACGGCCCGTCCGAGGCCGCGGCCGCGGTGGTCGGCGTGGACGCCCATGGGTTCGACCAGGCCGGGGCGTCCCGGGCCGGCCGACCAGACCGTGATCACGGCGGCCGGGTCGCCGCGGTCGCCGTGGACGGCCAGGGAGCGGGCCTCGGCGTGGAAGGGTGCGGCCGACATCGAGAGCCAGTAGGCGCGGGTGGGCCTCGGGGTGTCGAAGGCCGAGCTGAGCACGTCGGCGAAGTGCTGGGCCTGATCGGGGCCGATCACCTCGACCCGGACTCCGGGGTCCTCCACCGGCCCCGAAAGGTCGCGGAAGAGCGGGGTCCACGGCTCGTCGACGCCCCAGCCTTCGGCGGTCAGCAGCTCGTGGATCAGCAGCCCCTGCGGCGCCTCGATGGCCACCGCCCCCTCCGGCAGCACGCCGCGCCCGGGCAGCGAGACGTCCTCGACGAGCCGCCGGGCCAACTCCTCGTCCCGGAAGGCGTCGGGGGCGACGGTCATCCGCAGCAGCGTCGGCGAGTCCTGCATCCCGACGGCGAGGATCCGCCCGCCCCGACTCCATGTCCGCACCACCGCGGCCGTCTCGGGCGTGCCGAAGCGGTGGTTCCAGCCGAGGTCCCCGGGATGCAGCTGCATCGGGGCCCGGTCGTCCTGCCACTCGCGCAGCGCGGCCATGGCCTCGCGGACCTGGTCGGCGGCCGGCGTTCCCAGCACAATCGTCATGGCCGGGATCTGACACCCCGTCGCGGGGGCACCGCAACCGAATAACCGCCCCACCGCCGACCGGGTGTCGGAGACGGCGTTTCTGCGGCCCGTGCCGCGAGCGGAGTCCTACGGTGACCGGCATGTCTGCCACAGCGCGCACCACGGCCAACCGCTACCCCGAGCGGGTCACCTACGACCGGGAGGCGGTCTACGCCATCCTGGACGAGGCCCTCGCCGTCCACGTCGGTTTCACCACCGAGCTCGGTCCGGTGGTCATCCCGACCCTGCACATGCGCGTGGGGGACCAACTGCTGCTGCACGGCTCGGCGTTCGGCCGCTTCATCGAGACGGCGGCGGCCGGCGCGCCGCTGTGCGTGACCGCCACGCTGATCGACGGCGTGATCCTCGGCCGGGCCTCCTCGCACCACTCGGCCGCCTACCGCTCCGTCATGGTCTTCGGCCAGGCGACCCCCATCGAGGACGAGCACCAGCGCGCCGACGCCCTCGCCCAGGTCGTGGAGAGCGTCATCCCGGGCCGGCTCTCCGGCCCGTACGCCGCGCGGCGCCCCAGCGTCGAGGAGGCCCACTACACGGCCTGCCTGACCATGCCCATCGAGGAGTTCTCGATGAAGGTCCGGGCCGGCTTCGCCCGCGACGAGCCCAAGGACGACCACATCGAGGCCTGGGCCGGCTGGATCCCCCTGACCACCACGCCCGGCACGCCCGTCCCCGACACCATCACCGGCACCCGCTTCCCCGCACCCGCCTACGACCCCTTCGTCCACCGCTTCCGCCAGGACTGACCGGAGGGGGGCGGACCACCGCGTTCGGTAGCCTGCGCCGGTGTCGTACGAACTGAACGCCGTCATCGGAGACTTCGACCTGCTGCGGAGCCGGAGCGCCGGGATCCCGGAGGCGTCCGTCGCCCCGCTCCGCCGGCGGCTGGGGCTGCTCCCGGTCACCGGCGCACTGGCGTCGGCGGACCTCGACCGGACCTTGGGCGAGTGGTCGCGGAGCGGAACGGTCGCCCACGTGGAGGCGGAGTTCTTCGGCGGGGTGGGAATGCAGAGCGCCGTCGTCTGGCGGGACGGCGCGAAGGAGCGGAAGACCGCTACCCGGACCTTCGAGCGTCCACGGGAGGAGTGGCCGGTCAATGCCGCGCTCGCCCTCCTCGGTGTCGTCGCGACCGCCTCCGAGGGGGAGGGCCACCGCGACCTGTTCCTGGAGGTGGGGCTGGGCCGGGAACGGGACACCGACGGTTGGCAGGAGGCGGCCCGCGCCGCCGGACGGGTGGCGGACTACGACGCCTGGTGGGAGGAGCACGAGCGTGCGGAGCTGGCCGCCGCCGAGTCGGAGAGGTCGAGGATGCTGCGGGACGTCCCGGCGGCCCTGGACGGCAGGGCGGTCATGGAGGTGCTCGGCCTGCGCCCGGGCCCGCTGGTCGGTGCGGCCACCCGGCACCTGCGGGAGCTGCACCTGCGGCTCGGCCCGCTCCCCAGGGAGGAGGCCGTGGCCCGGCTGCGCGCCTGGGCGCTGGAGCAGGACCCGGGACGCTGAGACCGTGCCGTGCAGTGCCGGGTGGCCGGACGGGGCGTCAAGCGGTGTGCAGGACGCGGAAGCCGTCGGGCGCGGCCGGGTCGCGTTCGACGACCTGGACCGGGGGCCAGGCCCACTGGTGGAGGCCGGTGCCCGGTACGGGGGAGAAGCGGATCGTCCCCCGGGTGCCCTCGACCGTCAGGTGCGGCCAGGCTGCGGCGAGGCGGGCGCGGTCCGTTCCGTGGGTGCGGAGGGCCTCGGCCAGGACGGTGACGGTGTCGTGGCCCTCGAAGGCGACGAAGGAGGGAGCGGCGGCCAGGTGCTCGCGCAGCAGCGCCTCGACCTGGGCCCCGCGCGGGGTGGGCCGCTCCGGCAGGTAGCGCAGGAACGGGACCGAGTCGCCGTCCGCACCGAGCGGTTCCACCCAGTCGGCGAACTCGGGCTGCCCGGCCGGGGCGCCGATCAACAGGCCTGCGAGGCGCGGGTCGTGACGGAGCGTGCGGACCAGCTCGACGGCCCGGCCGGGGACGCCGGTCAGGAGCAGCAGCGCGGTCGCGTCGCCCTCGGCGAGCGCGTCCGGGTCGAGTTCGCCGGCGGGCCACTCGGTGACGGTGCCGCCGTGGGGCGCGAGGTGGGCGCGGAGGACGGCGATGCCCGAGGCCCAGTAGACGGTGGGGTCGACCGCTACGGCGAGGTGACGGTGGCCGGCGGCGAGGAGGAAGTCGGCGTAGACGCGCCAGCCGTGCGACTGGGCCGGGGCGACCCGGGCCACCCAGTCGGTGGGGTGCTCGGTCAGCGAGTCCAGCACGGCGGAGGAGCAGAGGAAGGGCACCCCGAGGGCGTCGGCCCGCGCGGCGGCGGCGCGGGCGACGACGCTGTGGTACTCGCCGACCACGGCGGCCACCCCGAGCGCGGCCAGTTCCTCCACCGCGGCGGCCGCGCGCTGCGGATCGGCGGCGGTGTCACGGACCGTCAGGTCCAGCGGGCGTCCGTGGATGCCGCCGGCGGCGTTCACCTCGCGGACCGCCAGCTCGATCCCGGCGAGCAGGTGCCGGCCGGCCTCGACCCAGCCGGGGCGGGAGAGCGGGGCGAGGGCGCCGATCCGGACGGGCTCGGTGGTGAAGGGGGCGTTCACGAGGAGGTGCCTTTCGGTGTGGTGGCGGGACTCAGGCCGGGACTCCAGCCGGGCCTCTCGCCGGGCCCAGGGACGGCCGGGGGAGTCGGTCAGCGTCCGCCGGACCGCGCGCGGCGCAGGGCTGCGGTGAGGACGGCGGGGGCTTCGGTCAGGGAGGGGCCGTACCAGGTGAGGTGACGGCCGCTCACCAGGGCGGCGGGCACGCTGGGGAAGGCCTCGGGGCCGTCGGTGGCGGTGAAGCGGTAGGGCTCGTCGGGGAGGACCACCAGGTCGGGTGCCTCGGCGCGGAGCTGCTCGACCGGGATGGCGGGGTAGCGCTCGGGGTGGGCGGCGTGGACGGGTTCGACGCCGAGCCGCCGCAGGACGTCCCCGGCGAAGGTGTCCCGGCCGAGCACCATCCACGGCCGCCGCCAGATCGGCACCACGGCCCGCAGCGGCGCCGCCACCGGGGCCAGGGCGGCGAAGGCGGCCTCGGCCTCCGCCAACCAGCCGGGCCGCTCCAGCTCCAGATCCTCCGTCAGCAGGCGGTGCAGTTCCTCGAAGGCCTGCGGCACCGACCGCACCTCGGTCACCCGCACCGCCACGCCGGCGGCCCGGAGCGCCGCGAGGTCGGCCTCGCGGTTCTCCTCCTCGTTGGCGACGACCAGGTCCGGGCGCAGCGCGACGATCCGCTCGACGTCCGGATTCTTGGTCCCGCCGATCCTGGCCACGTCGAGGTCGCCCGGCTCGGTGCACCAGTCCGTCACCCCGACCAGCAGCTCCCGCTCCGTCGCCGCCACCGCCTCGGTCAGCGACGGCACCAGTGACACCACCCGCATCGTCATGCCGTCACGCTACCCGCCCACCGCACCCGGGCTGCTGACGGGGGACCACCCCGGAGGGGTGCCGGTGCCGGAGGATCGTCCGACGCGGCGTGCCGGCGGGGAGCCCGAGATGGTGCGGTGACCCCCTGGGCAGGCGGTGGCGACCGTGCGAGGGTCTGGGACGTGAACAGAACCGCGGCGCCGCTCCGCTTCCTCACCGAACTGATCGCCTGGACCGCCGCGCCCTGGGCCCTCGCCCCGTACTCTGTCCCGTCGGCCGTCCTGTCGGTGGTGGTGCTGATCGGACTGCCGACGGTGTTCGCCACTCCCGGCGACAAGAACCACGTGGTCGTCGCCGTCCCCGGGGCGGTCACCGTCGCGCTGGTGCTGCTCCAGCTGCTCGTGGCGGTGGTTGCCGCCTGGAGCGTCTGGCCCGCCTGGGCCGCCACCGTCACCAGCGTGCTCGCCGCGGCCTGCCTCGTGACGGAGCAGCCCCGGTGGCGGCGGCTGGTCAGGGGCGGGAGAGGCTGAGCTGGAGCGCCGTCACCGCTCCGGGATGGGGCCGCACATCAGGTTTCCGGGTTCGGCCGGGTCGGGGCTGATCCAGAACTGGGCCCAGAGGCTGGCGAATTCGGGGCGGCTGAGGTAGCCGTCGCCGTCCAGGTCGAGGAGGTCGAAGACGTCGTCGGTCTCGACCGGGCGGCCGTGCCAGAGGTCGACGAGGCGGCGGTGCTCCTCGCGGGAGATCCGGCCGTCGCCGTTCTCGTCGACGGCGTCGAAGACGGTGTCGGCGGTCGCGGTGACGGTGCCGCGGATGGCGGGGAGCTGGTCGACCAGGGCGAGCATCTCGTCCATGTCGACGCGGTCGTCGCGGTCGGTGTCGGCGACGGCGGCCAGGTGGTCCCACCAGCCGAGCAGGAAGGCCTCGACGCGGGCCCGCAGCCCGGAGTCCCGTTGGACGGCGGGGAGTTGGCTCCAGCGGATCACCAGGGACTCGAAGTCGGCCTTCCGCAGGTAGCCGTCCCCGTCGGTGTCGAAGGCGGTGAACACGTTGCGGAGCTTGCGGCGCTGGAACTCGTTGGCCATGGACGGGCCTCCTCTGTGCGGAACCGATCTGGCGGTCACGGTAGGCCGTGCCGCCGGGCGGGCGCGGACGTTCGCCCGGAGTCCGTCCGTGTGCGGAACGGATGTGGTACTGGCCGTCAGGCCGGGTGGACGAGGCGGTGGTCGTAGGCGAAGACCACCGCCTGGACCCGGTCGCGGAGTTCGAGCTTGAGCAGGATCCGCCCCAGGTGGGACTTGACGGTCGCCTCGGCGAGGTGGAGCTCGCCCGCGATCTCGCTGTTGGAGAGGCCGGAGGCCACCTTGACGAGCACCTCGTGCTCCCGGGCGCTGAGCCGGCTCAGGCGTGGGTCGCGGCCGGTACCGGTGCCGGTGCCGGTCCCGCCCGGGAGGTGCGGGCGGAAGGTCTCCAGCAGACGGCGGGTGATCCGGGGGGAGACCACCGCGTCGCCGGAGGCCACGCTGCGGACGGCGGTGAGCAGTTCACCTGGACGGGTGTTCTTCAGCAGGAAGCCCGAGGCCCCGGCCTCCAGGCCGGCGAAGGCGTACTCGTCCAGGTCGAAGGTGGTGAGGATCAGCACCTTGGTCCGAGGGGAGGCCGCGACGACCTGGCGGGTCGCCTCGATGCCGTCCGTGCCGGGCATCCGGACGTCCATCAGGACCACGTCCGGGCGCAACTCCCTCGCCAGTGCCACGGCTTGAGCGCCGTCCGAGGCCTCGCCGACCGGGGCCATGTCGGGCTGGTCCTCCAGGATCATGGTGAAGGCCATCCGCAGCAGGGCCTCGTCGTCGGCGATCAGGACGCGGATCGTCACGGGGACATCGCCCCGCCGTCGAGCAGGAGTCGGGTGTGCACGCCCCAGCCGCCGCCGGGGAGCGGCCCGGCCCGCAGGGTGCCCCCGTAGGCGGCGGACCGCTCCCGCATGCCGGTCAGCCCGCGGCCCGGCGCGGCGGGGGATGCGGCGGAGGAGGGTGCGGTGCGGGGGCCGGTGTCGGTGACGTCCACGGTGACGCTGTCGGCCGCGCAGTGGACCAGGACCGTGGCGCGGGTGCCCGTGGGTGTGTGCTTGAGGGCGTTGGTCAAGGCCTCCTGGACCAGGCGGTGGACCGTCAGTTGGGCGGTGGCGGGCACATGGCCGTGACCGCCCCGTACCGCCAGGCGCGTCGGCAGCCCGGCGGCGCCCATCTGCTCGGCGAGCGCCGCCAGTTGGGCGATGCCGGGCAGGGGGTGGAGCCGGGCGTCCGGCTCGTCGGCCCGTAGGACGCCGAGCGAGCGCCGCATGTCGGTGAGGGCCTGCCGCCCGGTCTCGGAGATCTGGAGCATCGCCGCGGTCGCCCGGTCGGGGGAGCGGTGCTGCGCGTGGACGGCGGCGTCGGTGAGGGCGACCATGACCGAGAGGTTGTGGGTGACGATGTCGTGCATCTCGCGGGTGATCCGGGTGCGTTCCTCGGCCACGGCCAGCCGCGCCTGCTGGTCCTGCTGCTGCTCCGCGCGGACCGCCCGGTCCTCCACGAGGGCCAGGTAGGCGTGGGTGGTGCGGACGTTGACGCCCAGGGCGACGGCCGCGACCACCAGTGCGGTCACCGCGACGAAGGGTGTCAGGAACGCCCCGTCCGGCGTCCAGCGCAGACAGGCCAGCACGGCCCCGGCCTCCACCACGGCGCCCGCGAGCAGCGTGACGCGTCGGCCGGAGCGCGCGGCCACCGTGTGGAGGGCGACCAACAGGCAGATGGAAGCCGGGAGTTGATGGTCCGTCAGCCAGGCGGCGAAGGCCGCGGCCGCGATCGAGCCGAACACGGCGAGCGGGGTCCGGCGGCGCCACAGCAGCGGCAGCGCGAGCGCGGCGGTCAGGGCCAGGGCCGCCGGAAGCTCCGGACGCCCGTACGTGGTCAGCACGTTGAGCAGGAGCAGTGCCGCGAGCAGCGCCTCCGTGAGCGACGGTGGCAGTCGGAGCCGGCCACGGAGGGTGAGCTCCCGGAGGGAGCAGTGGGCACTGCCGGGCCCGGCGGCCGCCTCGGTCATCACAGGTTCCCGTCGCCTCGTCCTCGCGCTCCGTACTGCCGCCACGCTAGGGCCCCGAGGGTGGCCGGCGCATGCACCCACCGTCTGATCGTGCCGCTCCGAGGTACGCCTGGAGGAGGAGCCGCGCCACCGACCAGGGTCGCAACGCACCGGTTCACCGGGCCTGCACCGGTGCGACCACGGTGGCAGCGGCCGACGACCAGGGAGCGATGTGCCGCCACCGGCGCGGACTCGACGATGGCCTGGTGACCGAGAACATCCCGGAGCTGTCCATGTCCCTCCCCGAACTCCTCGCCGTGCTCGCCGCCGCCGCGCTGGCACTCGCGCGCTGGCTGCCGCCCACGGCCCGCCGCCGCACCGCCGTCGCGGCCGCGGCCGTCTTCCCGCTCGCGGTGGCCGCGTCGGCCGTCGCGGGCCTCCGCTGGCAGCTGGTGCCGGTGCTGGCGGGCGGCGCCGTCGCGCTGCCGTTCGCCCTCGTCCCGGTCCTGCGCTCCCGCGCGGGGAAGCCGACCCGGCGGGCCCCGTGGTGGCTGGCGCTGCCGGGGTCCGCAGCCTGCGCCGGGCTGATAGCCGCCGGCCCGGTGGCGGCCTGGGCCTTCCCCGTGCCCGTCTTCCCGCAGCCCTCGGGCGAGTTCGCCGTCGGGACCCGCGTGGTGCAGTGGACCGACCCGGGGCGCCCGGAGACCTTCACCCCCGACCCGGACGACCACCGTACGGTCGTGGCGCAGCTCTGGTACCCGGCGCGGAGGAGCCCCGACGGCGCCGAGCGGGCCCGCTACCTGGGACGGACCGAGCAGGAGGCGCGGACGGTGGCCGAGGCGCTCGCCCGCACCGCGGGGCTGCCGGGCTTCCTGGTCGACGGGGTGCCGCAGGCCCGCACCCGCGCGGTCCTCGACGCCCCGCCGGCGGACGGGGGCGGGCGCTTCCCGGTGGTCCTGTTCTCTCCCGGCTCCAGCGGCGTACGGACCCAGAACACCGCCTGGGCCGAGGAACTCGCCAGCCACGGCTACCTGGTGGCCGCCCTCGACCACCCCTACGACTCCGCCGCCGTCCTGCTCGCCGACGGACGGACCGTCACCACCGCGACCACCTCATCCGGCGACCGCGACCGGGACGAACAGCTCGCGGCCGGGTGGACCGCGATCCGGGCCGCCGACCTCGGCTTCGTCCTCACCCGGCTCACCACGCTGGACCGGGGCGAGGGCGGCGACCCGCTGACGGGCCGTCTGGACACCGGCCGCGCGGCGGTGACCGGCCACTCGATGGGCGGCGCCGCCGCCCTGCAAGCCGCCCGGCAGGACCAGCGGTTCGGCGCCGTGGTCGACCTGGACGGCTTCCCGCACGGCCCCGCCACGCCCGCCCTGCACCAGCCGGCCCTCGCGCTGACCCAGGCCGTCACTCCGGACACCGACCCCCGCTACCTGCCCCGCCTCACCGAGGTGCTGGGTTCCGGCACCGCGACCGCCTACCGCCTCACCGTCCCCGGGGCGGCCCATCTCACCTTCACCGACAGCCCCCTCTACCTGCCGCCGGTGCCCTCGATCACCGGCTCGCTCGGCCGCACCGAGAGTGTGAGGGTCACCGCCGGCGCCACCCTGGCCTTCCTGGACGCCACGCTGCGCGGCCGGGCGGGCGGCGACCCGGCCGCCGCCCTGGCGGCCTACGGCGGGCTCACCGTCCACCGCCCGGGCGGACGGTGAGTCAGGCCGCGGTCTCGCCGGACCGGGCCGTGCTCATCCGCGCGGCCCGGTTCCGGGCCCAGGTGAGGAGCAGTACCGCCAGCAGCACGGCAACGGCCGCGGCCCGGGCGACCGCCGGGACGGAACCCGCCCGCAGGGCGGTCGAGTAGAGCGGCGTCAGGACCACCACGGCCACCGCCGGCCCGGCCGCGTACCAGAGGGCGAAGACCAGCGGCCCGGTGCCACCACCCCCGCTGGGAGAGGAGGAGTACATCAGGTCACGGCGCGCCGGGCCCCGGCAGGCGTTCACCAGCCCGGCCGCGACCAGCGCCGGCACGGCGGCCGGGATCAGCCAGACGGCCGGCCCGGCACCGGCGCCGCCATCCGCACCGCCACCGTCGAGCGCCAGCAGGGCCACGGCGCAGGCCAGGCCCAGCAGCAGGCCGGCCAGCAGCGGGACGACGGCGTGACGGAGCATCAGGTTCGCGAAGGGGTACGGCGACCAGGAGGCCCGCCGGACGTCGTCGGTCTCGATCCGGGCGGGCTCCAGCAGTTGGGCCACCGCCAGGTAGCCGAAGACCAGCGCGACGGCCGTGGCCAGCCAGGAGAGCCCGCCCCGGGCTCCGTGGGCGAGCACGGCGCAGAGCGGCGCGGGCACCGCCAGCACCACCGCGCGGCCCAGCCGCGCCGGGGAGCGGAGCAGCGCGAGGGTGTCGCGCCAGGGCACGATCAGCCAGGCCCGCCGAGGGGCGGGCAGGCGCAGGCGGCGCTGCCGGGCGCTGCCGTTGGCGCTGTTGACGGTCAGTCGGGCGCTGCGCAGCTCGACCGTGCGCAGGGCCGCGAGAACCCCGGCGGCCGTCCGGGCCCGTTCGCGCAGGCGGGCCAGCGGGACGGTCGCGGCGGCCCGGTCGGCGGCCACCAGGGCGGCGGCGGTGCCGAGCAGGAGGAGGGCGGCGGCGATCCAGCCGCCCGGCACCGCGGCCCGGGTCGGGGCCAGGGCGGCGACGGCGGCCCAGCCCCAGGGGCCGGACCAGAGCTCGGCCCGCTCCAGCCAGCGCACCGGGTGACCGGCGACGGCGAGCGCGGACTGCGCGGCGAGGGCCAGCACCAGCAGGGTCAGGTAGGGGGTGAGACGACGCACCCAGCGGGCGGCGCGGTCGCTGCGCTCGACCACCAGGGCGGCGCAGGTGGCCAGCAGCGGGACGCCGAGCCCGCCGAGCAGGCACCAGCCGAGCGCGGCCGGCAGACCGGTGCGGACGGTGAGCCCGAGCGCGACCATGCCGCCGACCGCCGCCACCAGACCCGGGAACGCGGCCACCGCGCAGGACAGCCAGAACCACGGCCGCAGCACCGGGCGGGGCCGGACGGGGTGGGCGAGCAGCCAGTCGGTCGCGGCCCGGGGCGGCACCACCGGGCCGCGCCAGAGGCCGTCGCGGAGCAGGAGCAGGAAGGTGGCCAGGCCGACGGCGGTGATGCCGGCGGGCATCGCGGCGAGCAGGTCGCCGCCATGGCCGGTGTAGTCGGCGCCCATCGAGGCCTGGAGGAAGAGGCCGAGGCTGGGCACGCCGCCCCAGACCACCAGGCCGAGCAGCACGCAGTAGAGCCCGAAGGCGACGGACTTGGCGCGGTTGCGCCGGTGGGGCGCGCGCAGTTCGCGCAGCAGGGCGAGGGTCTCGTCGGTCCAGTCGTCGTCCGCGGACCAGGGCTCGACGGTCCGGTCCGTGCCCTCTGCGCTCTCCGTGCTCTCCGGACTGTCCGTCTCGGCGGCGGGGGCGGTGCTCATCGGCCACCGGCCGGGGCGGCTGCGGTGCGGGCGGCGTACGCCGCGTACTCCGCCGCGAGCACCTGACGGGGCTTGCCCTGCTTGATGATCTTTCCCTCCTCCAGCACCACCACCCGGTCGGCCACGTCCAGCGCCAGGTCGGTGTGGTGGGTGACCAGCAGCACCGCGACCCCGTCGGCGAGTTCGCCCTTGAGCAGCTCGGCGAGGTCGCGACGGGCCTCCGGGTCGAGCCGCTGCTCGGGCTCGTCCAGCAGGAGCAGGTCGCGCGGGCGGACCATCGCGCAGGCCAGCAGCAGGGCCTGCATCTGGCCGGAGGAGAGCGCCGAGGGCAGGGCGTCGGCCCGGTCGGTGAGGTTGCGGTGGGCCAGTACCTCGGTGATCCAGTCCGGCGCGTCGGCCACGCCGTGCGCGACCGCCACCAGCAGCAGGTGCTCACGGACCGTCAGGTCCGGATAGCACGCGACGGTGTCGCCGACCACGGCCACCCGGGCCCGGACCCGGGGGTCGTTCTGGTCCATCGGCAGGCCGTCGAAGCGCACGGTGCCCTTGCTGGGCGCGTCCCGCCCGGCCGCGACCCGCAGCAGGGTGGACTTGCCCGACCCGTTGTGGCCGAGCAGCGCGACGCACTCGCCGGCCGCCAGCGACAGGTTCACCGGGTGCAGCACCTCCCGGTCGCCGTAGGAGCGGCTGACGCCGCTCAGGCGCAGCAGGGGCGCCGGTGCCGGGGCCTTGCGTGCGGCGGAGGGAGATCCGGCGGCTGGTCCGGCGGCGTTCTTGGCCATGGGGAGGGGCGCCTTTCGACGGGTGGACCGCCCACAGTACCCAGCGGGCGTGAGCGGCCTGTCGCTAGTGCCGGGCACGGCACTAGGGACTGTCTCTTGGTGGGGCCGGGCGGTCGCCGCCGGGGCACACACCTCGACGCCTTCTCGTCGGTCGCCGATGCTCCGCACGGACTCTCCCCCAGCCTCCGGCCGGGAGGTGCCCCCTTCTCGGCGGCGCCGATGCACGCACCCCAACGACGCCCGCTGTCCGACCCCACCGAGGAGACAGTCCCTGGGTGCTCAGGGCGTGCCGCGCAGGGCCCAGTGGAGGGCCACCAGGGTGGCCAGCAGGGTTGCGACCAGGGCGAGTTGGCCGAGCAGGAGCCAGAGGGCCAGGCGGCGGACCTGGCGGGCGGCCGGCGCCGGGTACCAGAGGGCGCGCAGGGCGGCGACGGTGGCGCCGCCGAGGTGGAAGGAGAGGAGCAGGCCGCCGACGCGGGTGACCGCCAGGAGCAGCAGGAGGTCGAGGACGGCGGTCGCGGCGGTGAGCAGGGCGGCCAGCTGGAGGTCGCTGCGGTCCGTGGCGCGGGCTCTCGTGGTGGTCGGCACGGCGGTCGGTCCCCTCGGTCTCGGCGAGCAGGCAGGGGCCCGGCGGACGGGGGTGCGCGGTGCGGGCACCGAGGCGGCCGAGGCAGGCGTCGGTGCGGCCGGTCGGCGGGGCGCTCGCCCCCGTGACACCCCGTCAGACCGGCCGGGTCCAGTGTGCTGGGCGGGCACGGTTCGTGGGCGTGGGCATGCCCGAACCGAGACCGGAGCGGTACCAGGGGGATATCGGGGTCGCGGTGCGGCGTGGCGGCGGAGCGGACCGGGTACCCGCAGATCATGGGAATCATCCGACGGAGGAGAGACGGCGAGCCGGAGCCCGGCCCGGGGCCGGACGAGAGCGCTCCGGGTGCGGCCGGCGGCGGCGAGGACGTCGCCGGGCAGCTGGCCGCGCTCTCGGCCGAGATGGAGCGCAGCCTGCCCGACGCCGCGCCCGCCGTCCGGGAGGCCTGGTACCGGCGGAAGGGGAGCCGGCGGGCCGCCGCGCTGGTCCGTTCGCTGACCACCGCGCTCGGGCGGGGCGGCAAGGCGGCCGCCAAGGGCGCCGGGTACGGCGGCAAGGTGCTGGCCGACCGGCTGCTGGACGCCGCGCCCCGGATCCCGGTCCGCAGCCTGGCCACCCTGCGCGCCCAGCACCCCGGCGCCGCCACCCCGGCCGAGCTGGCCGAACTGATCACGCTCGGCGCCTGCCGCTCCTCCGCCGCGCTGGGCGCGGGGGCCGGCGCGGCGGCGATGATGCCGGTGCCGCCCGCGATGCCGGTGGAGATCGCGGCGGAGACCCTCTCGGTGGCGGCGGTGGAGATCAAGCTGATCGCCGAGCTGCACGAGGTCTACGGCGTCCCCGCCCAGGGCACGGTGGCGCAGCGGGCCACCGCGTACGTCGGCGCCTGGGCCGACGGCCGGGGCATCGACCGGGCCGCCCTGATCCGTCCGGCCGGGCTGGCGGCGATGGCGGTCAGCTCCGAGGTCCGCCAGAAGCTCCGCAAGCGGCTCACCCGGAGCACCCTGCGCAAGCTCCCCTCCCTGACCCCGCTCCTGATCGGCGCCGGCCTCGGCGCCACCATGAACCGCCGCGACACCCGCAAGCTCGCCGACCAGGTCCGCGCGGACCTCTCGCAGCGGATCCCGGCCGACCCGGACTACTGGACGGCCGCCGCCTCCCCGAAGGCGCTCGACTGACCGTCAGCACCGCCGGGCGGCAGGGCCGGTCTCAGGCGCCGTCGATCCGCTCCAGCAGCTGCCGGGCCTCCGCGGTGCGGGAGTTGTCCGGGCCGAACGCGGCCAGGCAGGAGTCGAGGGCGGTGACGGCCAGCGGACGGGCCGCGCTGTCGTGGCCCAGCCCGAGCAGGGCCAGGGCCGCGGCCAGTTCGACGGCGCCGGTCTCCGGACGGCGGTGCTCCTCGTCCCAGTCGCGGCGCACCTCGTCGGCCAGCCGCGCCTCGGCGAGGGCCTCCTCGTAGCGCTCCTGGAGGTTGAGGCTGCGGCACAGGCCGAGCCGCAGGAGCAGGGAGACCTGGTCGTTCTCGGGGTGCGAGGCGATCGCCTGACGGGCCACCGCCTCGCCCTCCGAGTAGAGGCCCAGCGCGATCAGGGCCTGGAGCTGCCCGCTGCGCGCGTGCATCGCCAGGAGCTCGATCTCCGGCTCCATCCCCGTCCCCGGGTGGCGCTCGGCGAGGTGGGCGGCGTCCGCGCACTCCGACTCGGCCTCGGCGTGGCGGCCGAGCATGCCGAGCACATGGGCGCGGTCCGCGCGCAGCTTGAGGACCAGCGGGTGCTCCTCCCCGACCAGCTCCGCGAAGACCGGCCGCACCTCGTCGAAGATGGCGAGCGCCTCGGCGTGGCGGCCCTGGGCACTCGCCGCGAGCGCGACGATCTCCTGCGCCAGCGGCCCGAACACCAGGTCCTCCGGCTCCGTCCGGGGAGCCGCCGCGAGGGCGCGCGCCTCGGTCTCCGCCTCGGCGTAGCGGCCCGCGTGGTAGAGGGCGGTGACGTGCGTGAGGGGGTTCGTCGTCATCCGGCCAGCATACGAACTCCGCGCACGCCTGTTCGAGGAACGGGCAAGGGGGTTGACGGGCCGTCAGGCTGGGGCCGCGGCGGCCGCCGGGGCAGTGCTGCGCGAAGTATTGACGGTGTGTCTAATAGCTTCTACCTTCCGGTCAGAGGGCGAGTGCGCCCCGCCGTGCGCCGAGAGGAAGGAAGAGGGCCGATGACCAAGGCCGTCCGGACCGCCCCCGAAGCCTGGCCCGAGGAGCGCCGCCGCACCGCCGAGCGGCTGCTCGCCTCCTCGGCCCGGCTCTCCTTCGACCCGCTCACCGAGGTGGACTGGGACACCCCGCCGCTGGCCGGGCGCTACTTCTGCCCGCCGCACCACCTCTCCCTCTACGGCACCGAGCTCTGGGAGGGCCTGAGCGAGCAGCAGCGGATCGAGCTCAGCAAGCACGAGGTGGCCAGCGTCGCCAGCCTCGGCATCTGGTTCGAGGAGATCCTGATGCAGATGCTGCTGCGCCACGCCTTCGACCGGGACCCGACCAGCGCCCACGTGCAGTACGCGCTCACCGAGATCGCCGACGAGTGCCGGCACTCGGTGATGTTCGCGAAGATGATCTCCTGGATGGGCGTCCCGCACTACGGCCCCGGACGGCTCTCGCACGAGCTCGGCCGGATCTTCAAGGCGATCTCGACGCACAGTCAGACCTTCGGCGGCACCATGTACGTGGAGGAGATCCTCGACGCCTTCCAGCGCGAGCTGATGAACGACGAGTCGCTCCAGCCGCTCACCCGCCAGGTCTCCCGGATCCACGTGATCGAGGAGTCCCGCCACATCACCTACGCCCGCGAGGAGCTGGTCCGCACCCGGGCCGGCCGGCTGCGCCGCCTCTACGAGCAGCTGCTGATCGGTCTGATCATCCACCGCTCCACCAACGGCCTGATCAACCCCCGTCTCTACGCGGCGGTCGGCATCGCCCCGAAGGACGGACGGGCCGCCGCCCGGCGCAACCCCCACTGGCGGGCCACCAAGACCCGGATGGCGGCGAAGGCGGTCGGCGTCCTCGACCGCGCGGGCCTGATCGGCCCCGTCAACCGCTGGCTGCTCCGTCGCGCCGGGGTGATCTGAACCGCTCCCCGCGGGGAGAACGGCAGGGCCCGGACCTCCGTCGGGGAGGTCCGGGCCGGTGGCTGACGTGGGCTCAGAGGGGAAGCAGCTCCGGCCGCTTGGCCTCGACGTTGTCGCCGGAGGACTCGCCGCGCAGGCGGCGGCCGACCCACGGCACCAGGAACTCGCGGGCCCACTGGAGGTTCTCCCGGCGCTGCTCGGCCGTGCTGAGCACGGGCGCGGCGGGCCAGGGGGCCTCCGGGTCCTGCTCCGGGGTGAGCGGCAGCCCGAGCGAACGGGCGGCCAGCAGGGCGACCCGCTGGTGTCCCTCGGGGGAGAGGTGCAGCCGGTCGTCGCTCCAGGCGCGGCGGTCGTGCACCGAACGCAGCGACCAGAGGTCGGCCACGGTGAGGCCGTGCCGGTCGGCGATGGCCCGCAGGTGGCCGTTGTAGGTGGCGATCTTCCCTCGCAGCATGCCGAGCACCGGGATGCCCCGGGTGTCGAAGCCGGTGCAGATCAGGACCGTCCCGGCGTACTGCTTGAGCTCCACCGCGGCCGCCTCGAACCGCTCGGCCACCGCGTCCGGGTCGCTGCCCGGGCGGAGGATGTCGTTGCCGCCGGCGCAGAGCGTCACCAGGTCGGGGCGGATCTCCGCCACCCGGGGCACCTGCTCCTCGGCGATCTGGTCCAGCAGGCGGCCGCGGACGGCGAGGTTGGCGTACCGGAAGTCGCCCAACGGCCGCTGTGCCGCGAGCAGTCGGGCGAGTCGGTCGGCCCATCCGGCGTACAGGCCGTCCGGGCGGGCGTCGTTGAGGCCCTCGGTGAAGCTGTCCCCGAGCGCCACGTACGAGCTGAGGTCAAGGGTGTCCTGTGTGTCAGCCATGGAGGAGATAGTTCACCTTGTGAACTACCTTACGCGACCGTAGGTGACGGAGTCCCGGGGGTGAGCTTCGTCACAAGGCCTCGGGGGGCGGGGTGCCCTCGGGCCAGTGCGTCAGGTGCCGCCCGCTCTCGAAGCGTTGCGGCACGCCTGTGACCGGGTCGGTGAACTCCAGCGTGTGGGCGAGGAGTTGGAGCGGCGCGCGGAAGTCGTCCGGCGCCGCCTCCGGCAGCACGGCCGGGTAGAGCGGATCGCCGAGGATCGGGATGCCGAGGGAGGCGAGATGGACCCGCAGCTGATGGGTCTTGCCCGTCTCGGGCCGCAAGCGGTATCCGCCGTTCCGCCCGTCCTGCGTCAGCAGCTCGACGACGCTGCGGCTGTTCGGCTCGCCCGGCACCTCCCGCGCCGCCAGTTCGCCGCGCTCCTTCACCAGCCGGCTCTCCACCGTCCGCGGCAGCTCCAGCCCTGGGAGGTACGGGGCCACCGCGCGGTACTCCTTGCCGACCCGCCGCTCGGCGAAGAGCCCCTGGTACGCCGCCCGGTCCTGCGGCCGGACCACGAAGAGCACCAGCCCGGCGGTCAGCCGGTCGAGGCGGTGGGCCGGGCTGAGTTCCGGCAGGCCGAGGCGGTCGCGGAGCAGGGCGAGCGCGGTCTGGGCGACGTGCTTGCCGCGCGGAGCGATGGAGAGGAAGTGCGGCTTGTCCGCGACGACGATCCGTTCGTCCTGGTGGAGGACGGTGAGCGGGAACGGCACCTCCACCTCGGGCGGCAGGTCGCGGTGGTACCAGATCCAGCCGCCCGGGACGAACGGTGCGTCAGGCGCCAGCCGCCCGCCGGTGGAGTGCACGCCGTCGCCGGGGGCGTCACCCTCGAACAGCGCGTCGACCCGGGCCGGCTCCACCGGGAGCAATTCCGTCAGGTACGAACGGATCGTCGGCCAGCGGCCCTCGTCCTCCGGCAGGCGCCGCCGCACCGGGTCGACGCCGTGCCGCTGGGGGAGTGGCGAGGTCAGGGCGGTGGCGCGGCGTCTCATGGGGCGTCAGCCTAACCGCCTCGGCCCGGCGCCGCCCGGCCTCCTTCGGGGCGGGTCAGAGCCGGTCGTTCCCGCCCTTGCGGAACTCCGTCAGGTCCCAGCCGAAGCGGAGCAGGCTGGTGCCGAACATCAGCACCCCGAGCGGGATGTGAAGGCTCGCCAGGTGTGCGACGCCCGCCACCACCTGCACGGAGGAGAGCACCAGGAACCCGGTCGCGTACAGCACCGGCCGCCCCGGCCCGCCGCCCGGCCGCCAGGCCAGGACGGCGGCCAGCAGGTAGAGCATGGTCGCCCCGTACGTCACCCGGGCGCCCACCGCGTGCAGCAGCTCGCCGTAGGAGGTGGAGAAGGTCAGGCCGGCGCTGATCGCCTGCGCCAGGATGGTCGCGGTCTGCAGACCGACCGCGACCCGTACGAAGGGCTGGAACCTGGTGCTCCGACGCGCCGTCACCGTCGCTGCCGTGGTCGTGGCCATCGCCGCCCGTCCTCTCTGCTCGGCGCCGGGTGCGTTCCCGGCCGCTCACCTTCCTTGACGGGACAGGCCACCGGAATGTGAGGTGACGGCGCGAAAGGGCTCGCGTCGGCGGCGCGCGCAGTGGATCATGACGGTGCCCGTGCCCCGTGCCCGGTGCCCGTGTTGTCGTGAAGGAGCCTGCCCGACCATGACCGCCCCCACCCTCGACGGTGCGCACCACCGGCTCCTCAACATCGGGTACCGCCTGCTCGGTTCGCTCACCGAGGCCGAGGACGCCGTCCAGGAGGCGTACGCCCGCTGGTACGCCATGTCGCTCGACCGGCAGGACGCGGTCGTCTCGCCCGACGCCTGGCTCACCACCGTCACCAGCCGGATCTGCCTGGACCAGCTCGACTCGGCCCGGGCCCGGCGCGAACGCTACGTCGGGGAGTGGATACCCGAGCCCGTGCCGGACCGCACCGAGTGGCCGGTCGGCCCGTCCGCCGACGGCCGGCAGGACCCGGCCGAGCGGATCGCGCTGGACGAGTCGGTGGACATGGCGCTGCTGGTGGTCCTGGAGACGATGACCCCGGCGGAGCGGGTGGCCTTCGTCCTGCACGACGTCTTCGGCTACCCCTTCGGGGAGATCGCCGAGGTGCTCGACCGTTCGGCGGCGGCCTGCCGGCAGCTGGCCGCCTCGGCGCGGCGGCGGGTGCGGGACGCCGGGCCGGCGGCCGGCATGACGGCGGATCAGGCCCGGGTGGTGCGTGCGTTCAAGCACGCCTGGGAGACCAAGGACATCGCGGCCCTGGTCGCCCTCCTCGACCCCGCCGCCACCATCACCGCCGACGGCGGCGGCCTGGTCCCGTCCGTCCTCCAGCCCGTCACCGGCTCCGACCAGATCGCCCGCCTCCTCCTCGCCATCGCCGACCGCACCCCGGGCCAGTCTCTGCTGGAGAGCTCGGTCAACGGCCGCCCCGGCCTGGTCGCCCAACTCGACGGCGCCACCGTGACGGTGGCGGCCTTCGCGGTGGAGGACGGGCGGATCACCCGGATCTGGGCGGTGCGGAACCCGGAGAAGCTCGGTGCCTGGGACGCGCCGCCGGTGCCGGCCTGACTGCTCCCCGCCGGCCTGTCGAGTCGTCAGCGCACCGTCGGGGAAAGCCCACTACGATGCCGGGGCACTGACCGAACGGACTGGACGGGGGAACGACGCGTGAGCGGAAACGGTGGAGGTGGCGGCGGCTACGGACCGCCGGCGGGAGCGCCTTACGGGCCTCCGCCTGGGTACGGGCCTCCGCCTGGGTACGGACCTCCGCCTGGCCCGGGGCCGATCCCGCCGCAGGGGTACCCGTACGGGCCCCCGCCGCCGATCCCGCCCGGGCCGTACGCCCCGCCTCAGCCTCCGCCCCCGCTCCCGGAGCCTTCGCGCGCCCGGAAGATCCTGCGGGGCATCCGGAACCCGTTCTACGCCGCCCAGCGGGCCTTCCGCCCGTCGCGCGCCGACCTGGCGGAGGACGCGTCAGTCCGTCGGCTCCAACTCTGGCGCACTGGGCTGGGGTTGGCGGCCTACATCGGACTGACGGCCACCTACCGGGCCGTGGCCAGCCTCGACGGCGTCAAGGCGATGGCGGACGACCGGCTCGACCAGAGCTGGTCCAGTGTGCTGGTGCTGGTCTGCACCTTCCCGGTGGTGGTCGGCGCCTTCATCGCGGCCGCCCAGGGCGACCTCCGGCGCACCTACCTGCGGCGGGCGCTGCGCCCGCTCGGCGCGGTGCTGGCCATCGTCGCCTCGATGCTCACCTTCCCCGTCGCGATGGCCCCGGAGACCGCCGGGTTCCGTGACGCGATGGGTGTGGCCGGGACGGTCGTCCTCGCGGTGCTCTGCCTGTGGTCAGCCGGCTTCGCCCTCTACGGCATCGGCCTCTCCCTCGTCCACGTCTTCCGCACCGCCGACGTCCACGAGGTCCTGCCACCCCTCCTCGCCGGCATCCTGGTCTGGGAGATGGCCCTCCTCGACGTCATCACCGGCGCCTACTCCGAGGTCCCGGCCGCGGCCCGCACCGCCTTCATCCTCGGAGCCCCGATCACGGTGACCGCCCTGTCGTGGTGGGAGCTGCGCCGCCTGAACGAGCATCACGGGCTCACCGTGCGCGAGGCGTTGGGGCGTTCGTAGTACGGGGAAGCAGAGGTGCGGGGGTTCCGCGGGGGAGCCCGCGCCGGCCTGTCAGTGGCAGGAGTGCCATTCCGTGGGTTGGCTGACGATGTAGTTGCCGTTCGGGTCGTTCATGATGACCCACTCGCGGATGCACGTGGAACGGCCAGCCGATCAGTGTCTTGATCCGCGCGAGTGTCCACCGCTGCTCCGCCCAGCCGTGGGTGAGCGGTCCGCGCTCCAACTCCCGTTCCAGCCTGACGATCTGGGCCGGACCGAGCCGCGGCCGGCCCGGTGATCCCTTGGACTGGACGCCGGCCTCTCCAGGCCCGCGCCATGCCCGGCGCCTCCGCTCCACAGACTGCTCGCTCGCAGCGCGGCAGCGATCTCCCAGTTCTCCTCCCCGTCTTCGAAGCGCTCCACGGCCTGCAGCCGGATCTGCTCCCGCGCAGCCCTCTCGGCGTCGGTCACCCGCCGCCCTGCGCGTACCTCACGACGGCAGGACCACCGGAGCCCGCCCACGAGTGTCAGGCAAGCGGCTCCGACATCACCTGATCAGGTTCAGAAGCCACCCAAAAAGGAAGTCAGCGGCTCTCCCGGCAAACCGATCCATAAGACGCTCTACAGCCAACCATGCACGAGGTCGTTAGCCCTCTTGGCTCCGCCTGAACATCCGTGTCAGTAGTCCGGGTCGACTCGAAGCCCTTGGAGTCTCCTGCTCGTCCTGTTCGGCGGCGTGGGCCGCCAGGTCAGCTCGACGTCGGTTGATGAGCTCGTCGGCCAATGCAAGGGATTGTTGATCGAGCCATGGGCAGGCGAGTATCAAGGTGCAGAGCGAGCCGAGAATGGTCACGTCACGCTGCTGATACGTGGACGCGATCGAGATCAGGCGTGTGTGCAGCTGTTGCCCGATCTCGTCGCGAAGCTCCGGATGGGTCCATGCGAGCGCGACCAGCGCGAAGCCGGCGGCTTCCACTACCCAGTCTTCAGATCCGAGAAAGAGATCGAACAGGACTCGGCGGCGCTCGGAATCGGGCCAAGCTTGATCGCTGCTGTGGTGGGCGATGCCGAGGCAGGCAGCGACCTGGACAGCGCGCACCCACAGTTCGGGCTGGTGTGCCAGCAGTGCCTGGCCCAACTCGTCCTCGCGAGGCGCAGGTGGGTGGGCGAGTACACCGAGCAGGTCGTCTAGAGGAAGGGTCGCCAACTGGGCCGCCTGATCGTAAGCAGCAGGCACATGGTCCCAAGCGATGCTGGAGGTCTGCCGGACAAGCTCGGCGCCCTGCGATGAAGGGGCAGCGACGGCGGGGACTGGATGAAGTCCGTCGTAGCGCCAGATTCGGACGCCGACCGTACCCAGTGGCAGGCGCGGATCCGGTTCCCGGAGCTCGCGGTAGATGGCGGACACGCCCGGGAACGCGAGTCGTAGGGCGAGCAGTGCGCTGGGTGGCTCGGGTTCCGACATCCTGACGACGAAGCCTTCGGTCAGTTCGTGGCTTTGCTTCGCCAGCAGTTGGTGCAGGAGATCGACAGACGGATCCGCTGCTGGGTGCACGATCCCGAACCATGGCTTCTGATGGCTGAGGCGGGTCAGCAACTCATTGGCCAGCACGTTGTCAGGATGCGTGCGGGAATAGTCGGCGAGGGCAAGCAGATGGTTGACGCCACCATCGACCTGGTGGCGTAGGCCGTACAGCAACGGAGTGGCCGTTGGATGGTCTGGTGCCTGACGGAGTACGCGCTC
This sequence comes from Kitasatospora sp. NPDC088742, assembly GCF_055584905.1. Lineage (NCBI taxonomy): Bacteria > Bacillati > Actinomycetota > Actinomycetes > Kitasatosporales > Streptomycetaceae > Kitasatospora > Kitasatospora sp. NPDC088742. Next base: position 37,955 of record NZ_JBVJLD010000044.1, on the reverse strand, counting down.
AACCCAGGGAAGTCCGGCACCGGGGTGTCCGGCACGGGCGTACAACTCGGCGGTCTCGATGGCGATGTGAGCGTCCAAGGGCTCCTGAGCGAGGGTCGCCTCCCAGAGTTGCAACGCCTCGTTCGCTTGCCCGGCAGCGCGCAGCGCTCGGCCGAGCATCAGAGCTTCGACTCGAGCTGGCGTGTTCAGGTACGCCCGTCGGGCCTGGTCGACGGCGCGCTCTGTGTCACCAAGCATGCGGGAAAGCGTCGACGCGAGGGCTAGGAGGAGCGAGTGGGAGGGGTTCTTATCCACCATTACCGAAACGAACCGACGGAGCGGGACAAGAGCGGCCCGGATTGCTTCTGGCAGGGGCTCCCGGAGATTTGCTGTGGCTCGGGTGATCGCGTGAGCGGCCACGTCCGGGGCGATCGACGCAGCCAGGTCCTCGCGGGTAAGCCACACGGCCTCCGCCCACGGGACAGATGGTTGGGCCTCCATTGCTGTGGCAAGTGCCTCGAGGGCCATACCCCAGTTGCCGGCTGCCGCCTGCAAGTGTGCTCGGCAAGCTGCGGTTCCTGGGGAATGGTTATCCTCGGTCAAGAAGTATGCCGCGGCCGAGGCCGGACCTCCGGCGCTGGCAGAGAACTCGGCGAGAGCTTCGTGGACATCGGGTAGATCCGGGGCCGCTGCCATCGCGATACCCAAGTGCTTTGCTGCATGAGGGAGATCCCCCGAATCCAACGCTAGGCGCGAAACAGCCACCTCTCCATCTGCTATCAGCTGCCGATCATAATGCCGGCCATGTGGTTCCATGTTTCCACTTTCCGCGTCAATCTGCCCTGCTCGACTGTGGGCCTAAATTTCGGCGCCAGATCCCCTTGGGGGATGCTAGCATGTATGTCGCCAAATCGGAAGTTGATGAAAATTGAAGGAGAGGAATGTGGAATAACCTGAGGTCAAAAATGGGAAGGCTTGGCAGGGAGCGGGCTGTCAATGGCATGAGGCCGGTGGCACGGGAGAGAAGTGTCAGAAGATTCGAGGAGCGATTTGGCGTAATTCTCCCCGAGTCGTACAGGCTGTACATTACGACGGTGGGGAATGGATTCCGGAGTCCACTTTATTACGGCGGCCTCATTCCGCTTGAATCATCCTATACCGCCTCCCATGAAGCGGCCTATCCGGGCTTCCTGTCTACTCCGTTCTCGTACAATGAGGAAAATTTCCGCTTGGCAGATAAAGGTGACGAAGATCATTTCATGACTGCTGGATCCATGGAGATCTCACTCCTGGGTCCACAGGTGAGCGCTTTGCTGATCGTCACCGGTGAGGCCGCTGGTCAGGTCTGGGAGGACAGGACCTCGCTGGACGGGACCTTGTGCCCTGGCCCGGACTTCGCCACTTGGATCGGCAATCTGGAGATGAGACTGGGAATCCGCAGATGAATCAGAGGCGGATTGGGTGGGCAGGAATTGGAACCTGGTCACCCAATCCGCCTCTGGACTAAGGCAGTGCCTCGTTAGGGATTCGGTGTTCCCAGCTTTTCGGGATGCTGTGTCAGGAAGGTGATGTCAAAATCATTCACTACATGCCCGCAACTGTCGCACGGGCCGACCGGGGTGCCATGACCATTGTGAAGTGCCGTCTTTCCGATAAGGAACGATGATGCATTCGCTCCCTGTGGGTCAAGGCCGGCGTTCATGGCAGTATTGAGGCAGATGATGAGCCCGCAGCCGCCGTGGTATTTGGATCGATCGCCGATTTGGATTCGGTCCAAAGACCTCTGGATTCGAGGATTGAGGGTCGGCATATCGGCAGTCCCTCTACTTGTGCTGGCTATAATTTCTCCGCTCCTCAGCTGGATTGCCTCTGCTGCCCCAGGGCGAGCGGACCTTGTGTACAGTCCTGCGGTAGCGCTGTCTGCGAGCGTCCTGGCCGCATTGGCTGAATTGGGATTGGGCAGTCGCGTCGGAATATCGATGGTAGCCGGCAAGAAGGAACCGCTCTTGAAGTTTACGGATTCGAAGTCGACGCCATGGCTCTGTGCCCACCTGAGGTAATCCTGCATAGGGCCAGGGCTTTTTTGAGATTTCGGTTGGCCCGCATGAATAAAACTGTGCACGAGGTCGAACGGGCCAACTATTGCAGTTCCAAGTCCTGCGAAGAAGTCCCGGTCCCGACCGATGACGGCCGGTTTGTACGTCGCCTTCTTCTCCTCGGTCTCTGCCCATTTCCTGCAGGCGGCCCCGGAATCACCGTCACCACAACCTCCGCCAGAGTCCGCCACTTCGGTCTTCAGTCCACTAGGGTCACTCTGATTGACGGGGTTGTTGTTGCTGTAGGCGTAGGGGTTCCACTGTTGGGGGTCGGTGGGGTCGATGATGGGGTCGGGGCTGATGAAGCGTCCGGTGGTGGGTTGGTACTGGCGGGCGCCGAGGTTGGTGAGGCTGGTGTTGTTGTCCTTGGTGCCGCCGACGAAGCCCTTGGTGCCAGTGAGGTTGTTGGTGCCGGTGTTGGTGGTGCGGGGATTGCCGAACGGGTCGACGGGGTTGCGAGTCTCGGCCAGGTTGTTGGCGTCGAGTGCGAGCGTCTGGGTGCCGTGGTGGTCGGAGACGCGGTAGTTGAGCGAGCTTGCGGTGCGCACCGCGCTCAGGCCGCCGGGCATCGTGTAGTAGCGGGTGCCGGTGAGGGTCTTGGCGTTCTTGTCGTAGACCAGCTCGTCGCCGTTGGCGCCCAGGACGATGGTGTTCTGGGTGGGGGTGCTGCGTTGGATGAGGTTGCCGTCGGCGTCGTAGGTGTAGGTCGTGGTGACGCCGCCGCGGGTGGTGGTGGCGGGCTTGCCCTCTGCGTTCCAGGTGATCACCGTGGTGTTGCCGGCGTCGATGCCGTTCCAGGTGCCGGAGGACCAGAGGGGGTTCTGGTTGGGGGCGTTGGCGTTCTTGTAGAGGACGAGGTTGGCGTCGTCCTGGAGGGCGAGGTAGGCGCCGTTGTTGCCCCAGGTGTTGGAGGACCACAGGCCGGTGTTGTTGGTGTCGTAGACGACGAAGTTGCCGTCGGCCTGCATGGTCGCCCACGCACCCGGGTGGTTCCAGGTCTGGCTCGACCAGGTCACCGCGCCGGTACGCAGGGAGGTGAGGACGAGGTTGCCGTCGGCCTGCATGGTCAGGCGGGTGGAGTTGGAGGTGATGCTCTGCCCGGAGCGCAGGGTCCAGCCGCCGTTGAGGTTCCGCGTCGCGGCGGGATCAACGAGCTTCGTGGTGTTACCGGCGGCGTCGTACTGGTTGGCCCCGACGGGTGAGGGGATGTTGTTGCTGGTGTTCTGCGCCGAGGTCAGCGCGTGCGGACCACCCGTTCCGGTACCGGTGTTGAGGGTCCCCGGGGTCGGGAAGGTCTGGTTGGTGGTCAGATCCGCAACGGTGTTGCCGAGGGTGTCGTGCTGGACGACCTGAGTGCGGTTGCCGGCCTTGTCGTAGGCGTAGGACTGCCAGTAGGCGTTCGGGCCGCCGACGGTGGTCAGCTTGGGGGCCTGGGCTCCGCTGGTCGGGTTCGCGTTGGTGCAGTTGCCGATGGCTCCGACGGAGGGTTGGGGGGCCATGGTGACGGTGCCGGTGTCGGTCCAGGCGTTGGTCAAGCGTCCGAGGTAGTCGTAGGTGAAGCACTGCCGGTCGGTGTTGGCCGGGGTGTTGTTGGGGATGCCGGTGATCGCGGTGATCCGGCCGGCCTGGTTGTAGGCGTACGCGGTCTGCTGGACCGCGCCGGTCCCGGCGGTCTGCTTGTCGACGAACTGGGAGACCTGACGGCCCGTCGGTTCGTCGTAGGTGTTGGTCACCACGACCTGGGTGCCCCACGGGTTGGCCGTGGTGCGGATCGCCCGCCCGTAGGCGTCGTAGCCGGTGGCCTGGTCGTACATCCACTGCTGGTCGTACTGCTGGCCGTAACTGACCATCAGACCACGCGAGTCGTAGCTGTACTGCAGCACCTCGTACGCCAGACCACCCAGCGCACCACGGGTGTTCCACTGCGGCGCACCGGTGATCGGGTGGTAGCCGGCCTGCTCGCTGTAGGAGTACGGGCCGGTGGTGCCGACGTCACCACCGGGGATCGTGGTGGTGCTACCGGTGGGACGGTAGGCGGCGTCGTAGGACGTCACGGCCTTGGTGTAGGCCGCACCGCTCGCGCCGCCCACGTACCGGGTGGAGCTCGCGGGCTGGCCCTTGCCACCGGCGACGGTGTCGTAGGTGTGGGCGGTCAGCTGCATGGCCGGGGTCACGGTGGAACCCTCGTAGGAGGCCGTGCGACGACCCAGCAGGTCGTAGGCGTAGGTCAGGGCCTGGCCGCGCCCGTCGGTGCTGCCGGCCAGTCGGCCGGCGTTGTCGTAGGACTGCGTGCTGTGTCCGGAGTCGGGGTCGTCGGCGCTGGTCTGACGGCCCAACAGGTCGTAGGTGTAGGACCAGGTGTTGCCGGCGGCGTCGACCCGGGTCGCGGGCTTGTCCGCCGGCGTGTAGGTGTAGGTGCTCACGTCCGCGTCGCCGGGGTTGCCGGTCGCGGCCGGGGTTCGGTACTGCCACAGCTGGGCGGTGCGGCCGCGCGCGTCGGTGACCGTGCTGGTCGGGGTGCCGCCGGTGGGCGGGGTGACGCTGACGCGGTCGACGCCGGGGTACTGGGTGGTGGTGGTGTTCTGGCGGACGTCGTAGGCCCGGAACTCGCTGCTGACCGCCCGGCCTTGGCCGTCGTAGGTGGTCAGGGTCGAGGACGGGACATGGGTCATGCCGGCGTCGAACCAGGTCGTGCTGGGTGCGGAGGTCTCGTTGTAGTAGGCGGGGTTGGAGCGGAAGACGTGCCCTTGCGCGTCGTAGAAGGTGTCGGTGACGATCCGGCCGTTGTACCCGGCGAACGCCGGGGTGCTCTGGGTCTGGATCGTGCGGCCGAGGCCGTCCACGATCGTGATCGAGGTGCTGTAGGCGTTGTTGTCGTAGTGCAGCGTGTTGCTGGTGAACGAGGACGCGCCGGTGGTTCCGTTGACGGCGTAGCTGAACGTCGCTGACGCCTTGTCCGAGGTGCTGCGTCCGGCTGGCCAGACGGCCGTGAGCCGGCCCAGTGCGTCGTAGGCCTTGGTCGTGACCCGGCCGTTCATGTCCGTTGTGGCGAGTTCGAGGCCGCGGCCGATGTCCAGGATGGTGGTGGAGGTCCGGCCAGTGGCTGCGTCCGGGGCCCCGGCCGGAGCCGGTGAGGTCACCGTCATGCTGCTCGGCAGCTCACCCGCATTCGTCGAAGTGTAGGACGTCGTGATGGTCACGCCGCCAGGGTGAGCGGAGTCGGTGGTCCTCGGGTCGGTGGTTGAGGTCACCCGGCCGTAGGCGTCGACGGTGGTCATGGACGCTGTGGTGAACTGGGCGTTCGCACCGCCGTCGTAGCGGTCGAGAACCTGCGAGGCGGAGGCGATGCCCTTGGCCCCGGCGGTCCCGTAGGGCTGGCCGTCGAAGAGGGTGCGGCTGCCCGAGACCGTGTTGGCGGCGGTCGGGGTCGCGGTACAGGCGTTCGGCCCGGAGATCACCAGGGTCTGGGCGACCAGGTTGGTCATCACCGGGTTGCTGCCGGAGGCGTAGCTTGGCCGGGAACAGACGTCGGCCGTGCCGTCCGCGGTGCTGAGCGAGGTCAGGAGCCGGTTGGCACGTGCCGGGTCGGTGGTCTTGACGGTACCGGTGCTCTGCCAATTACCGTCCGCCTTCAAGCCCTTGGTGGTACTAGTGCTCGTGGTCGAGCTGTAGCGGGCCACCAGGTCCGGCAGACCGGTTCGGGTGCGGGTTGCGGTGGTGACCGGGTTGGTGCTGCTGGTCACGGTGTAGCCGACGAGTGAGCCGCTGGCACCGCTGTAGGTGTCACTCTCCAAGACCTTTCCGGCGAGCCAGTCGTCGTCGGTGACGGGGCCGCTGCGGTCACCGGCGGTGGTGGCCGTCCGGGTCCCGCTGGAGGTGGTGTCGCCGTTCATTCCCTGGAAGTAGGTGGTCTTGCTCTGGGTCTTGGCGCTGGTGTCGTTGTCGGTGCCGGCCACGGTCTGGACCCAGGCGTAGCCGCGGAATTGGTCCCAGGTGCGGGTCTGCGGGTCGGTGAGCTCGGAGTCGTTGCGGTGGTAGGCGGCGTTGCCGTAGGTGTAGGTGGTGACCTGCGGCTTGTTGCCAGCCGCCAGTTTGGGGTCGACGGTGACGGTCTCCACCGGGTAGCGCTGGAACCAGTCGTCGACCGGCGCGGTGCCCTGCGGCTTGTTCGGCTGGTACCACTTGACGCTGTAGCAGTTCTTGGTGTCGTTGTCCGCCTGGACGGGCACGGTGCCGTCGGTGTTGCGGACGCAGTCGGCGGTCTTGTAGTTGACGCCGATGGTGCCGCCGGTCTCGGTGGTGACGACCGTCAGGCGGGGGCGGTAGTAGTCCGGGCGTACCGGGCCGAGGCCGACCACGCGGTTGGCGAAGGCCATGTGAGTGAAGGACACCGGTGGCATGACCACCTGGGTCTGGCCGTTGGTGGCGGTGCGCTGGATCGAGGCGAGCCAGGGGACCTGGGTGTTCTCGCTCTGGTTCTGCATGTTCAGGAACACGTGGTTCAGCTGGTGGCTGTCCACGGTGCGGTACGAGCCGCCGGAACGCACCTGTGTGGCGATGGTGTTGAGCCACTTGGTGGTCCAGAAGCTGGGCGAGATGTTCGCGCAGTTCGCCGTGGACTGGTCGCACTGCTGGTCCATCGGCACGTCCGGCCAGTTACCGGCGTTCGCGGCGGTGCGCTGGGCGGGGTCACACGCGGCGGTGGAGGTTACGCAGCGCTCGCCGCTGGTGAACACGACCTTGGCCGCGCTCTGATAGGAGCCGTTCGCGCCGAGCTGGTCGGACAGGAGCTGGCCGTAGGCGATCTCCGTCAGGACGCCCGCACGCGTGTAGGAGGACATCCCCGAACCCGGGTAGTTCGTACCGCGCTTGTACCAGTTGGTCTCGGTGTCGTACTTGTAGGTGGTCAGGTTGCCGTGCACGTCCACGACCGCGTCCAGGTTCCAGCGCCACGCCATCTGGCACCAGGACTGCTGCCCGGTCGAAGAGTTGTAGCACGGGTCGCCCGACTTCGGGGAGTACACCGGTACCGTCCACGCCGACTTGGCGTCCGGACCGACGCTGCTCGCCTTGCCGTCCGCACCGGGCAGGTGGCTCGCGCCGAAGTAGTAGACGGTCCCGTCGGCGACGCTGACCTTGAGGTAGCCGCCGTTCCAGGTGCCGTTGCTGGCCCCGGTCAGGTACTCGATCCTGGTCCCGTCGTCGCCCTTGAGGTGCCAGGCGCAGTTCGACTGCTCGAGGTTGGCGCTCGTGTTGCTGCAGCTGGCGGAGTCGGGGACGAGCTCGCCGGAGTGGCCGGCCAGGGAGAGCGTGAGGTTGGCCCCGCCCCAGCACTGGTCACCGGAGTTGGACAGCCCGGCCCTCGTGCAGGGCAGGAAGGTGCGCTCGACGAACCCGGTCCCGAAGTCCCAGCCGTCGCCGCCCACCCAGGACGCCTGGGCATTGGTGGAGGAGGTCTTGCCGTCCACCGACGAGGAGTCGTACGAGAGGGAGAGCGACGGAGCGGAGCCGCCCAGGGACGACGGCACGTTGATCGGGTAGCCATAGGTGAAGGCACCGGAGGAGCCGCCCGCCACCCAACTCGCGCTCGGGTCGAGTGAGGTGGCGCTGTAGGTGCCCGCGCCGCCGGAGGACTCGGAGGCCACACCGAGGGTCATCGGCGCGGCAGCGGCAGCGGCCTGCGGCACCGTCACGTCCGCGACGAGGCGCTTGGCGGAGGTGTCGTAGCGCGAGGGAACCGGGGTGCGCTGCTGGCACTCCGCCTTCTGCGGGGTGGTCAGCGCGCAGGAGGGTATCGCCACCAGGCTCGCGCGCCCGGCGAGGTTGCCACCGATCGTGCTCAACTGGTCGAGGTCCAGGCTGACCTGCAGCGTCGAGCCGGGCTTGGCACCGTCACCGGACACGGTGAGCGCACCACCCGGCACACCCGCCGCCGCGGCCGCCTTCGGGTCGGCCGTCGACACCTGCACCGAGCCACCCGCGGCCGGTGCGGCCTCCGGGGCGGCCGCCTCACGCGCCGAGGCCGCGGAGGCGGCCGGGGCCACCGCGCTGAGCCAGACCGGCAGCGAACCGGCCTGCACCTGCGGACCGGCCGCGGGCTTCGCCTCCGCCGAACCGGCGGCCTGGCGCTGAGGAGCCGTCAAGTCCGCCGCCACGACGGGGGGAAGCTTGACGTCGGCCTTGCCCGGCCGGACCTTCCTGGCGTTCGCGGGCGACCAGACCTGACCGGCCGGGAGCGAGGGCTTCTCCGCCGCCAGCACCGCACGGTTGGTCCCGCTCACGGAAGGCGTCTTCGGGAGGGGGGTTCCCGGTTCCCAGAGCTTCTTGCTGTCCACTCCCGCCACGGCGAATGCGGGTGTCGCGATCATCGCGGCCAGCAGGCCGAGGACGCCGGCGCCCACCGCCGTCGTTCGTAGCGGTTTGCGTGGCCTGCCTGGCGGTGGGCCAAAAGTCCGAAATTCCACTGAACCTCCTAGCTCTGACAGAGCGTCATGCGAAACGGACGCACACCTACCGCTCTGAATCCCGCTGACCCTAGTGCTCCGGCTACCGGCGTTGCGAACTGACGTGAAGATCATCTGACTGTGATTCATTTCACGGTCTGGACTGTGACGAATGTTCCGAATGTGCACGGTAACTGCTTTGCCAAAGGCCCCTCCAATGCCTCAGTTTGTGCGCGTGCTGTGCGCCTCGAGTGCTCGCAGTCACGTGACCGTCCGGAGGGAAAGATTCATGCACGATTCACCGTCGGCCATTAGCCGACGCAGACGACCGAAGGCGGCGTCTCGGTGGGTGGCGGCGGCCGGCGTCGTCGGCCTGCTGGCCAGCGCGCTGGTCGTCCAGGGCGGCGCGGCCGCCGTGGCGGGTGACGGCGCGAGCTGGACGCCGCTGCCCACGGCCGCGCAGGCCGCGGCGGTGGACGCCGCGCACGCCAAGGACCAGAGCCCGCCCGGCCGTTACGCTACGCAGTTCGCACAGGCGAAGGCGGGCGGGAAGAACGTCCTGATCGAGGCGTTGAGCACGGAGTTCAGCGAGACCTTCGCGACGCCGGACGGTCACCTCCAGCTGACCAGCCACCCGGACCAGCAGCGGATGAAGTCGGGTGGCAGTTGGCAGCCGCTGGACCCGACGCTCAAGGCCGCCCCGGGCGGGGGCTTCGCGCCGACTCGGACCCCCTCCGGCGTGGTGCTCTCGCAGGGTGGCAACGGGCCGCTGGCGACGCTGACTTCGCCCGACGGCAAGAAGCTGGCGATAGGCTCGCCGTTCGCGCTGCCCGCTCCGACGGTGGAGGGTGACAGCCTGCTCTACCCGGCGGTCCTGCCCGAGACCGACCTGCGGGTCACCGTCGGCCGGGACGGCAGCATCAGCACCGTCGTGGTCGTCAAGACCCCTGCGGCGGCGGCCAATCCGGCACTGAAGAAGCTGCGCTTCGCCACCAAGGCGGACGGCGTCACCGTGAAGGCGGACGCCCACAACAACCTCAGCGCTGACGCCGCCGACGGCCCCCGCTGGACCGCTCCGGCCCCCACCATGTGGGACAGCGCCGCCCCGGCTGCCACGACGGGGGCTCCGAAGTCGCGGGCGGCCGGAGCGGCGGCGGCCCAGGACGAGGCCGTACGCGACAGCAAGTCCCAGGACCGCGCGCGGAGTTCGGCCGGAGGCCCGGGGAGCCAGGCCAAGGTCGCCAGGATGCCGGTCATCGCCACCGCGGACGGCATCGACCTGGTGCCGGATCAGAACCTGCTGGCCACCGCCAAGTTCCCGGTCTACGTGGACCCGAACTGGATCCCGCACAACGTCTACAGCAACGGCAACACCTTCGTGCAGTCCGCGTACCGGACCGAAGGGCACTACAACGTCAACGGCCCCAAGGACCGGGACCACCTGGGCGTCGGGTACTGCGACAACAGTTACCCCAACGGCGACGGGTGCAGCCCCTCCAGCCTCTACCGGGCCTTCTACCAGTTCGACACCAGCGCCCTGCAGGGCGCGATCATCAACTCCGCGCGGATCGACGTCCAGGAGTACATCTCGGCCAACTGGAACTGCGCCGCCGCCTACGGCGTCGACGTGTTCTGGGTGAACGGCGCGATCGGTGCCGGCACCAACTGGGACAACCAGCCCCAGCCCTTCGGCGGCCGGCTGGACACCACCTCCGTGCCCGGTGCCGGGCGCAGCGGCTGCTACGGCAACGTCCAGGTCCCGTACTGGAACCTGGGATCGGCATTCGCGCAGGGCATCAGCTCCAACAGCACGATCACCATCGGCTTGCGTGCGAGCAACGAGAACCAGGCAATCGCGTTCAAGCGCTTCGACTACGGTGCGGTGCTCTCGGTGACCTACGACCGCGTGCCGGAGGCTCCGAACGACCCGCAGCTGCACCCGGTCCCGTCCAGCGTGAGCAGTGGCGACAACCAGGGCTGCGGCGCCGGCTGGGGTGCCTGGAGCTGGATCGGCGCCGGCAGCGACGCCCCTGGCGCGGTTTCCGTCAGCTCCACCGTCCGCAGCCCGGCCAACCAGGACCAGCTGCAGACCCGCACCCTGATGTGGGACTACAACAACAACTACGCCGCGCCCCCGGGTGACGGCATGTCACCGTGGACCCCCAACAACCAGCGGGCCACCTACACCGTCCCGGGCGGGTACATCCACGACGGCCACGTCTACGCCTACCACCAGCAGACCACCGACCTGCTGTCCGGCTCCTCGTGGTCCGGCTTCGGCCCGCAGTGCATCTTCGCGGTCGACCAGACCACCCCGAGGGTCTCGGCGGTCCACACGAGCGTCGCCGACCTCGCGCACGAGTTCCCGCCCTCGGGCAACGGCCAGACCACCCAGCTGTTCGCCGGCCAGACCGGCTACATCGTCGTCAACGCCGTCGACGACGCGCCGGGCAACGGCCTGGTCAGTTCCGGTGTGGGCTGCCTGCGGTGGGGCTTCGACCCGCAGCTGAACGGGGCCCAGTGGCAGTGCGGCTCCAACCTGCCGCCCACCGAGGGGGCGGACAACTACAAGCTGTCCGTCACCCCGGGGCACTGGGGCACCAACATCGTCTACGTCGAGGTGATGGACAACGCGCGGAACGTCTCGCCGAAGGCCCAGTACGCGTTCTACGCCCCGTGGAACCCCAACGGCCCGCCGCCGGTCTTCGGCGACGTCACCGGTGACGGCGCCCCCGACATGGTGGCCGCGGGCGCCGACGGCAACTTGCACGCCCACAACGTGCCGGGCAACGCGACCGCGACCAGCCCGTCCACCTCGGTGCTGTCCTACGGGCCCGACAGCCCGAACGGCGTCTCCTGGGCCGGCGTCGGCCAGCTCACCCACCGCGGCTCGACCCGCGGCGGCACCAACGCGGACGACGTCCTGGCACACCTCGACGGTTCGGCCAACCTGTACGTCTACCCGAACGGCACCACCGCCGACGGCGTCGTCGGCCACTTCGCCCCCAAGGTCAGTCTGGCCAAGCCGGCCTGCCAGATCACCCAGGTGACCAAGGACTGTTCCACCTACTACGGCGGCAGCACCGGCTCCGGGAGCCTCGGCGACTGGTCCAGGGTCGAGCAGATCGCCGCCCTCGGCGACATCAGCACCACCGACCTGGACCCGAACCGCAAGTTCAGGAACACCACCGGCCTGGTGACCAGGGAGAAGGGCAGCGACAACACCACCGCCCTCTGGTTCTACCCGTCGGCCGGCACCAACACCTTCGCCGCGCCGGTCAAGCTCGGCGGGGCCGGCTGGTCCGGCCAGCACCTGATGTCCCCCGGCGACTGGACGGGCAAGGGCAACCCCGGGCTGTGGAGCGTCGACGCCGCCGGCTACCTCAGCGGCTACACGCTGACCGTGGGCTCGGACACCTCGACGATCCCGGGCACCCTCCCGCCCGTCCCGACCGCGGCATACCCGGTGGTGACGGCCGTCAGCGCGCCCGTCGCGATCGGCTGGGTCGACGCGAACAAGTACGACGTCGCGACCATGCAGTCGGACGGTGACCTGAGCGGCCGCGGCAACCACGGCTCCGCGCTCTGGGCCACCGACAAGAACAACCCGGGCCCCTCGAAGCTGACGACCTGGTTCGGCACGCCCTACCTGGACGGCAGCGGCAACCCCACCGGGTACAACTGGGACATCCAGCAGTACGGCACCGGGAACATCTCCGCCCCGCCGGGGCAGTGGCCGTTCGGCGTCAAGGACCGGCAGACCGGGGCCGTGACCGTCGACGGCAAGGACACCCTCGGCGCCAACCCGATGACGGTCCTGGGCAGCGGCGTCACCTTCGGCGCCGACCACCCCGGCAACACCCCCGAGCTGGGCTCCGTCGAGTTCGGCGGGAACGGCGTGCTGACCAGCCTGCCGCGGGGCGGCGGTGTGCCGTTCACGCTGCCCTCCGGCGGCGTGCTCGCCTCGGGTCAGCAAGTCGCCTCGGAGAACACCACGTTGACCATGCAGGTCGACGGAAACCTGGTGATCGCGGCGAAGAACTCCGGCCGGCCCCTGTGGTCCTCGCAGACCTGGGGCCACGGCGGTGCCACCGCCGTCATGCAGCCGGACGGCAACTTCCTCGTCCGTGACACCGCCAACACCCCGCTCTGGGCCACCGGCACCTACGGCCACGGCGGTTCGGTGCTCAAGCTGCAGAACGACCGCAACCTGGTCGTCTACGACGGTGCCACGCCGTTGTGGGGCAGCGGCACCTACCAGCACGCGGCTCCGGGCGTGGTGAGCAGCACCAGCTACACCGTCTCCGCGTGGGTGAAGCTCAACAGCACCACCGGGAACCAGAGCGTGATCTGCCAGCAGGGTGACAACGTCCCGTCGGTCAGCCTGCTCTACCGCGAGGCCTCGCGGTCCTGGGGCGTGACGGCCACCAGCCAGGACTCCACCACCCCCACCTGGTACGGGGTCGACTCGGGCCAGGCGACCGGCTACACCGGTGCCTGGACCCACATCGCCGCCACCTACTCGGCCGAGGCCGGGGTGCTCGCCTTCTACCTGAACGGCACTCAGGTGGGCTCCACGACCATGACCACGCCGTGGGTGGCCAACCGTGAGTTCACCATCGGCGGCTGCTACTTCAACAACGACCACAACAAGATCGTCAACCAGCTCAACGGCAAGGTCTCCGACGTCCGCAGCTACCCCTACCAGCTGACCACCCAGCAGATCGCCGGGCTCTACAACGTGCCCAAGCAGGCGCTGGTCAACACCGCCGCCAACAAGTGCCTGGACGACAACGCGGGCGCCACCGCCAACTGGACCAAGATCCAGATCTGGGACTGCAACGGCACACCGGCCCAGCAGCTCTCCCTCATCGGCGACGGCGCCGTCCACCTCGTGGGCAAGTGCCTGGACGCGAGCGCCGGTACGGCCGGCACCCCGCTGATGCTCTGGGACTGCAACGGCACCGGGCCGCAGGGGTTCACCGTGGGCGCCGACCACAGCCTGAGGTTCACCCCGAACGGGACCGCCTCCGGGCTCTGCGTCGACCTCCCCAACGCGAACGGCACTTCCGGAACCCAGTTGCAGCTGTACGGCTGCAACGGCACCGACGCCCAGCGCTGGACCCTCACGTAGCAGTACCGTCGGGCGAGCCCCGCCCCCAGCCCCCCCACCCCCACCCCCCAGGCCCCCCAACCCCGCACAACCCCCGCCACCCCCCCCGGGGGGGGCGGCCCCCCGGCGACCCCCGGGCGGGGCGGGCCCCCCCCCGCGCCCGGCCCCAAGCCCAGGAACCACAAGCACGGAGGACGGACACCCATGCTGAACCCGCTCGACGCCCCGGAGGCGGTGCTGGCCGCGGCCGAGCCGCTGGAGGAGCTGCTGGACGACTGCAACCACGTCTCCTCCGTGGAGCTGTCCGCCGTGTTCCCCGTGGGTGGGATGACGGACGGTCAGCTCGGTCTGGAGATGGGGCTGGTGAGGTGGCTGGAGACGCCGGGGGAGTGGCGGGAGGCCTTTCGGCGGGCGGTGCTGAGGGGGTTCATGCAGCCCGCCGTCCGGTACGGGGACCCCGGCCTGCGCACCCCCGACGAGCTCCGCCGCACCGGTGAACTCGCTGACGGCATCGCCGACCTGATCGAGGCCCACCTGGGGCCGGTCCGCCGCTGCGGCGACGTCCTGAACATGCGGGTGGGCCAGATCGGGTGGCGCTCCCTGCTGCTGGTGACGGAGGAGTGGGCGGGCGTACTGCACCTGGAGGTCTTCGACTGATCCGGGACTTGTCGGTGGGGGCTGGCAGGATGGCCGGGCAGGTACCGGTACCACTGGAGGACGACGGCATGCGGCAACGACTCAACCTGATCCTGCTCGGCGTGCGGGACGTGGCCGCCTCGGTGGCGTTCTACCAGGAGTTGGGCTGGCAGCGGTCCAAGGCGGGCTCGGAGGAGTTCGCGCTGTTCGAACTCGGCGGGGTCGCGGTGGCGTTCCAGTCCCGGGAGGCCTTCGCGGCCGACGCGAAGCTTCCCGACCGCGGGCCGGGCGGCTTCGCCGGCTTCGCGCTGGCGTACGTGGCCCGGAGCGCGGACGAGGTGTACGAGGTGATGGCGAAGGCCGAGGAGCTCGGCGCCACCGTCACCCGCCCGGCGGGCCCGAACGCCTGGGGCCACAGCGGCTACTTCACCGACGCCGACGGCCACCTCTTCGAGGTGCTGTACGAGGACGGCTGGATCTTCGACGAGCACGACGACCTGGTGCTCTGACCTCCCGGCCGGGCTGTCGGCCGAGGCGGAGCGGGCAGGGCACGGCAGAATGATCGTCGGCCGGCGGGGAGACCCGTCGGCCGTGGGGGACGTGGCGTCAGGAGGCCGAATGAGCGGGGACGTTGTGCACGGGCAGGACGGGCTGGCCCAGCTGCGGGAGCTGCTGCGGAGCCGGCCGCCGATGGCCCGCGAGCTGCCGGGCTTCGACGCGGCGGCCGCGCCGGAGGACCCGGCCGAGCTGCACGTGGCCTGGCTGCTCGACGCGATGACGCGGGGGGTGCCGGACGCCCAGCTGGTGACCGTGTCGACGGTGGACGCGGACGGGCGGCCGGACGCCCGGGTGGTGGGGCTGCGGGACATCGAGCCGGAGACGGGGACGTGGAGCTTCGTCGCGGACCGGCGCAGCCCGAAGGGCCGTCAGCTGGCCGCCACGCCCTGGGCGGCGATGACCTCGTACTGGCCGCCGCTGGGGCGGCAGGTGCGGCTGCGCGGGCCGGTGACGGCCGTCGACCAGCAGGACGCGCCCCGGGCGGAGCGCAGCATCAGCCCGGCGGCGCACGCCGCCGCGCTGGTCGGGCGGCAGAGCGAGAACCTGCGCTCGCCGGAGGAGTTCGGGCCGCTCTGGGAGCGGGCGCTGGTGCTCGCCAACGCCGATCCGGACGGGCCGGTCCCGGGGCTGACGCGGTATCTGCTGCGGCCGGACACGGTCGAGTTCTGGCAGGGGGACGCGGGGCGCCGCCACGTGCGGCTGGCCTACTGCCGGGGCCGGGACGGGTGGCGGCGCTCGCTGCTCTGGCCCTGACGGCGGGCCGGGGCCGTGCGATGATCACGGGGTGGTGAGCGTGGACGGCCGGCGGTGGTGGCGGATCCGGGGCCGGTCGGTGGGCCGACCGGTCGCGGCGGTGCTGGCTGCCCTGCTGGTGGCCGGGCCGGTCGCGGCGCCCGCGGCGGCCGCCGAGGGCTCGCGGCGCGAGTTCACCGTCCGGGACGAGCGGATCACCGAGTCCAGCGGCCTGACGGCCAGTCAGCGCCACCCCGGCGTCTACTGGACCCACAACGACAGCGACGACGGCCCGTACGTCTACGGGGTCGAGGCCGCCACCGGCCGCACGGTGGCGACGCTCACCCTGCGCGGCGTCAAGCCGCGGGACGTGGAGGCGATCGCGCTCGGGCCGGACCACCAGCTCTACCTGGCCGACATCGGGGACAACTTCCACGGGAAGTGGCCCGAGGTCTGGCTCTACCGCTTCGAGGAGCCCGAGCAGCTGCGCGACCAGACCGTCCAGGTCACCAAGTACCGGGTGCGGTACGAGGACGGGCCGCGCGACGCGGAGGCGCTGCTGGTGCACCCCGTGACCGGGCGGGTCTACATCGCGAGCAAGGACCAGAAGGACGGTCGTCTCTACGAGGGGCCGGAGAGCCTCAGCAGCACCGGGATCAACGTCTTCCGGCCGGTCGGTGAGGTGCCGTGGGTGACGGACGGCGCGTTCTCGCCGGACGGCCGCCGGGTGGTCCTGCGCGGCTACTTCTGGGCGAAGCTCTACGACTGGAAGAACGGCACCCTGGGCGCGGAGAAGTCCCTCTCGGTGCCGTTCCAACGGCAGGGCGAGTCGGTCACCTTCACGGCGGACGGCTCGGCACTGCTCTTCGGCACCGAGGGCAAGGACTCCGAGGTGTGGCGGGTCCCGCTGGCGGACGCCGCCCCGACCCCCCAGCAGACCCCGACGCCGAGCCCGGCCACCCCGGGCGTCCCGGGAGCCGCCCCCGCCCCGGCGGCCCAGCCGACGGACGGCCCCAACCACCTGGGCGCGCTGCTGCTGGCGGTGGCCGCCGGGGTGGCGCTGCTGCTGTGGCGCAAGGGCCGCGCGAAGCCCTGACGGCCCGGCCGCCGAGTTGAGGGGCCGTCAGCAGAGCGGGTCGGGGACGGCCGAGACGGTGTAGGGCGGGGTGCCCGGGGAGTGGTCGAGCTGGCTGTTGACCACGTAGAGGCGGCAGTCGTGGCGGGCCAGGGTGGTGGGGGAGTCGAAGGGCGCGCCGGTCAGGCGGTGGGTGACGGTGCCGCTGCGGAGGCCGGGGTCGAGCTCGGCGACGTAGACGCCGGACGGGGCGCCGTAGTTGAGGACGGCGTAGAGGGTGTGGCCGGACAGGACCATGCCGTCGGGGCCGAAGGACTGGTCGCCGAGGTCCAGGCGGGAGACGGCGGAGGTCGCGGTGTCGACCCGCCAGACTGCCTCGGTGCCGTTGGAGGCGACCAGCAGGGTGGCGCCGTCCGGGGTGGCGACGATGCCGTTGAGCAGCCAGTACCGCGCGGGGAAGCCGGGCAGGCTCGGGCGCAGGTCCAGCCAGGGGAGCAGCGGGCCGGGGCGGCCGTCGCGGTCGAGGGCGGCGCGCAGAACGAAGGGGTTGGCCCAGTCGGTGACGTAGACCGCGTCCGGGGTGATCACCAGGTCGTTGAGGTCGGGGGCGCCGAGCGGGCCGTCCGGGGCGGTGAGGCGGGAGAGCAGGCGGCCGTCCGGGGCGTGCACGGCGAGGGTCGCGCCGCCGACCGAGAAGACCCGGCCGCGCCGGTCGGTGTGCACGCCGAGGGTGCGGGTGCGGTCGGCGACGCCCTGGGCGGCGAAGGGCCGCAGCCAGGGGACGGCGACCTGGCCCCGGTAGAGGCGGCCGGTGGCCGAGGAGGAGACGTACACCGTGCCGTCGCGGTCGATCGCGATGCCCTCCGGCAGGACGCCCGGGTCGCGGGAGACGAGGTAGCTGGAGGGGCGGGGGCACGGCGCGGCGACGGCCTGGCCGAGCGGGGCCAGGGCCAGCCCGAGGGTGGTGCCGAGCAGGGTCAACGTGCGGGTGAGGGTCATGAGTTGGACCTCCTTCGGCCACCACAGTGGCGCCGTAGGGGTGTTGGGCACCCCTCCTTTCGTCCCTGCCCGAAACCCACTGGTCAGGCGGGTGGGGGCGCGGCGTACGGTACGGGTCCGAGGACCCCGCGGACGACAGGAGCAGCACGGTGACCGGACTCAGGTACCAGGACGTCGAGGCAGCCGGCGAGCGGATCGCCGGGGCGGTGCGGCCGGTGGCGGTGGTGCCGGGCGGGCGGGAGGGGCTGTGGTTCGCGCTGGAGCAGCTCCAGCACACCGGGAGCTTCAAGGCCCGGGGCGCGCAGAACTTCCTGCGGGCGCATCGGGAGGCGGGCACGCTGCCGGCGGCGGGGGTCACCATCGCCTCCGGCGGGAACGCCGGACTGGCCTGCGCCTGGGCGGCCGGGCAGCAGGGCGTGGCGGCCACGGTCTTCCTGCCGGTGAACGCGCCGGAGGTGAAGGTAGCGAGGCTGCGCGGTTACGGCGCCGAGGTGCGGCTGGCCGGGCGGGAGTACGCCGAGGCGCTGGCGGCCTGTCAGGAGTACGCGGAGCGCAGCGGGGCGCTGGCCTCGCACGCCTACGACCACCCGCTGATCGCGGCCGGGGCGGGGACCTTGCTGGCGGAGATCCGGGCCGGGCTGCCCGGTGTGGACACGGTGGTGGTCGCGGTGGGCGGCGGCGGCCTGTTCGCCGGGGTGGCCACCGCGGCGGCCGAGCACGGGATCCGGACGGTCGCGGTGGAGCCCCAGGACTGCCGGGCGCTGAACGCGGCGATCGAGGCCGGGCGGGTGGTGGACGTGGCCGTGGACTCGGTGGCGGCGGACTCGCTGGGCGCGCGGCGGGTCTCGGCGGCGGCACTGGCGGTGGCCGTGCGCGGCGGTGCGGGCGTGGAGTCGGTGCTGGTGCCGGAGGCGGCGATCGTCGAGGCGCGGCGCGCGCTGTGGGAGGAGCACCGCCTGGTGGTGGAGCACGCGGCGGCCACGGCGTCGGCGGCCGTGCGGCACGGCGCGTACCGGGCGGCGGAGGGGGAGCGGGTCTGCGTGGTGCTCTGCGGGGCGAACACCGACCCGGCCGGGTTGAGTTGACGCGGTGTCAGGACGGTTGTGGTACGACTGGTCCGACAACATGGGGAGATCATTCGTGCACACGCTAGACCGAGCGCTCGTCCTGGGCCCCGGAGGTCCCGTCGGTACGGCCTGGACGGCCGGGCTGCTCCACGGCCTGCTGGAGTCGGGAGTGGACCTGGCCGCCGCTGACCTGATCGTCGGCACCTCGGCCGGGGCGATCGTCGGGGCGGTGCTGGCCACCGGGCAGGACCCGGGGCGGCTGGCGGCTCCGGTCCGTTCGGAGGCGCACCGGGTGCCGGTGGACCCGGCGCGGATCGGGCGGGCGTTCGCGGTGCTGGGGGACCGGACCCTGGAGCCGGCGGAGGCCAGGCGGCGGGTCGGGCAGCTCGCCCTGGAGGGAGTGGACGCCGGGGCCGAGGCGGCGTTGCTGGCCGGGCGGGCCGCGTTGATCGGTGCGTCGGAGTGGCCGGAGCGGCTGGTGGTCACCGCCGTGGAGGCGGGGACGGGCGAGCCGGTGGTGTGGGAGCGCGGCAGCGGCGTCCCGCTGGTGCACGCCGTGGCGGCCAGCAGCTCGTTCCCGGGGACGGCGCCGCCCCCGGAGGTCGACGGCCGCCGGTACATGGACGGTGCGCTCCGGGCCGGGACCAACGCGGACCTGGCCGCCGGTGCGCGGCTGCTGGTGGTGGTGGAGCCGATGGCGCACCTGTCTCCCCGGGAGGTGCTGGAGGGGCAGTTGGAGGAGGTGGGCGCGGAGGCGGTGGTGACCGTCGCCCCGGACGCCGCCTCGGTGCGCGCGTTCGGCCCGGACCTCGGCGACGTGAGGGTCTGGGGGCCGGCCTTCCGGGCGGGTCTCGACCAGGCGGCCGGGCTCGGCGAGCGGCTCCGCGCAGTCTGGGGGCCGGCTGAGTGAGCCGGTCGCGGCCGGTCCGGGCGCCTGGAGCGGCGATGCTCAGAGGCTGCTCAGAACGGCGTGGCCAACGGGTGGGGACCTGACGGAGACCCGGGGGAGTTCCACCGGAGCGGCCCGGGGCGGGGCAGCATGTGGCAGATGCCACGTGATCGTGGCCCCAGCCGTCGGCACGCTCGGGAATCCCGGGTGGCCCCGGCGGCCCGAACCGCAAGGACACCCCCATGGACTCCACCAGAACCCGCCCCGAGCAGGGTGACCCCACCACCGGTCGCCCGCCCGCGGAGCAGCAGTCGCGGGACGGCCTGCACGCCGGTCTGAAGAACCGTCACCTGTCGATGATCGCGATCGGCGGGGTGATCGGCGCCGGCCTGTTCGTCGGGTCGAGCGCCGGCATCGCCAAGGCGGGCCCGGCCATCCTGCTGTCGTACCTGCTGGTCGGCGTGCTGGTGGTGCTGGTCATGCGGATGCTCGGCGAGATGGCGGCGGCCAGCCCCGACCCGGGGTCGTTCTCGGCCTACGCGGACCGGGCGCTGGGCCGCTGGGCCGGGTTCTCGATCGGGTGGCTGTACTGGTTCTTCTGGGTCGTGGTGCTGGCGGTGGAGGCCACCGCCGGTGCGGTGATCCTGGAGGGCTGGGTCCCGGCCGTGCCGCAGTGGGCCTGGGCGCTGATCGTGATGGCGGTGCTGACCGTCACCAACCTCGGGTCGGTGGCCTCCTACGGCGAGTTCGAGTTCTGGTTCGCCGGGATCAAGGTGGTGGCGATCGGGGCCTTCGTGGTGATCGGCCTGCTCGCGGTCTTCGGGCTGCTGCCGGGCTCGGACAACCCCGGCGCGGGCCTGGCCCACCTGACCGACACCGGCGGCTTCTTCCCGCACGGGGCCGGGGCGGTGCTGACCGGTGTGCTGATGGTGGTCTTCTCCTTCATGGGCAGCGAGATCGTCACGCTGGCCGCCGGCGAGTCGGCCGACCCCCGACGGGCCGTCACCCGGGCCACCAACTCGGTGATCTGGCGGATCGCCGTCTTCTACCTGGGCTCGATCCTGGTGGTGCTCACCCTGCTCCCGTGGAACGACCCCGCGATCACCGCCAAGGGCTCCTACGTGGCCGCGCTGGACTCGATCGGCATCCCGCACGCGGGCACCATCATGGAGGTGGTGATCCTCACCTCCGTGCTCTCCTGCCTCAACTCCGGCCTCTACACGGCCTCCCGGATGGCGTTCTCGCTCGGTGAGCGCGGCGACGCGCCGGCCGCCTTCGCCCGGGCCAACGGGCGGGGCGTGCCGGTGGCGGCGATCCTCGGCTCGGTGGTCTTCGGCTTCGTCGCGGTGTACTTCAACTACGCGTTCAAGGACACCGTCTTCAGCTTCCTGCTGAACTCCTCCGGGGCGATCGCGCTCTTCGTCTGGCTGGTGATCTGCTGCACCCAGCTGCGGATGCGCGGCATCCTGCTGCGGGAGAAGCCGGAGGGGCTGACGGTGAAGATGTGGTTCTTCCCGTGGCTGACCTGGGCGGCGATCGCGATGATCGTCTTCGTGATCGGCTACATGTTCACGGACGCGGAGAACCGCGAGGTGGTCTCGCTGTCGATGGCGGTGGCGGGCTTCGTGGTGCTGCTGGGCGTGCTGCACGGCCGGCGCAAGCGGGCCGAGCGGGCCGACGGCAAGGTGCTCAGCGGATCGTGAAGCCCTGGTGCTCGGTGGCCGCGTGGTCAGGGGAGTTCCACTGCTCGGCCACCGAGTCCACCCGGCCCGGGGTGGAGCCCTCGCGCAGCCACTCCAGCAGGCGTGCGCACTCCGCGCGGCCGCCCTCGGCCACCACCTCCACGCCTCCGTCGGCGAGGTTTCGCGCGTAGCCGGTCAGCCCGCCGACCGCCTCGGCCCGCTCCCTGACGGACCATCGGAAGCCGACGCCCTGCACCAGTCCGCGGACGAGGGCGGTCAGCCGGGTGCGGTCGTCGCTCATGCGGCCACCGTACCCGGCCGGACGGGCGGCCGGCCGGATCGAGGATCAGCGGTAGCCGGTGGTGTCGGCCGGGCGGCCCGGGTCCTGGACCTCGACCATGTAGCGCCAGGCGTCCGGGCTGCTGCCGTCCAGGTCGGTGAAGCCGTACTCGCGGGCGAGCTGCCCGCTGGAGAGCGACTGCCCGTTCCACCGGTCGCGCCGCGGGTCGGCGGCCAGGGCCGCCACCGCGCGGCCGACGTAGGACGGGGTCTCCGAGATGGCGAAGTGCGGCTGCTTCTCCAGGGCCTCGCGCCAGGTGGGCTCGGTGACGCCGAAGGCCTCCAGCATGATCTCGGAGCGCATCCAGCCGGGCGTGAGCGCCACCGCCGTGGCGCCGCGCGGCCCGAGCTCGTGGCCGAGGGCGTAGGCCATCCGCAGCACCGAGGTCTTGGCGAGGTCGTAGAAGAGGTTGATCCGGTAGTGGTCCCGGTTGTAGTCGGCGGTTCCGTCGGTCATCTCCACCACCAGCCCGCCGGGGGAGCGCAGCAGCAGCGGGAGCGCGTGGTGGGACGTGACGGCGTGCGTCTCCACCGCGAGGCGGAGCAGGCGCAGACCGTTCGTCAGGTCGTGCTCCCAGACCGGGGTGTCCCACTCGAAGAGGCGCTCGGCGCCCCAGATGTCGTTCACCAGCACGTCGAGGCGGCCCTGCTCGGCGTCGATCCGCCGCACCAGCGCCTCGACCTGCTCCGGCACCAGATGGTCCGTCACCACCGGGAGGCCGCGTCCGCCCGCCGCGTCCACCAGCGCGGCCGTCTCCTCCACCGTCTCCGGCCGGTCGTACTCCGAGCGGCGGCCCGTGGTGGAGCGGCCGGTGCAGTACACGGTGGCGCCGGCCGCGCCCAGCTGGACCGCGATGCCCCGCCCGGCACCCCGGGTGGCCCCGGCCACCAGGGCCACCCGTCCCGTCAGTTCGCCCGCCACGGCTGCTCCTTCGCTCGAGGAATCGTCCGCCGGGCACGCTACCGGTCGGGTACGGCAGATCGGCGGGGGCGCGGCCGGGCCCGTGGTGGCACGGCCGGACCTGCGAGGACGCGGCCGCACCTGCGGTGTGCCGGGTGCCACAGGGGTTGGCCCCTTACCGGTGAGGTGAGCCTTGCTATGCTGCCAAGGCGTCCCGAGGGAGAAGTCCGGTGAGAACCCGGCGCTGACCCGCAACGGTGGAACGGTTCCTGACGGTCCGTGAGCCCGATCACCCCCGGCGGCGCGGTCCTCCCGAGAACTCGCCGCGGACTGCGAGGGGATGCCGAACGGCGCGCCCGCCGGAGCGCGCGGACGCCCGCCGTCCGCCCCCGCGCGCGGCCCGTCCGGTCGCGCCCCCGTACGCCCGGGGCCCGACCGAAGGCCCAGCCGTTGAGCAGCGCGACCACCGACACCGGACCTCCCGGCAGCGCCACCGACCTGTCCGGACCGCCCGGCCCGCCCGGTCCTGCACCCGCCCGGCCGCCGCTGCGCACCGGGCCGCTCGCGCTCGGCCTCGGCGCGGCGCTGCTGGCCTCGCTGGTCTGCGGAGTCGCCCTCGGCTCCTCGGGGCTGAGCCTCGGTCAGGTCACCCGCTTCCTGGAGGCCGGGCTCACCGGCGGGCGGATCGGCGCCGACCAGGTGGCCGGCTACACCATCGTCTGGGAGATCCGGCTGCCCCGGGCGGTGCTCGCCGCCGTGGTCGGCGCCGGGCTCTCCGCCGTCGGCGTCGCCGTCCAGGCCATGGTGCGCAACGCCCTGGCCGACCCCTTCGTGCTCGGCATCTCCTCCGGCGCGGCGGTCGGCGCCAACGCCGTGCTGCTGCTCGGAGCCTTCGCCTCGCTGGGGGTCTGGGCGCTCTCGCTCTCGGCCTTCAGCTCGGCGCTGGCCGCCATGGTCCTGGTCTACGCGGCGGCCCGCACCGCCCACGGCCTCACCCCGCTGCGGCTGGTCCTCACCGGCACCGCCCTCGCCTACGGCTTCTCGGCCGTCACCTCGCTGATGGTCTTCTCGGCGGAGCGCGGCGAGGCCGCCCGCACCGCGATGATGTGGCTGCTCGGCAGTCTCGGCGGCGCCACCTGGGCCTCCGTCCCGATCGCGGCGGCCACCGTGCTGGCCGGGCTGGTCTACCTGCTGGCCGCCGCCGGGAGCCTGGACGCGCTGGCCATGGGGGACGAGACCGCCGCCGCGCTGGGCGTCGACGCGGCCCGGCTGCGGCGGGCGCTGTTCCTGGTGACCGCCGCCGTGACCGGGACGGTGGTCGCGGTCAGCGGGGCGATCGGCTTCGTCGGGCTGATGGTGCCGCACCTGGCCCGGATGCTGGTCGGGGCCGGACACCGGCGGGTGCTGACGGTGGCTCCGCTGCTCGGCGCGGTGCTGCTGGTCTGGGTCGACATCGTCTCCCGGCTGCTGCTCGCCCCGGCGGAGCTGCCGGTCGGGGTGATCACGGCGGTGCTCGGCGTGCCGTGCTTCCTGCTGCTGATGCGGCGGCGCGCGTACAGCTTCGGCGGCCGCTGATGGTGACTCAGGGGTGGAGCCGGAGCCGGTCGCAGGCCGCTGACGGAGTGCCGGGAGACGTCCGGTGAAGGTCGAGATCGACGCGGTCTCGGTGGAGATCGCCGGGGCGCGGCTGGTGCACGAGGCCAGTCTGAGGGCCGCGAGCGGGCAGGTGATCGGGCTGGTCGGGCCGAACGGCAGCGGCAAGTCCACCCTGCTGCGCACCGTCTACCGGGCGCTGCGCCCGAGCAGCGGCGGCGTACTGCTGGACGGCGAGGACCTCTACGGGCTGACGCCGCGTGAGGGTGCCCGCCGGGTCGGCGCGCTGCCGCAGGAGACGGTGGCCGAGTTCGACTTCACGGTGGCCGAGGTGGTGGGCATGGGCCGCCTGCCGCACCGGCGCGGCTTCGGGGGCCCGTCCCCGGAGGACGCCGTCGGCACCGGCGAGGCACTGGCGCAGGTCGGTGCCGCCCACCTGGCCGGCCGGGGGTTCCTCCAGCTCTCCGGCGGCGAGAAGCAGCGGGTGCTGATCGCCCGCGCGCTGGTGCAGCGCCCGCACGTGCTGGTGCTGGACGAGCCGACCAACCACCTGGACATCGCGCACCAGTTGGAGGTGCTGGCGCTGGTCCGCGACAGCGGGCTGACCGTCCTCACCGCCCTGCACGACCTCAACCTGGCCGCCGCCCACTGCGACCTGCTGTACGTCATCGCGGGCGGCCGGATCGTCACCTCGGGCCCGCCCGGCGAGGTGCTCTCCGCCGCCCTGCTGGCCGAGGTCTTCGGGGTGCGCGCGCACCCCGTCCGACACCCCGTCACCGGGGCCGTCCAACTGCTCTTCGACCGTCTCGCCCCCGAATCCTGAGGATCCGTCACGTGCTGCCCACCACCACCCCCCGCCGGCCCCTGGCCGCCACCGCCGCGCTGGCCCTCGCCCTCTCGCTGGGCCTGGCCGGCTGCGGCGCCGAGGTCACCCCGCCGGCGGAGACCGCCGGATCCGCGCACTACCCCGTCACCCTGGACAACTGCGGCCGCCAGGTGACGTACCAGCAGAAGCCCGCCCGGGTGGTCACCAACGACATCGGCATCACCGAGCTGATGCTCGCCCTCGGCCTGGCCGACCGGATGGCCGGGTACGTGATGCCGGACGAGAAGGGCGACCTGTCCGCCGTCGCCTGGGGGAAGGAGTACGAGCGCACCCGGTGGCTCTCCAAGAAGGAGATCACCAAGGAGCTGGTGCTCGACGCCAGGGCCGACCTGGTCTTCGCCGGGTGGAACTACGGGTGGAACGAGACCACCGGCCTCACCCCCGAGGGCCTGGGCAAGCTGGGCGTCGGCTCCTACACGCTCACCGAGTCCTGCCGCAACGGCAAGGAGAAGGCCCGGGGCGTGATGCCGCCGCTGGACGCGCTCTACGCGGACCTCGCCAACCTCGGTCGGATCTTCGAGGTCGAGGCGAAGGCACAGCAGCTGATCACCGACTCTAAGGCCGAGGTGGCGAAGGCCGAGGCCGCCGCCCCCGCGCGGCACCCGAGCGTCTTCCTCTACGACAGCGGCCAGGACAAGCCGTTCACCTCCGGCCGGTTCGCCGCGCCCGAGCAGATCATCACCAAGGCCGGCGGCAGGAACGTCTTCGGCGACCTGGACGACTCCTGGACCACCGTCGGCTGGGAGGCCGTGGTCGCCCGCGACCCGGAGGTGATCGTCATCAACGACTACGGCGACACCACCGCCGAGGCCAAGCGGCAGTTCCTGAGGTCCTACCCGCCGCTCGCCCAGGTCTCCGCCGTCCGGAACGACCGCATCTTCGTCCTCTCCTACGTCGACCTGGTCGAGAGCCCCCGCAACCCGGCCGCCATCACCCGCCTCGCCGCCTACCTGAGGTCCACGAGCGGCTGACGGAGCGCCATGGTCCTTCGTGTGCGCAGCTCTTGCTCGACCGGGTGACCGGCTCACCCGCCCGGGCGGTACCGGTCACCCGGGCGGACCGCCCGGGGTGAGGGCGCGGCCGAACCAGGGTGGGCTTGGTCCGTGACCGAGAGCAGAGCGGGCGGAGAGGCGGCCCGGAGCGGGAGTGTGGGCGGCTGGGTCCGGCCCGGGGCCCTGCGGGGTGCGGCCCGGCTGGCTCCGGTCTACGCCGCCTACCTGGTGAGCTACGAACTCCCGGCTCTGTGGGGCACGTTGAGGGCCGCCTGCCGCCGGGGGCGGACGGCGGAGCAGCGCCGCGCGGAGCACGAGACGTTCCTGCGGCGCTGCGGGGAGCGGTTCTTCGGGCCGGGGCTGCGCGCGGCGGGGCTCCCGCTGGAGCTGGCGATGCCCGCGCTCGACCCGGGACGGCCGGTGCTGCTGCTGATGCGGCACGCCGGTCTGATGAACACCCAGCTGGCCGTGCACTGCATCCAGAGCGGGATGGGCCGCAGCCCGTACGCGATCTGCAAGCTGGCGGTCACCGCCGATCCGGGCCTGGCCGGGGCGCTGGCCCGCATCCCGGTGCACCCGATCCGGTGGAACGACGAGGGCCGGATGGTCGCGGTGCGGCGGCTGATGACCATGGCCCGGGAGCTGGACCACCGGGGCGCCCTGGTGCTCTTCCCGGAGGGCACCAACTACCACCGCCGGGCGGGGGCGGGGCGCTGCGTGCTCCCGCCGGTGCCCGGCGGCGCCTGGGCGGTGCTGCGGGCCGCCCCCGCCGACACCCAGGTGGTGCTGCTCGGCCACACCGGGCTGGAGGACCTGCTGCCCTGGCGGCTCGGCCGCCGCTACCCGGCCCCCGAGGGCCGGAGCCGGGTGGCCACCGCCTGCTGGGTCTACGAGGCGGGCCGACTCCCGCAGGACAAGCCGGGGTTCGCGGGCTGGCTGGAGGACCGCTGGGCCGAACTCGACACCTGGGTCCGCGCCACCAGGGCCGGAACCGACGGCGCACCCGCGGCGGACGCCGCCGACCTCGCAACGGCGGCGGCCGGGTGAACCAGCCACCACCCCCGCACGGAACGGAGAACCCAGTGCAGGAGAGCCAGGAGAGCAACGGCCAGGGCCGGAGCTCGATCCCCCGGACGGCCTTCGTGCTCGGCGGCGGAGGCGTCCTCGGCGGCTACCAGGCCGGGATGCTGCGAGCCCTGTTCGAGGCGGGCATCACCCCGGACCTGGTGGTCGGCACCTCGATCGGGAGCGTGCAGGGCGCCTTCGTCGCCAAGGACCCCACCCTGGCCTGCTGCGTCGACCTGATGGACTTCTGGGTCGAGTTCGTCAAGCGCCAGGTGATGCGGCCGTCACCGATGAGCGTGCTGTCCAACGCCCGCCACCTGCGGGCCGGGCTGAACACTGACCAGGGCCTGCGGCGGCTGTTGGCCGACTACTTCGGCGAGCAGGCCCAGTTCGAGGACCTCAAGATCCCCTTCGAGTGCACCGGGGCGGTGCTGGAGCGGGCCACCGTGCGCTACTTCGGCCAGGGACCGCTGATCCCCGCACTGCGGGCCTCCAGCGCCGTCCCCGGTCTGTGGCCGCCGGTGGAGATCGACGGGGAGCACTACCTGGACGGCGGCCTGGTGGACAGCATCCCGGTCGGCCGCGCCGCCGCCCTCGGCGCGACCACCGTCTACGCGATGCGGCTACGCCAGTACGAGCCGCAGTTGCGGGTGCCCCGGCTGCCCTGGGAGCTGGCCCAGGCCACCTTCGAGCTGAGCCGCCGCAACCAGGCGGCCGCCGAACTCGCCCGCCCCAGGCCCGGGGTGACGGTGCACGTGCTGCCCAGCGGGGAGGAGGACATGGAGCCGCCGGACTACGGCCTGTGGAAGTCCCGCCGGGAGGAGCTCGACATGATCCGCCGCCGGATCGCCACCGGCTACCGCGCCACGACCGACTACCTGGCAGGGCAGCCGCTCGGCTGAACGTCCGTCACCCCGGCTACCGCCAGGGGCGGTGGTGGGGGGCCGGAGGGGCGTCAGAAGAGCGCGGTCTGCTCGACCGGACGGGAGCGGAGCTGCTCGGTCAGGCCGGTGCAGGGAGCCGGGGCGCAGGGGCGGAGCGTCCAGCCGGTGAGCAGGCGGGTGTCCAGCAGCAGGGGGACGGCCGCCGCGGCTTCCCCGTCGGCACCCGGGGCCTGATCGGGCGTCAGGAAGAGCTGCTGGCCGACCGGAGCGCGCAGCACCCCGCTCAACCGGGCCCCGTCGGAGAGCGCCGTCACCTCCCGGTACACCGGCGGCGGCCCCCCGGCCAGGCCGAACAGCTCCACCTGGTCGACCACCGGGCCGTCCGGGAACAGCTCCACCGCGTGCCCGGCCAGCACCGGCAGCACCTCGGCCCGCAGCGCCCGGACGGCCTCCGCCCGCTCCTGCGGCCCGGGCAGGTGCCACCACCCCCGGTTCTTGGTCTTGGTGGTGAACCGCTCCCGGGCCAGCCCGGCCTGAGCCACCGTCAGCTCCGCCCGCCGCACCCCCGGCAGCGGCCCGCGCGCCAGGAAGGTCCAGGCCGGGGCCGCCTGCTCCAGCAGCCGGGCGCTGCCGCGCTGCTCCGCCGTCAGGCCGACCTTGGCCAGGCCGGGGCCGAACCAGGCCAGGTAGAGCCGGTACGTCCGCCCGTCGTCCACCACCCGGTCGCGGGCCAGTGCCAGCCCCTGGTCCGCGTCCTGGCAGGCCGTGCACTGGCCGGACTTCCCGGCCGGGTCGAGCGGGGCGGCGGTGGGGCAGGGGTGGTGACGGTGCGTCGTCCGGATCCCGGTGCAGCGGCGCGGGCCGGCCACCTCCCAGCCGATCCGGGTGCCCACGCCGACCTCGCGGCGGTGCTCCTCCACGCCGCGGGCGGCCGTGAGCACGGGGACGCCCTCGCGCCACCGCAGCCCCGTCGCCGTCCAGCCCCGCTCCGTCGGCTCCGTCCGGTTCCCGCTCTCGTTCCCGTCCACGGGACGTGAGCGTACGGCCTGCCACCGACAGATCGTGGGGCCGCAGGCCGGATGACCTGGGAACCCACTGGGAAGACCATCGGACGATCGGCTATATTCGCGCAACCGTCGCGCCGACGGCACCGTGTCCTCCGGGGGAGTCCCTTGTCGTCCGAGCCCGACCAGTCCAGCCAGCCGAGCGCCACCCCGGCCGCACCCGACTGGTCCCCGCCCGCCGACCCTTATGCCTACGTGCCGCCGCAGGCCTCCGCCGCCGACCCGTACGGTCCGTACGCCGCCCCCTACCCCGCCCCGCCGTACCCCGGTGCCCCGTACTGGCAGGGACCGCCGCCCCCGGCCCCCGGCACCAACGGGATGGCCGTCGCCTCCCTGGTCCTCGGCGTCTTCGGCCTGTTCTGTTTCGCCTGGACGCTCGGCCTCGGGCTCGGCATCGCCGCGCTGCGCCGGATCAAGCGGTACCCCCAGCGCGGCAAGGGCATGGCGGTGGCCGGCATCGTGCTCTCCAGCGTCTGGGCCTTGGTGACGCTGGCCGTGGTCCCGTTCTTCGCGCAGGGGATCAGGGAGGGGCTGGCCCAGTCGGGCAGCCGGGTCGCGGTCTTCAACCTCAAGACGGGGGACTGCATGAAGGAGACCACCGGCGAGCGGGAGGTCCGCGCCCGCTTCACCGTGGTGCCCTGCACCGAACCGCACCACGGCGAGGTGTTCGGCGTCGCCCACCTCCCCGGCGCCGACTACCCCGGCACCACCCAGCTGGAGCGGACCGTCTCGCTCCAGTGCGTCGGCCCCCAGTACGCCTACACCCCGGACCACTGGAGCATCCCGCGCACCGTGGAGCCCACCAGCATCTACCCCGACCGTGAGGTCTGGCCCACCACCAAGCGGGCGATCTGCCTCTTCGACTCCGACCAGCTGCGCACCGGCACCCTCCGCCAGGACCCGGCCCGCTGGAGCGCCGAACAGTCCGGCTACCTGGAGGCCACCCGGGAGCTCGACGTGGCCCTGGCCGGCGCCCCCGTCGCCGAGGTCGAGGATGCGACGGACGACTACCAGGAGTGGGGCCGCCAGGTCGCGAGCGCCGCGGCCACCGCCAAGTCCAAGCTGGCGCAGGTCGCCTGGAGCCGGCCGAACCGGCCGGAACTCGCGGAGCTCCAGAGCGAGTTGGACCGCGTCGTCACCCAGGCCAAGAAGCTGAACGAGACCAAGGACGAGGACGTCGACGCCCTCTACGACGCCTTCGACGGCCTCGACCAGAACGCCAACGGCGAGGCCGACGCCCTCCTCCGCCAGGCCATCGGCCTCCGCTCCACCCCGGCGGACGAGCGGCCCGCCCAGGTCTGAGCCCGAGGCGGGCGTAGGCTCTGCCGGATGCGGATCGGCGAGCTGTCCAAGCACACGGGCGTGAGTCCACGCTCACTGCGGTACTACGAGGAGCAGGGCCTGCTGGCCAGTTCACGCTCCGGCGCGGGCCAGCGCCACTACGCCGACACCGCGGTCGTGCGCGTGTCGCTCATCCGGCAGATGTTCGACGCGGGGATGTCCAGCCGGGTGATCGCGACCCTGCTCCCGTGCGTGGACGTCCCGGGTGACCTGGGCATCGCCGAGGAGACCTTCGCGGCGATGCTGCGCGAGCGCGAGCGGATCGACGCCGGCATCGCGCAGCTGATCGAGACCCGGGACGCACTCGACGCTCTGATCGCGGCCAACAGCCGGCACCGGGCGGAGCTGTCCACGGGCCCCTGATGCTGTGACCTGCGTCTCGGTCGCTTGCCCCTGACACCGGTGTCAGAGATGAGGATGGCGACAGCGCCCGGAGCCACCGGGCGGGTCGTACGAGGGGCGGCAGAAGATGGCGCAGGCATGGGGCTTCGGCAGGTACGGCGGGCCCGAGGTGCAGGAGTACTTCGACCGTCCCGATCCCGTCCCCGGGCGCGGTGAGGTGCTGATCCGGGTCGAGGTCGCCGGCGTGAACCCCCTTGACCACCTGCTGCGTTCGGGCGTGGTCGAGGGGCTCGACGGCGGGCGTCCGTTTCCCCGGGTGCTGGGCATGGAGGCGGCCGGAACCGTCCTGGCCCGGGGTGAGGACGTCGACGGGCTCGACGTGGGCGACCTCGTCTTCGGCTTCGCGCTCACCGGTGGCGGTACCTATGCCGAGACGACGGTGCTGTCCGCACCCCACACCGCCCGTGTCCCGGCGGGTCTGTCCGCGACCGTGGCGGCGACGCTGCCGGTGGCCGGGACGACCGCGGTGGACGTGCTCGGTCAACTCGGCCTGCCGGCCGGTGCCACGGTCCTGGTGAACGGGGTCGGGGGCGGGGTCGGCCTCGCCGTCGCCCGGCTGGCCGCCGGGCGCGAGCTGCGGGTGGTCGGCACCGGGAGCGCCGCCAAACGCGAGCACGCCGAGGCCCTCGGGGTGAGGTTCGTCGACTACGCCGCCGAGGACGTCACCGCCGCGGCACGCCGGCTGGCTCCGGGCGGCTTCGACGGGATCGTCGACCTGGTCGGAGGCATCTCACTGCGGACGGTCGCCCGGCTGGCCCGGGATCCGCGCGGCGTCATCGCCGTGGGTGACGCGTCCGTGTCCGAGCTCGGCGGGCGTTTCGTCGAGCGTCGCATCGACCGCGAGAACCTGGAGCGGTCCGCCCGGCTGGCCCTGGACGGAGTCCTCGCACCCGTCGTCACCGCGGTCCACCCGCTCTCCGAGGCCCCGGCGGCCCTCGCCACCGTCGAGAACGGCCACGCCTCCGGCAAGGTCGTCATCAAGGTGGCATGAGGGATCCGCCGGCGGTATCACCGCGAACACCGCTGCCGTCAGACGGAGTTGGGCGTCGAGTGCCACGGCGCTCAGGCGGCCGGGAGCGGGTCGCCGCGGAGGAAGGCGTGCAGGTGCTGGTCGTGCCAGCCGTCCCCGTGCAGCAGCGCGCCGCGCATGGTCCCCTCGAAGGAGTACCCCGCCTTCTCCGCCACCCGGCAGGAGGCGGGGTTCGCCGTCGAGTGACAGAGTCGCAGCCGGTGCAGCCCGTACTCCTCCACCGCCCACCGGGTCACCCGCCGCACGGCCGCCACCGCGAGGCCCCGGCCGCGCGCGGCGGGCAGCAGCCAGTAGACCAACTCCGCACTGCGGTTGGCGAGATCGAGGTCGTTGCACCCGATCAGCCCGAGCACCTCGGCCCCCTCCGCGACCGCCCAGACCGCCCCCGTCCCGGCCTCCCAACGCTCCCGCATCCGCCCGATCCGCCCCCGCGCCTCCTCCTCCGAGGCAACGGTGAACAGATTCCACCGCCGAATCGCCGGCTCCTGCCCGGCCGCCACCAGCGCCCCGGCATCCCCGGCCGCCCAGGGCCGCAGCTCCAGCCCACCGGCCAACCGGAGCACGGGCGGCCCTGACGCGGCGTCACGGCCCGCGATGTTCTCGTTGATCATTCCCGCATCCTGGCACACGGCCGGCGGGGCCCTCGGGAACGGAACGCAAGGTCACGGAGCCGGGCGCCTTCGATCATGTGATTTGACTCCGTGGACGATCACCACGCAGTATGCCCGCATGGCTGGATACCTCGTTTCGCGCAGGCACATCGACCTGCGCCGTGTGACGGCGATGAGCTGTCGCCCCAGCTGCTGACGCGCGCTCACTTCCGGCTCTGACGCCGACCGCACGCCGCGTTCTCCCTCTCGTTCCATCCGCACCGGCATGCCCGTATCCGGGTTCCGGTGGTTCCCCGTTGCCCTCCGTCCCGTCCCGGCCACCACTGCCGGAACGGGGCCGTCGGCGCGCACCTTCTTCCTGCCTTCCGTCATCCCTGGAGCTCCCATGCAGCCGCGCCGCGCCGTCGTCGCCACCCTCGCCGCCGTCCTCGCCCTCGCCCCGCTCGCCGCGTGCGGCAGCTCGGCCTCCTCGAAGTCCGCCGACAACCCGCTCAAGCTGAACGAGCCCGGCACGGCCCACGTCGGCACGCTCTCCGACGCGCCGCCGAACGTCTTCCTCAAGGACGGCAAGTTCACCGGCTTCGACAACGACCTGTTCACCGCCGTCGCCGCCAAGGCCGGCCTCAAGGTCCAGTTCGCCTCCACGGACTTCTCCGCGCTGCTCTCCCAGGTCGCCAACCGCAAGTTCGACGTGGGCAGTTCGTCCATCACCGTCACCGAGGCCCGGAAGAAGACGGTGGCCTTCACCAACGGCTACGACTTCGGGTACTTCGGGCTCGACGTGCCCGCCGGCTCGCCGATCAAGAGCTTCGACCAGCTCACGGGCAAGCGCGTGGTGGTCGTGCAGGGCACCGTCCAGGACGACTACGCCACCAAGAACAAGCTCGACCCGGTGCGGGTGCCGGACTACAACAGCGCCCTCAACCAGCTGAAGACCGGCACCGCCGAGGCCTGGATATCCCCGGCCGAGATCGGCGAGAAGAGCGCCAACGACAGCGGCGGCAAGGTGGTGCTCGCGCAGAAGCAGCTCAGCTCCGCCCCGACCGCCTTCGCCGTGGCGCTGGACCGCCCGGAGCTGCTGGCCGCGCTGAACAAGGCGCTCGACGAGGTCATCGCCGACGGCACCTGGACCAAGCTCCAGCAGCAGTACTACCCGGGCCGCCCGGTCCCGGAGGGCTTCAAGCCGGGCAGCGGTTCGGTCGCCTTCCCGCCGCTCACGGCGTCCTGAGCACCCGTCACCGCTACCGCTAGGACAGGAGACCGACGTGGACCAGCTGGGCACGCTGGCGGAGACCTTCTTCAACTGGGAGTCGATGCGCTCCGCGATCCCCGACCTGCTCACCACCGGCGTGCCCAACACGCTGCTCCTCGCCGTGACCTCGGCCGTCATCGGGACGGTGCTCGGCCTGCTCCTGGCGGTCGCCGGGATCTCCGGGACCCGCTGGCTGCGGTGGCCGGCCCGGCTCTACACGGACGTGTTCCGCGGCCTGCCCGCCGCGGTCACCATCCTGCTGATCGGAGTCGGGCTGGCCC
Organism: Kitasatospora sp. NPDC088742; assembly: GCF_055584905.1. Lineage (NCBI taxonomy): Bacteria > Bacillati > Actinomycetota > Actinomycetes > Kitasatosporales > Streptomycetaceae > Kitasatospora > Kitasatospora sp. NPDC088742. Next base: position 4,045 of record NZ_JBVJLD010000044.1, on the reverse strand, counting down.
CGCAGGGCATGCTGGTCTGGGGGCCCGACCCGTACCCGCTCGGGATCCTGGCCCTCTCGCTGATCGCCGCCGCGTACTTCGGCGAGATCTTCCGCTCCGGCATCCAGAGCGTGGAGCCCGGCCAGCTGGAGGCGGCGCGGGCCCTCGGGTTCTCGTACGCCGCCGCGATGCGACTGGTCGTCATCCCGCTGGGCGTGCGGCGGATCCTGCCGGCCTGGGTCAACCAGCTGATCGCGCTTATCAAGGACTCCAGCCTGATCTACTTCCTCGGGCTGATGGCCGACCAGCGGGACCTGTTCCGGATCGGCCAGGACGCCGCCGCCAACACCGGCAACGAGTCCGCCCTGGTCCTGGCCGGGCTGTTCTACCTCCTGCTCACCGTGCCGCTGACGCACCTGGTCAACGTCATCGACCGCCGGCTCCGCAACGGGCGCAAGACCGTCGAACCCGAGGCCGCCACCGAGGCGGCGCCCGTCCCCGAAGGAGCGGCACGTGCCTGACACGGCCTTCTCACCCGTCAGCCTGAGCGCCCGCGACCTGCACCTCTCGCTGGGCGGCAACCGGATCCTGCGCGGCGTGGACCTCGACGTCCCCCGGGGCCACACCGTCTCCGTCATCGGCCCCTCCGGCTCCGGCAAGTCCACCCTGCTGCGGACCCTCAACCGCCTGGTCGAGCCCGACCGGGGCGACGTCCTGCTGGACGGCGAGAGCGTGCTGCGGCGCGACCCCGACCTGCTGCGCCATCAGATCGGCATGGTCTTCCAGCAGTTCAACCTCTTCCCGCACCTCAGCGTGGAGCGCAACCTCACCCTCCCGCTGCGCAAGCTGCGCGGGCTCTCCCGGGACGAGGCGGCCGAGGCCGCCCGCCACCAGCTCGACCTGGTCGGGCTGCGCCACAAGGCGGACGTCCGGCCGGGGCAGCTCTCCGGCGGCCAGCAGCAGCGGGTGGCCATCGCCCGGGCCCTGGCCATGCGGCCCCGGGTGATGCTCTTCGACGAGGCCACCTCCGCGCTCGACCCCGAACTGGTCAAGGGCGTCCTGTCGTTGATGGCCGACCTCGGCAAGGAGGGCATGACGATGGTCGTGGTCACCCACGAGATGGGCTTCGCCCGCTCGGTCTCCGACGGCGTCGCCTTCATGGACGGCGGCGTGGTGGTCGAGTCCGGCCCGCCCGAGGCCGTCTTCGGCGCCCCGGAGAGCCCGCGCCTGCGGCAGTTCCTCGCGGACGTGATCTGACCGGCGAAAACCCACTCGCGCGCGGCGTCGGTGCTCAGGAAGACTGCCCGGATGGAGACGGTCGAGGTGGTGGTCGGGCGGGCACTGGCGGCGGCGCGGGCAGGGGAGGAGTACCGGGAACCCCTGTGGCGGGCCGCCGCTGACGCGGCGTCGGCCCTGGCCCTCGGCCGCGAGCTGACCGGCTCGGCGGATCCGGTCGAACGCGAGGTCGGCACCGCCCTGCTGGGGGACGCGGCCGACCACGAGAAGGAGCTCGGGGCGGAGGCCGCCACCGCGCTGCTCGCGTTCGCCGAGCGGGAGACGGTGGACGCGGTGCTGGCGGTGCTGCCCCGGGCGCTGGGGCAGACCGAGGACCCGCGCGTCCTGCCGGTGCTGGTCGCCCTCGCGGGGCACGCCGACGCCGAGATCCGGCGCCGAGTGGCGGAGGCCCTCTCCAGGCCGGCCACCGGACGGCCGGACGGGCCGGACATCCGGGCGCTGGTCGCGCTGACCCGCGACCCGGATCCGGAGGTCCGGAACTGGGCCACCTTCACCCTGGGCTTCCTGTGCGAGGCCGACACCGCCGAGATCCGGGCGGCGCTGTGGGAGCGGACCACCGACGACCACCCCGACGCCCGGGAGGAGGGCATCCGGGGCCTGGCCCGGCGCCACGACCCGCGCGCCGTCGCGCTGGTGGCCGAGCTGCTGGACGATCCCGAGGGCGCGCACCTCCACACCTTCACGGCGGCGGAGATCCTCGGGGTCCCCGAACTGCTGCCGCACCTGCGGGAGTACGACCTGGACGATCCCGGTGTCAGCGAGGCGGTCCGGGCCTGCGATCCGGAGCAGCGGGCCGAGGTGGACGCCCTCGCCTGGGCGCTGCTCTGCGAACTCGACCGGATGAAGCCGGAGTTGGCGGCCGGGGTGTACCGGGAGCGGTTCGGCACCGACCTCCGGCTCGGCGCCGGTGAATTCGAGTGGGACGTCGAGGCGCTGCTGCGCCGGGCCGGCGGTGACCCCGTACGTGCCGCCGGACTGGCCGGTGCCGACGCGGCCTAATCCGTTCGACAGCGCCGCCCGGTGCGGGGCAGAGTGGCCGCTCGTGACGACGAGTGAGCTGTGGGACCGTGAGACCGCCGAACGCTACGACGCCGAGGAGGCCGAGCACTCCTCGCCCGCCGCCCTCGCGCCGACCCTCGACCTCCTGGCCGAACTCGCCGGAGACGGAAGGGCGTTGGAGTTCGCCATCGGGACCGGACGGGTGGGTGTCCCGCTCCGGGAGCGGGGCGTGCCGGTGGCCGGCATCGAGTACTCCGAGCACATGGCGGCGGTGCTGCGGCGCAAGGCCGACGAGAGCACCCTCCCGGTGACCGTCGGCGACATGGCCACCACGGTGGTGCCGGGTGAGTTCACCCTGGTCTACCTGGTCTACAACACCATCACCAACCTGCTCACCCAGGACGAGCAGGTCGAGTGCTTCCGCAACGCCGCGCGCCACCTGGCGCCGGGCGGCCGGTTCGTGATCGAGCTGGGGGTGCCGCCGCTGCGGCTGCTGCCGCCCACCCAGGTCGCGGTGCCGTTCGACGTCTCCGAGCAGCACCTCGGCTTCGACACCTTCGACCTGGTCGGGCAGATCCTGGTCTCGCACCACTTCACCCTGGACGGCGAGGACGGCCGCTACCGCCGCGAGGCCTCCCGGCACCGGTACGCCTGGCCGGCCGAGCTCGACCTGATGGCCCGGATCGCCGGGCTGGAGCTGGAGCGCCGGCTCGCCGACTGGGACGGCTCGCCCTTCACCCAGGACTCGGCCAAGCACGTCTCGGTCTGGCGCAAGCCCGCCTGATTCAGCACGTAGGGCCGAGCAGCTTCAGGATCTCCGGCCAGGCGGCCAGCCCGAGTTCGGCCTCGGTGGTGGGGGTGCCGCCGTGGTCGTAGACGGTGGAGGGGGCCACCGCGGGCTCGCCGGGGAGGCGGGCCCGGTGGCCGGCCCGCGGGTGGGCGACCACGGTGGCCGGGAGGCCGGCCGCGCGGCGGCGGTCGGCGAGCTGCTCGGCGTAGCGGAGCGAGGGCCACATGGCGTCGTCCGCTCCGGCGATCAGCAGGAGGTCGGCGCGGGTCCGTTCCACCGGGATGGCGGCGGCGGGCAGGCGGTCGGCGAAGGTGCGCTCACTGAGCTCGTACCAGCCGAGGACGGCGACCGGGGTGCCTTCGGGTTCGGTGGGACGCCAGGACTCGTCCACCGGGACGAAGGGCAGCGGAGCGCCGCGCCAGGTCCAGGAGGAGCGGAACGGGCGGTCGTGGCCGTCCAGGCCCGGGCCGACGTTGCACCAGACGTGGGAGGTGGGGGAGAACGCCACCACCGCGTCCACGCGCGGGTCGTGAACGGCAGTCAGCAGCGCCGCCTCCGCACCCTTGGAGGTGCCGAGCACGACGATCCGCTCCACCCCGCGCGACTCCAGCAGGTCGAGCGCGGCGACGAAGGTCTCCAGCGGCACCTCGCACACCCCCGGCGTCTGCCCCGGCCCGCCGAACCAGCGGACGGCCAGCGCCAGCACCCCCTGCTCCGCCAGCAGCCGGGCCCGGTCGCGCTCCACCCGGCCGCTGGAGCCGCCGAGCACCAGCACACCGGTGGTGGCGCCGGCGGCCGGGCCGGCCAGCAGCGCCTCCCAAGGGGTCGTCAGTTCCTGCTCGGTCACGGTCATGGTGTCCCCCTGGTGGCGTGGTCTTCCGGGAGACGCTAGTGCCGTGCCCGGCAAGGTTTGCCCCGTCACGCCGCCCGGCACGCACTCTCGCCGCACCGGCCAAAAGCCCGGGTAGCTCCGCTACGACG
>NZ_JBVJLD010000043.1:0-75384 GCF_055584905.1 Kitasatospora sp. NPDC088742 | reverse complement strand
GACTCCACGATCGCCCGCGCGCACCAGCACGCGGCCGGTGCGCGCAAAAGGGGGACCTGCAGGTCGAGCCGCCCGGCGGCGTCTTCACCGAGCCCGACGACCACGGGCTCGGCCGCTCCCGCGGCGGGCTGACCACCAAGATCCACCTGGCGGTCGAGCAGGCACAGAAACTGATGTCGCTCGTGATCACCGCTGGACAGCGCGGCGACTCCCCGCAGTTCCAGGTCGTCCTGGGCCGAATCCGTGTGCCGCGCCTCGGCCCGGGACGGCCACGCACCCGGCCGGACAAGGTCCGCGCCGACAAGGCGTACGGCTCGCGCGAGAACCGCGCCTACCTGCGCAGACGACGCGTCGGCTGCACGATCCCGGAGAAGCACGACCAGGTCGCCAACCGCAAGAAGCGCGGCTCCCGCGGCGGCCGGCCACCGAATTTCGACAAGGACGACTACAAGGAGCGCCACGCCGTGGAGTGCGGGATCAACCGCCTCAAGCGCCACCGCGCGGTCGCCACGAGATTCGACAAACTCGCCGTCCGCTACGAAGCGACCGTGCTGGTCGCAGCCATCAACGAGTGGCTGTGACCAGCACTTTCGAAACAGGCCCTAGCACCGTCCACTGACATTGGCTCAAAATCGCCCCACCGGACAGAGTTGGGCATAACGCAAAAACGCCCCCCGCCGGAGCGGGGGGCGGGCAGATACCAATTTCGTATCTGGTTCAGCGGTTGGTGAGCCGCTCCAGCAGCTCTGCGTACGCGGCCTGGGCCTGACGGGGTACCACTCCGTTGCCGATAGCCCGGAGCTGCTGCCGACGGTCCAGGCCATCAACTGCCGTGATGTAGCCGGGTGGTAGGCCCATCATCCACTCTCCGAAGGCCGGGCTGAGGCGCCTACCACCCCGGGGGCCGGTGTCCGTGGCTACGGGGGCGGGGACACCCGTTACCCGTTCCCACCGCCGGATCGCGGGTCCGTACTGGGCCCACCATTCGGCGGGAGAGTGGTCACTGCCGTCCGCAGGTTCGGGGAACCCATCCGGGTGCCGTTCCCCGGTCCGCCGGTCCCGTCCGATGCCGTCGGCGTCGGTAGGAGGTACACCACCTCGTCCTCCAGGTTGGGGCCGTGGCCGCCCTGCTTCCTCTTCTCCGGGTGTTGGGGCGCCCCGTTCCCGGCGAGGTTGCTTGTGGGGGTTTTCAGCAGTGGGGACGGCGAGTCCGAGCCAACGGTCCCGTAGGTGCGGAGCGCCGACGTCGGCAGCTCGAAGGCACGTCCACTCGCAGTCGTACCCGATCTCGGCCAGGTCGCCGAGGACCGTCGAGAGGCCCCTGCTCCTGAGAGCGGCGACGTTTTCCAGGAACGCGTACGCCGGTTGTAGGACCCGAATTGCCTCGGCCACGTCGCGCCAGATGCCTGACCGCTCGTCAGCCAACCCCTTTCTCGTCCCGGCGTCGCTGATCCCCTGGCAGGGGAACCCGGCGGTGATGACATCGACCTTGCCCGTGAGGGCGGACCAGTCGATGGTGCGGATGTCCCGAAGGTTGGGCGCCTCCGGGTGGTGCTTGGCCAGGATCAGCGACGGTCCTGGGTCGATCTCCGCCACGTAGGTGACGGTGCCGTTGATCAGTGGTGCGACGGCCATGCCGAGCCCGCCATATCCGGCGCAGAGTTCAAGGATCCGCACCGGTCACCGCCAAGGGGCGGTGCGGCCGAAGCCGGCGGCGCCCAGGGCAGCCTCCACCGCGTCGGCGAAGGTGGAGAGTGTGCGTGCGAGGGCCCGCGCCTCCGCCGGGGTGAGAACCACCCGGTCCCCGGGGACGGCAAGGCTCACCGTGCCGGTCTCCCTGTCCGTGTGCCACACGCGGGCGGTACCGGAGCGGGCGGCCAGGCGGCCGGTGGTCTCGGTGGTGATCTCAAGCGCCATGGCGGCGGGCCTCCGTCTGCTGGGTGGTGGAGAGGTGGTCGAGGAGCGGTGCGGCCAGGTCGGCCGGGAGCCGGACGCTGGCGGTAGTGCTCCCGGAGCGGTCGCGGAGATGGAACTCAATGTGACCGCGGTCGTCCCTGACGGTGACGGTGCCGCCCTCGGCGGTAGTGAAGGTGCGATCCACGCTGGGCCCCCTACGCCGCGAGGCCGTGGGACCCGGCGAGGTACAGCTCCTCGAACCGGCCCTTGCCGAGGTAGCGGGCTTGGCGGACCTGGCGTTCCGTCAGCCCCATGTCGGCGGCCAGGTCAGAGTCCGGCACATCCTCGCCGTACAGGGGAACCGGCGAGATCCCGTAATCCGCCTTGAGGACGTGGCGCTGCTGCGGGCCCATCCGGGCCAGCGCCTGATGGACGTGCTGGCGGACGATGGTCCGGCGGTGCTGCTGCACGTCGGCCTGGGTCACCAGGTCGGCGGGCAGGCCGAGGGTGTCGGCGAGCTGGTCGCCGAGGGTGGAGCCGTCGGAGCCGGCGGGGGCGTCGAGGTAGCCGTGGCCCTGCCAGGCCATCCGGGCGGCCCAGGCCCGGTCAGGGCTGAGTCCGCGCTGGCCCGGCGGTGGGCTGACACACAGCCGCTCGGCCTCGTACGGGTCACCTGCGGCCAGGCGCAGGGCCGCCTCAAAAGTCTTGCTGGACTGCTGACTTGAACCCTGCCGGACCTGCTCGCGGCGCTTGTCGGAGATGGTTCCGGATATCGTCCGGTCGGCGTAGGCGGTGAACCGGGCCGGGTCATCGTCCGGCCCGCCCTCGTACCTCTCGATGGCCAGCCACAGGGCCAGGCGGCCCTCCTGCTCCAGGTCCTCCGCCAGGCCGTAGTCCGTCTGTCCGCCGCTCGTCGCGTGCTGGCGTGCGTGCCAGGTCACGCGGGGCTCCAGGGCCGCCAGAACGGCGACGATGTCGGCCAGGGTCTTCTCCTGGGCGCCCCGGATTTGGGCAGCAGAAAGGGGGGTGTGCATTGCGCTCGTCCTTGATTGCTCGGATTCCGAGCCCTCCCTGGAGAGCGCGGGTAGAGCGGACGAGGACGTGCAGATGTATTGACCAGCCCAGGGGCATGCGTATTGCCCCCGTCCGGTGGCGTACGCGGCGGGCTGATCAGGCCGAACCGACGTGGGAACCACTTCGCCACGTGGCCGGGAAATGCGATTCGGAATTCAGGGCAGCTATCACCCGGGGTGGGCGCTCTGTCCGGTTTGGTGTGGCCGGTTCGTTGCCCTGGAGGCCGGTCTCGGGGTGTGCGTTACCGGGCCGTGACGCGGAGGGGGCAGGTACGAATTTCGTACCTGCCCCTGGTCATACGGTGAGCTCGTAGAGGCTTCCCCAGGACCGGCCGCCGATGGTGGCGTCAGCGGCGATCGGCACCCCGTACAGGTCGGTGGTCATGCACCGCACCAGCTCCCGGGCAACCTCCTCCGCCTCCGCCGCAGGGGCACTGACCAGCACCTCGTCATGGATCAGCAGTCGGAGGTACGGCAGGAGGCCGGCGGTCTCCATGTCGAGCACCGCCTGGCCCAGCAAGTCGCGGGCGGTGCTCTGGCACATGTAGTTCGTGGCGGCGTAGGACCTTGTGCGGTCCAGCGGAACGCGTCGGCCAACGGGGGTGATGACGGTCATGTCCCGGGCGAATGCCTCCCGCTGCCAGCGGGAGGCCGCACGCCGGATCTCCGGATAGACCCGGTCGTAGGCGGCCAGTGCCCTAACCACCTCGTCGTACGGAGCGCCGGACGACCTGGAGATGCCAAGGGCTCCGCCCCCGTAGACCTTTCCGAAACCAATTGCCTTAGCTAGCTTGCGGTGGTACTTCGTGAATCCAGGACCGAAGACCAATTCCGCCGTGAAATCGTGAAGGTCCTTACCGTCAGCCAGGCTAGATTTCATCAGCTTGACGTCGGCGAGGCTTGCCAGAACGCGCATCTCGACGGCGGTGAAGTCAGCACTGATGATGCGGTGGCCTTCGTCGGCGAGCAGGCAGTGCCGGACCGTCGCGTCCGAGGCGGGCAGGGTCTGGAGTGCGGGCTTGGAGATCGCCATCCGGCCCGTGCGGGCGGCGAGCGGCGAGAGCAGAGGATGGACGCGACCGCGGTCGTCCACCGACTGGAGGAACGTTTCTGCGTAGGTGGTCCGCCACTTCCCGGACCGCTTGGCTTGGATGACGGCCAGGGCCAGCGGGTTGGGTGTGCGGGCGCCGATCGGTTGCCACCGGCCGTCGAGGTCAGCGAGCTGGAGGAGCACGGTCTTGTCGACCTTCACCTGCCCGGAGCTGGTCCGCTCGGTCAGGACTTCACCCATCTCGGCCAAGGCACTGGCGAGTTGGCGGGTGGAGTTGACGTTGGCGACGCCGTACCGGCGGGCTTCCTCCTCGCACCGCTCGGCCTCCTCGCCGAGCCGGCGGTTCAGCGACTGGGTGTACTCCTGGTCCAGGACCAGCCCGGTGCGCTGCATCGTTGCGCACACCCTGGCTATCTCGTGTTCGTAGTCCACCAGCCGCTGGCGTACCCCCAGGTGTTCCAACTCCCCACGCAGGTGGGGCTCCAGGCGCGCCAGGAGGATGACGTCGAGCCCGGCGTAGACGTTGAACAGGGTGTTGGTCAGCGGGATGCCCGCCCACCCGGTGGCCTTCGTCAGGCCGTGCGCGTGGAACTCCGAGAGGAGGCCGTCCTGGGTGTCCGGGGCGAGCGGGTCCACCCAGTGCGCCGCCAAGGGCTTGAGGCCGGTGCCGCGTCCGCCCTCTGACTGCTGCCGGGGGTCAATTAGCGCCGCCATGATCCGGGTGTCCCGGGTTCGCGGCGCCAGCGACTCCAGCGGTATGCCGGCGTGCCGGTCCAGAACCGACCAGTCGTAGGCGGCGTGGTGGATCAGGAACCGGCGGCCGTGCGTGAGGGCGGCGCGGGCGAACTGCTGGAACTCCCCGCCCCGTTCCCAGTGGATCACCCAAGCGGTGCGGGCATCGCCGAACTGAACTGTCCGCAGCCGGAAGTGGGAGGAGTAGACCTCCAGCCCCGTGGTCTCGGTGTCCAGGGCGATCGGGCCGCGCCGGTCCGCCTCCTGTGCCCAGGCGTAGAACGCATCCAGGTCCGCGCCGGTCTCCGGCACGTTCACTGTGACGCGCTCGCCAGCGACCCGGTGGTGGTAGGTCCGCACGGGGCGCCCCCAAAAGGTTCAGGGCAGATACGAATTTCGTATCTGCCCTGTCCCTGGAGTGCGCAGGTCTAGTGCGCGAAGATGCCCGCCCCGGCAGCCTCCGGCACCGCCTCGGCGGCCTCCCGTATCCCTATCAGCGCCATTCCCCTGCTGGCGCGCTTGCGCTGGATCCCACGCTCCTCAAGCGCGGAATAGAAAGTCCTCCGGGTCCACCGCTCTTTGTGGGGAAGGTTCTCGGCTTCGCACCACGAGAGGTAGTGGTTGAACGCAGTGGATCCGTCCATCACCGTACCCGTCGGGCACGGTGCCAGAACGTCGGGAAGAAATCCCGCCAGGGCATCGGAGGTCTGCTTGTAGTCGCGGACCGAGTCGACCACGACCGCGGGGTCCCGCAGGCCCTCGCGGTACCAGTCCACGGCGCCCCGCACGGCCCAGGCCAGGATGCCCTCCGCCTCAGCCAGTAGCTTGACGTCCAGGGTGTGGTCCCGCTCCTCCGGCTCGAAGTACCGGGTGAAGGGGACAAAACGCACGCGCCGCCATAGGCCAGTGTCCTGGCTCTTGAATTTCGGCTTGTGGTTACTGGAAAGGAAAATCAGAAAGGCTGGCTTGAATTCAAAAAATTCTTGACGGAGGAATCGGGCAGAGATCATATCTTTTCCGCTGGCGCGCTTGAGGACGGATTCGGACATGGGACGCCCGGCCTCTCCCTCCGAGGCCAGGACAAGGCGCGCGCCACGCAGGCCCGCCAGGTCGTTGGGGATCCCTCCGGTGCCCTTTTCCTCGAAGGTGGCGAACCCGGTGGTGGTGGCGATGTCACGGAATACACCGGTAAGCGTGTCGGTTAGTACCGATTTGCCATTTGCGCCGCCACCGTGGAGGACGACGAAGCACTGTTCGGTGGTGTGGCCCGTCACGGCGTAGCCGGTCAGCCGCTGGACGTAGCTGGACAGTTCGGGATGCCCCGGGAAGACCTCGCCCAGGAACGTCTCCCAACGCGGGGCCCGCGCCTCGGGCAGGTAGTCCAGATCGAGGCAGTGCGTCAGCAGGTCCTCTGGGTCGTGCGGACGCAGGTGCCCGGTGCGCAAATTCACCGTGCCGTTACGGCAGTTGAGGAGGTCGGGGCGGGCGTCCAGCTGATCGGCCGTGATCCGGACGGCAGGGACGGACCGGAGCTCACGGAGGATCGAGTCGATGCCGCTCGTGTTGAGGAACTGCTTCGCCGGGCCGGGTGCGCCGGCGAGGGCGAGGGCGGCGCCCATGCGGTGGATCTCCTGCCGGACCCGCTCCGCGTCCCGCTTCCAGACCCTGCCCGTCCAGGAGTAGAACCCCAAGCCCGGGGCGTACCGGATCCGCCCATCGGCCCACTGGACCAGGGCGTAGGCGCTGATCGCCTGCGAGTCGCCGAACCGGTCGGTCAGGCCCTTGAGCATCTCCAGGGCCTCCATGCCCTGGTCCCGGCTGACGAAGTCGGCGCCGGTGCGCTCGCTCAGCACGGCGGCGCGGCGCTCCGTCTCTGCGTCGGCGCCGAGGGCGAAGGGGCGGACGGCCCGGACAGCCCGGTGGAGGGCGGTGGGGAAGGCGGCCTTGTCGTCGGCTCGCCAGTCCGTCAGGTCCCATCCGGCGGTGGGGATCTCCAGCCGGTAGGCGGTGACGCCGTGCTCGGCGAGGGCTCCGGCGAGGCGGGTGGAGAAGGCGGAGCCGGCGGTGTCGTGGTCACCGGCGATCACGACGTGGCGACCGCGGAGGCCTTCCGCCAACTCCTCTGCCAGGGTAGGGATTCCGGCGAGGCTGGCGCCGCGTACGGCGACCGCGCTGTATCCGACGCCTACGGCGGTGAGAGCGTCCCCGGGGCCTTCGGTGACGATGACGGTGTCGTAGCCGCCGAGGCCGGGGAAGTAACCGTAGCCACCCCACCGTTGGCCGTCGGGGTTCGACAGGCTGACCCACCGGGCGGCGCAATCGCCGCTGATGTCCCGCCCCTGGAGTCCGTGGACGGTGCCGTTGAACGCGCGCAGGGGGACGACGAGGCGGGGGTGGGCTACGTATGTCTTCGACAGGTAGGCCATCGCGGGCACCGTCCCGCCCGGGTCGGCACCGAGCTGGTGGTCGGCGGCACCGTCGAGGTCAAGGCCGAACCGGCCACCGAGGTAGGCGCGGGCAGCCTCTGCGGTCGTGTCGGAGAAGTCGAAGAGGGTGGATGCGGTGCCTTCCACGTAGGTGGTGAGGGCGGCCAACGGGCCAGGGCTGGCAGGCACCGGCTGCTCGTCCGTCACGCGGGGGCCCTCGCCGGTGACCTTGAACAGATCGGACCAGTTGACCCTCATCGCCCGGCGGACGGCGTCGGCGGTGCAGCCGGAGCGGCAGTGGAGGCGGACGGTTCCGCCCTCGCCGTGCCAGATCCGCAGGGACGGGTGGCGGTCGCGGTGTGCGGGGCAGCAGGCGGTGTACCCGCCGTCGGGGTGGGTGGTGACGGCGGTAAGGCGGGCCAACAGGTCGGTGATCTGCACGGTCGTTCTCCTCGGCGGGGTGTTTCCCGGCCGGGGAGAGCAGAGGTAGAGCGGCAGGTCAGGGCCCGTGCCGTAGGGCCTCACGAACGTTCTGGAGGAGGGCGGCGAAGTCGGTCAGGGTGCAGACCATGTACCAGCGGTCGATCCCGCCCCGGAGGTTGGCGCGGAACCGGTAGACCCCGGCGGCCTCGGCGCTGCGAAGCCTGAGGAGGAGGCGGAGGCGGGTGAATGTCCCGATGGTGAGGGCCACCTGGGCGTAGCCGGTCGGAAGGCCCCGGGCCTTGACGACGACGGCGGAGAACGGGAGGCCGGCCGCGCGAGAGCCGGCGGCAGCCTGGCGCAGCCACGTCGGAACGCTCCGCCGGGTGGCGTCCTTACACTCCAGGCTGAACGGCAGCGCGGTCAGGTCACCCCGGTCTCGGCGCCCGGTCTGCGGGGTGCGGATCACACGGTGTGCTGGAAGTCGGGGTGTTGGGAGCGTGGTGTTCAGGTAGTGGCAGACGCGGGTCTCCCAGCGCGTGCCCTGGTCCTGGTGGGTCAGGTTCTCAACTCCTGTGGCAGGTACGAATTTGGTACGTCACCCCCACCTGTACGGCCGGTATGCACCCATTCGGGGCCGATCTGTCAGATCCTTGCTGCACTGGCGACTAAGCGGTGTACCTTGCTCGTGTCGCCCAGCGCGGCACTGACCCTCCATCAACACCCAGGCCCGGCCCACCCGGTCCGGGCAGTCCGGTGAAAGGGAACAGGCCAGATGGACGGCAGTAGGAAGCCATCTTGGGTGGAGCGGTTCGGACGGTGGATGCGGCATAACAATGCCGTGCTCACCCTCTTCGTCGCGGCAGCCGGGGTGGTGGTGGCGGCGCTGAAGTAGCGTCTCCTGGCCGGGCCTTCCACGGTGCAGCGGTACGCCGCTGTGAGCTCCACCCGGCCGACACAGGGAGATGGTGTGTCAGCCATCGCCCGGCTGGGCGGGCGGAATTGACCGCACGGGCGCGCATAGGCGCGTCAGCCACGTGACGCCCAGCCAACGCAGAAGGGCCCCCGACCACGCCTAATGGCCGGGGGCTCCTGCATGTCTGACGCACGGTTTGAACCGTGCGTACGGCACTGTTGAACGGTACCGAAACCACAGGGTTGTTGGTGCAAAAGAGTGCGCGTTTCCACTGGAAACGGGTCACTCTTTCGTGATGGAAACGGGTGGGTTCCACGAAGAGTGCCTGGTCAGCGGCTTAAGCGGACCGGGGCACCCACTTACGTAAGTAGGTGCCCCAGTCGTTTAACAGGGTGGTTAACCCTCCGCGTGGCCCGGCATCACCAGCCGGACGTGCTCCGCGCTCACCCAGGTCCGGCGCAGGGACCGGCGGCGGATGTAGCCGGACTCCACGCCGGTCGGCTCCACCAGGAGCATCGGGCGGAGGCGGCCGTCGACCACGCGGGTGGTGACCCGGAGGATGACGGCGTCGGCGGAACGGACGCGGTTACCGCGCCGGGCGGAGTAGGTGATCAGGTCACCGGGGTAGACCTCGTCACCGGCGTAGTCACAGACGATCGTGCGGTCACTCACCGGCCGCACCACCCTCCGCGGTCGCCTCGTCGGCGGTGCCGGCGGGGCCGAGGACGGTGAACACCGGCTTGCGGAAGCTGACCGCCTCACCGGCCGGGTTGGTGAACTGGACGAGCTCCAGGGTGAGTTCCACCAGGGCCGGGCCGTTCACGGCGTCCAGGCCGTTCTCCAGCTCGTGGAGGACCTTGAGCAGTTCCCAGGAGCCCGAGACGAGCTGGCCCTTGCCGAGGCCCGGGGCGTCGGCGAGGCGGAACGTGACCTTGGTGTTCGGGCCGGGGCCGCGCTCGGCCCGCGCCAGTGCCTTCCGTTCGGCCAGCAGCGGGGGGCAGCCGCACGGGGTGCCCGCGTCCTCCGGCGGCTCCAGGAAGCTGACGCCGTCGCAGTGGTGGATCGGACCGGAGCGGCCCCAGAGGATCAGGGACGACTCGATCGCGTCGACGCCGTCGAGGACGAGGCGGACAGTGTCGGCCCCGGTGATGACCTCCAGGTTGTCCTCCTTGGAGGTCTCCCACTCGGCCGGGGTGCCGCCGAGGAGGTCGGCGACCGCGGAGGCGACGTCGGGGTCGCCGGTGGTCACGCGCCAGGTGGCGAGGGCGATGGGCCGCTTGTTGACGACTCGGCCCGCGCGGAACTTGAACGCCACGTCCGAGCTGAAGTCGGGCTTGGGCTGCGGGCGGGCGTCAGGGTCGGTGTCGAAGATGCGGGAACGGATGGCCAGTTGGGCGCCTCCAGGGCGTTAGGGGGTGGGGAGAAGGATGGGGCAGGTACCGAATTCGTACCTGCCCCGGAAGCCGGCGGGCTGGTCAGCGGGCGCGGCGCTGGGTGCCGGTGGTGAGGTTCCGGGAGCCGGCGGCCATGGGCTTGCCGATGACGGTCTTCGAGGTCTCGCGGTCCCAGCGGAACACGTCCTGGAGGACGCGGAAGACGGCGAAGACGTCCGGGCCAGACGCTACGGGCTTGAAGGACCAGGACTCGGCGGTGACGTGAAGGACTGCCGCGCCGTGCACCTTCGGCATCGGCAGCTCGGTGCCGTCGGCGGTGATGATGCGGTCCGCGTGCCGGTAGGCGGAGAGCTGGAGGGCGACGTCGGGGTAGGTGTCTTTGGAGGTCTTCCAGTCGACGATGAGCAGGTGCTCGGCGCCGTCCGGGTCCGGCGTGCCGTCCTCCGCCAGGCGCACCCGGATGATCGCGTCGAAGCTCCCGGCGTAGCCGTAGGTGTCCGACCAGCAGACGTCCTCCGCGTGCACCAGCTCGGGCTTGAACAGGGCCAGGAACTCCTCGAAGTGTGCCCGGTAGGGCTCCAGGTCCGGATGGACGCGGGCGACCTGTTCGCCCCGCAACAGCCTCTCGAACAGGTCGTGGGCCTCGGAGCCCAGGGCGGCCCGTGCGCGGGTGTAGCGGGTGGCGGCGCCCTTGAGGTAGTCGATCGCCCCGGCGCGGTCGGCGTGCGCCATCTGCGCGACGAAATGGAGGCTGTCAACGGCCAGCTCGGCCACCATGCGGGCCTGCCAGTAGGCCAGGAAGGGCTTCGGGATCATCGCCAGGACCGAAGTCACTGACGGTGCCTTGTCGGCGGTCTCCGGGTGGATGTACCAGCGGGCACCGCCTCGCTGGATGGTACGGACGGTCAACGGCAACTCCCAAGCGGCCAGGTGGTGTTCGGTCACCAGCTTGGGAGTGCGGTGGTAGAGCGCGGGTGGCCCCGCCCGGGGTGGTCCGGGCGGGGCCGTCAGGTCAGGCGCGGGCTACAGCAGGTCGGCCACCCCGTAGTGCCGGGCGACGATGACGGAGCGGGGGAGGTCGCGCTCGTCAGCGGTCCGTACGACCGCAGCCTCCAGAGCCGGAATACTGGCGCCGGTGCCGTCCCGCAGACGCGCCATGAGGGCTTCGGCGGTGCGCTTGTGGTTGTGCCGTGCGATGTCGCGGTGGCGGGCCACCAAGGGCTCGAAGACCTTCGCCTCGTCCCACATCGAGGGCGTGTCCAGGCTGCGCAGGTAGCGCGGCAGGGCAGCCATGGCCAGCTCGTCCAGCGTGGGCAGTGCGGGCCCCTGGCTGGTGCTGTCGGTGGAGTCAACGTGCTTGTCGGACATCAGACTTACTCCCTATCGGTGTCGGCCCCGCCCTAACCGCGCGGCCTGACAGCTCGAAGGTAGATCCAAGATCGTTTTCCGTCGAGCGGGTAGCGGGCTCAAGTTCGAGTCCGTGCCTTGGAGTTGGGAACAGAAGGGCCCCGCCTGACCTGGGGTGGTCGGGCGGGGCCGGTTCAGCGGGTTACGGGACGAGGGTGGTGCGGAGAGCGGCGGAGACCCCGTCCACCGCGTCCAGCTCGCTCAAGATGGCCTTGTGGACCTCCGGGGTGACACCCGCCTGGAGTTCGGCGTTCAGCTGCTCCAGCGCCCGGCGGACGGCCATCAGCAGGGCATCGGGGCCGGTCCGCTCAGGGGCCGGGGCGGCGTCCTCGGCCGGGGTGGGGGCGTCCTCGGCGGGCTCCGTGGCGGCCGGGGCGGCCACCGGCTTCGGCTCCTTCTTCGCCGCCCGCAGCTCCCCACCGGTCTGGCGGCTGATGGTCGGGAAGGCGCGGAAGACCAGCTCGGACAACGGCGCGTTGTGCTCGGCGGTCGCGGCAGTGAGCGCCGTGCGGGCGGCCTTGACCGCTTCCTTGTCGCCACCCTCCTTGGCGGCCTTGGCGGCTTCCTGGGCCGCCTCCAGCAGGGGGCCGGTAACGGCCTGGTGCGCCTCGCGCAGGGCCTCGTACCGGTGGGCCTCGGGGCTGTCCTTCGCGTCCAACGCCCGGACGTACTCCGTCAGGACCCGGTCCTGCATCAGGTGCTGGGCGGAGCGCTTGAGGGTGGTGCGCTCCTTGGCGGCATCCTCCGGGCTGAGACCGGACTTCTCTGAGGCCTGGTCGAGAAGGTCCGTGACGGCCTTCCGGTACTGGTCGACGTTGCCGTCCAGGGTGGGGACCCCGTTGTGGATGATCCGGGTCCGCAGCATCAGCATCGAACCGGCCACCGTCACGCCAGCCTTCGCGGAGGCCTTCATCGCGGAGGCAACCTTGGTGACGGCGCCCTTGAACTCCTTCTCCATGCCGTCACCGGCCAGGTAGTCCGTGGTGTCCAGGGCCTTGCGGGCCGCCTCGGCCTCCTCCTTGGCCTTTGCCTCGGCGGCCTCGCGCTCCTGGGTCGTCACCACCGCGTCCGGCGCCGGGGTGATCACTCCGGCCTCCGCCTTCTCCGGGGCCTCCGTGGGCTCGGCGTCGGGGGTGGCCTCGGTGACCTTGGGGGCGGCCTCCTCCGCGTTCTTCCGCACCCAGTTGCCGCAGGTGCGGCACAGGTTGTCCTCCGCCTTCGCCTTCTCCAGCTTCACCGCGCCCCGCTTGTTGCACAGGGTCGAGGTCTCGTTGGACTGGAGCAGGGCGTGCGGGGTGGTGGACTTGCCCCAGGTGCCAACGGTGTAACCGGCGGTGATGGCGTCCAGAACGGTCATGTACTGCATGGCAGTTGCTCCCTTTTCGGTGTCGGCCTCGCCCCTAACCGGCTGGCCTGACATCTCGAAGGTAGCGAGCAAGATCGCGAGCCGTCGAGGGGAGATCCGAGAAAGATCGAATTGCCAACTCACCTCGCCAACCTCGTAGTTACTCTGCTATCGCGTGCGCGCCGGTGGTAGGGGTGGACGCCTGGGCGGTCTTCGCGTCCTCCGTCCGCTGGACCGCCTCACCCGTGCCGAGGACGGCGGCGACCAGGGCGAGAACCAGGGCGGACGGCAGGGCTGGGACGAAGTGCGCCAGCAGGGCCAGCAGGGCCGTGGCGACGGCGTAGAGCCGGGCGGGGTGGGTCTGGATGAACTGGATCAGATGGTCTCCAAGAGGGTTGGTCAGCGGATGAGTTGGGCGAGTGCGGCGAGGCCGGCGGCCACGGTTGCGGCGGGGATCGCGTACCTCCACGCCTCCAGTGTCCTGATGCGCTGCTCGTGGTCGGCCAGCTCGTCACGGACGCTGGCGCTCTGCTCCCCGAGGGAGCGCACGTCCCCGCGCATGCCTACGATCTCGTCGTAGATCTCGCGCGGGGACACGCGGACGCCCAACGAGTCGTCGGGCTCGGTCAGTTGGTCTCCTAGGTGATGGGGGATGCCCAGGTGGCACGCCAGGTCTGCGGGCCGACCAGGCCGTCGACAGCCAGGCCCTTGTCAGCCTGGAAGGCGCGGGCGACCCGCTCGGAGGCGGGGCCGAACTGGCCGTCGACGCTGATCGACCAGCCGCGCTCGCGCATCCGGGCCTGCCAGGTCCGTACGTCCTCGCCCTGGGTGTAGTTACGCAGCGTCCGCCCGGGGAACGGCGGGCCGTTGTCGGGCGGACGGACCGGCGGGGGCGGCGGGTTGGTGCCGGAGCCGGCGGCAGCGAAGAGGGCGCCGGTGTCCAGGTTGCCCGGGTCCCAGTGGTCGTTCCCGGGCACGTTGCAGTGGCCGTAGTGGCCACCGGTGGTGGACCAGGTCCCGGACGGGCGCATGCAGTCACCGCCGTTAGCCGCCAGGCGGACCGGGAAGGTGTCCGGAACGCCCCACGAGCGGATCGCCCGCAGCAGCGCGCGGAAGCGCGGGCCGGGGCGCCAGGTAGCGGTGAAGGGCTGGCTCGCGCGGCCGAGGACCTCGATCTGGATGCACGCGGCGCCAGTGCGGTTGGTGCGGATGTCCGGCGCGTTGGCGAGGGCGCGGGCGGACTGGTCGAGCGGGCCGAACTGGCCGAGACGGTCGGTCGTGGGGTCGTAGAGGAAGTGCGGCTGGTACCGCTCACGGATCAGGTACCCGGCCACGGAGTCGAATGCGGCGTCGCCGGTGCCGCTCTCGGTGGTGTGCCAGACGGCACGGGCCGGGGCGCCGGGGGTATCCGGTGCGCTGCCGATCGAGCCAGGGCCGAGACGTTCGGCCTCGGCCACCCAGATTTCGGGAATGTGCCCCTCCAAGGATCAGGGGCAGATACGGATTTCGTACCTGCCCCTGTCCTCGGAGTGCTCGGGTCTAGTCCGCCCTGGTGACCGTGATCCCAGCCGTTGCGATCACGTCTCCCAGGGCTGCCTCCGGCGAGCCGACCGGCACGGACGGCGGATCGCGCACCAGCAGGTAGCCAGGGAGAAGGCTGGCGATCTGCTGGGCGAGATCGGCGAGTTGGGCGTCGGAGAGGGTGAGCGGCTCCGCGGTCGTCTCGGTCAGGTGGCCTCCTAGGGTGCGTAGGGCGGATCGGGGGTCAGTCCGGTGTCGGTGGGCAGACCCGGCGAAGCGGTGCCCCGCAGGGTGAGGGTTTGGCGGACGGCCCCGCCGGTCGCGGTGATCCGGTTTCCGACGACCCAGGCCAGGGTGTCGAGGGCGGCGCCGGTCGTGTCCACCACCCGGACGACGTCGCCGAGTTGGATGCGGGGGTCGGCAAGGACCTCCACGTCCCCTAGGAGGGGGACGGGGTTGCGCCCTGCGGTCAGCAGGATGGTCGCCAGGGCCAAGGCCGTGCCGCTGTCCTGGATCCATCCGGCGGTGTCATGGTCGAAGACCTGGCGGCCGTAGGCGGCCTGGCTCTGGGTGTTCTGGGCGGTCACCCAGTTGGCCGTCGGACCTTGGCCGCCAGGCAGGGCCGGGGTGGCGACCCAGTAGGAGTAGGTCTCGGTGGTGAGCCTGCGGCAGTACGCGGTGGTAGGCGACCTGTTGGTGAGCGTCATCGTCAGCAGCCCGTCCTCGCGGGTCATCCCCACTTCAACGGCCCCGAGCATGGGGCCGCTGTTGTCCGCGTCGGACGCCGTGATCCTGATGGTGCCTGCGGTCACGGCACCGGGCCCGATGGTGATGGGCGGCAGGGGGTCCAGCTCGTTCTCCCCGACCTCCAGCGCGACGGTCACCGTGCTCCCCGCCGGGATCGTCAGCGTGGCCGCGCTGGTGCGCGACCCCTGCGCCGCCTTGACGGCCGACCAGTTTTGCCAGCCCACCCGGACGTGGTTGCGGCAGGCGTCTATCTCCTCTGTGACGGTCAGCGCGGCCAGCTCCCGGGCGGAGGTGACGGTCAGATCTGAGAACGACGGGGTACCGGCCCAGCGCAGGCTGTTGCGCCAGGAGAACATCCCATCGGGCCCGAACTCGGCCGTCGAGCAGGTCGAGCGGGCGATGGCGGTGATCACGTCCCAGGCGCTGCCGGAGACGACGGGCAGGACGGTGAGCGGGTGGATCGGTGCGTCAAGGCGGGCGGAGCGGGTCCACTGGCCGTCGCGGCTGATGGCAGCACCGGTGGGGATCGCCGCCATCGGGGTCAGCTGGAAGGCCTCCACCGCGAGGTCGCCCAGGACGACCGAGGCGTCCTTGATGGCTCCGGCCGCGAGGGTGAAGCCGGGGAGTACCTGCGGCCCGCACGTGGCCCGCCGACCGGACGGGCCAGTCAGCCGGGCCTCCACCGTGACCGCGCCCGCGTCGGACACGGTCACCCAGAACCCGATGTGCCACCGGCCTGGCTTCTCGGTCATCATCTCCGGCGGCGTCCAGGAGACCTGAGCACCGTTCTCGGGGACGGTGAAGATGTCGGCGCCGGACGCCCAGAGCCGGCGGGCGTTCCAGTCGACGGTGAACGTGGTCCGCTGCTCTGTCCCGTAGTTGCTCCAGTGCAGCTCCATCCTGGCCTGGGCGTACGGGGAACTGCCCGCCGGGCCGGTGGACAGGGTGTCGACGTAGCACTCCAGCCAGTACCCGGAGCCCTTCAAGTAGCGGTTGACACTGCGCCGGGTCGGCACGTACCGGGCGATGGCCCAGGAGTTGGAAGGGCCACGGGCGGCGAGGGTGAACGGCGGGCTGCCGTAGATCCAGTTGTTCCAGCCGCCGGACAGCGTGTACAGGGTGCCGATGTTGGCGGCTGCCCCGCCGTGGTAGCTGACGTACAGGGTGCAGCCGGGCCGGGGCGGCGGGGAGGTGTGGATTCCGGCGTTGCGGAGGAGGTGGTCGACGCACCAGGTCGGGGAGCCGACCCAGTCGGTTCCGGCGAATCCGGAGGCGGCCTGGTCGATGCCCCCGGAGGGGCGCGGGAGTTGGGCGGGCATCCGCAGGCGCTCGGCGCCGTCGAGTGCGGTGACGCTGACGGTGTCGGTGCCGGAGGAAGCGGAGCGGGCGCGGACGCTGCCCCGGAAGGCGGGGAGGGTCTGCCCGCCGATGCCCCAGCGGTGGACGACGGACTGACCGGGCCGGACCATGTCCGCGCTCGCGTGCGGGGCCCATGGCCCGTAGAGACTGGGGGCGCTCATGCCGTCGCGGCCCGCCAGCTCCAGGTCAAGCTGGGTGCTGGAGGCGCCGCTGAACGCGCGCATCGGGCTCGGGAGGTCGGTGGCGTAACTGGAGTCGATCGACCAACTCCGCACCTGAGCAGCGGATTCGACGCCGCCGAGCCGAGTGGAGTGTGCCTCCTGCCGTTCACCGCTTCGCAGGGCTGCCGTCAGAGCGGCATTGGCTGACTGCGTGCTACACCACCTCCACGAGACCCAAGGCCACGTTCCGTTCGGACGGGAAACCGGGCACCGCGCTGACGCTGTACTCGGTGATGCTGATCTTGGCGATGCCCTCGCCGTCACCCGGGACGGGCACGGCGGTGTACCGGGGTGTCAGCTTGAGGGAGCAGGTGCCGACCTTGACGCCCTTGGCCAGTTCCACGCCCCAGGAGACGCCGGGCCTGACGTAGGTTGCCCCTGCCGGAACCACCCCGGTCCCGCCCTCGGTCTGGAATGGCACCAACTGGCCAGTGGACGTGAGGAATTCCAGGATCGGGCGTGAGGTCGGACCGATGCCCGCCAGGGTGGGAGAGCGGGTGAACTGCACGTACTCGCCGGGCTGCACCGGCCAGCCGGGCAGGCCGCCTGGGTGGCGCCAGCGCAGGACGCCGCCGGGGCCGTCTGCCTGGCCCACCACGACGTCCGTCCCCGAGACGGTGATGGCCAGTTCAGGACTGGCCAACCACTGGCTCGCGGGGGCCTGGCCGGCGGCCTGGGCTCCCACCAGCAGTTCAGCGGCAGGCGGCTCGGCGGGTGCGTCCTGCGTTGTTGCCTCCCGTAGGTATGCGGTTCCGATGCTCCAGGTGCCGGTGGCGGCGAAGCGCACGCCGGGGTGGACGAACGCGGCAGCGGACGGGGCCTGACCGATGACGGGGGCGGTGGTCCGGTCTGTGCTGGTGCTGGAGAGGTACGTGCCGTCCCCGCCGTACCAGTTGAGGCGCAACTGGCAGGACCCCGGTGCGAGTGCCCGGGGGTGGAAGGCGATCCGTTGACCTGGCACACACGGGTAGCCCCGCCAGACCGGGTGGTTCCAGTACAACTCCGGCCCCGCCGCAAGATCGCCGGACACTGTGACAGAGGCGGACTGGGTGCTGTCGCCGCCACCGGTCAGCGTGACGCCCGCCGACGCGTACCACTGGGAGGCTGGGCCACGGCCACCGGCTTGGACCGCCATCAGCCAGTTTGCCGACAGCGGGTCGATCAGGGCCAATGGCCCGGGGCTGTCGAGCCGGCGGGCAAGACGGTCCAGCCAGGACCACTCGGACCGCTGCATCCTGGACCACGTCAGCGACCACCGTGCGGGCTGGACGGGGACGGCCCAGGTGGTGACCGCCCCCGAGAGGGCCCGGAACTCGGACACCCCGAGGTCCGGGGTTCGGTCGAACTGCTGCGCCTCGTCCGCGATTTCACGCATGGCGCCAGGGCGTCCGATCCACATACTCACCTCCGGTTGCTCTGACGGTTGCCCAGGGCCACGGCCCTGGCGATCTCCTGCGCGCCGACCTGGACGACGACGTCCCGCGAGGCCAAGCGGTCCACCGCGCCGACGAGTTCAGTCAGGGTGGCGGGTACGAAATTCGTACCTGCCTCCGGCCCGGTGGCCACGACCGCGGAGCCGACCATGAGGGGCAGGCCGGCGGTCACCCCGCCCAGCGCCCGCTCCAGCTCCGGGAGCTGGTCGCGGATGCCGTCCAGGAAGCCGCCCATCACCTGGCGTCCGGCCGGGGTGAGGATGCGACGGTCCTTCGCCGGAGGGCCCTTCCAGTCCGGCAGTGAGTTCGTGAGCTCGGTGAGCTCGCGCTTCACGTCGCGGGCGGCGGAGCGGATGCCGTTCAGCAGGCCCCGGATCAGGTCCTTCCCGGCGTTGACCAGCAGGCCCTCCAAGTTGCCCAGCATGGAGGGGAGTTGCCGGATGAACTGGAGGATGAACTGGCCCAGCTCCGACACCAGCCGGGTGATGGTGTCGCTGGCCCCCCTGACGGCCTGCTTCGCGTACTCCCAGGCCCCGGAGAAGTCGCCGTGAAGGAGGGCGACCAGCATCCGGATCACGGGGACGACCACGTCACGCAGCCATGCGGCCAGCACGTTGGCGCAGACCGCCGCGAGCTTCCCGACTTGGTCGATCAGCGGGATGATCACCGGCATCAGGGCGTTCAGCGCCCTCAGCAGCAGGTCACCGGCTGCGACGATCAGGGGCTGAAGTGCGACCAGCACCTCCCCGCAGGCCTGGCCGATCTTGGCCAGGGACGGGGCCAGGGCGGTGAGCAGGCGAGACGCCAGATCGGCCGCGATTGCGGCCAGCTTGACGCCGGTTTCGACCAAGGGGCCAAGCAGGCCCGGAAGTTGGGCCAGGATGGGCTGTAGGGCGGTCAGCAGTACGCCCGCGAGCTGGGCGAAGAGCTGACCGGCCAGGACCAGCACCGGCCCTAGCCCACCGGCGAGTTGGGCGACGAGCTGGGCCGCAATGGGCAGAACTGCGGCCAGGACGCGGGCCGTCGCCTCGACCGCCGGGAGAAGCGCCTGACCGCACTGCGCCGCCAGCTTCTCCAGGGCGGGGCCCAGAATCGCTGCCGCCTGCTGGGCGGGGCCCGCAAGGGTGCTGACCAGGGCGGACAGCAGCGGGAGCGCGGCCTTGAGGGCGGCGCCCAGGACGCCTGAGACGACGGCGCCGATGGCGGCCAGGGTCTCGAAGAGCGCCTTGAGGGTTGCCTGTGCCTGGGCGGTGCCGGTGAGCTGGGCGACCTTCGCCGTGATCGCGGCGACGACCGACAGCAGTCCTCCACCGGCGGCAGCAGCCGGGCCGAAGACGTTGCCGAGGATCGTGGCGACATTGCCCAGGACGCCGAAGAGCTGGCGGACGAGGGCGACGGCGGCCTCGATGCCGCGCTGCATCGCGCCGGAGGTGAACCCGTGGCCGATCTTCGCGGACAGCCGCTCCAGACCGGCCCCAGCGGATGCGGTGACCTTGTCGAAGGCGGGGCCGGCGGCTGCGGCGAGCTGGACCAGCGCCTGGAGGGC
Organism: Kitasatospora sp. NPDC088742; assembly: GCF_055584905.1. NCBI lineage: Bacteria > Bacillati > Actinomycetota > Actinomycetes > Kitasatosporales > Streptomycetaceae > Kitasatospora > Kitasatospora sp. NPDC088742. The sequence continues at coordinate 55,897 of NZ_JBVJLD010000043.1, read as the reverse complement.
GACGGCGGGCAGCGCCGCCATGTGGGCGAGACCGGCGTTGGCGCCCGCGAGGGCCTTGCCGAACTGGCCGCTCGCCCCCAGGCCGAGGGCAGTGTCCAGGACGCCGTGCCCAACGTCGTTGAGAGCGGCGGCAGTTCCGGTCAGCCCCTCCCGGAGGACGGGCAGGACCCGGCGGGCGGTGTCGGTGAGCGAGCCCGACAGATCCTCGAACAGCCTGGCCTGAACCTGGCGTCGGACCTCGCCCCAGGCCGGACCCAGAGCACGGGCGGCACTGACGAACTCGCGGGCGGGCCCTGGGAGTTTCGCCAGCGCCTCTGCGTCCCCGGAGAGGGCCTCCTTGACGCCGGACAGACCCAGTTTCAGGGTCTGGGTGGCCAGGGCGACGCCGAGCAGGGCCGGGGCGGCGAGGGCGGCAGCCGGGGCCATCGCGGCCAGTCCGGCGCCGAGGGAAGCCAGGCCCGGAACGGCCCCGGCGGTCGCCGCGACGCGCCCGAGCTGGCCGAGCGCACCGACGAGGGGGGCCAGCTTGCGGCTGGTGGGCTGCGCCTCCTGGCCCAGGACCTGGGCGGCAGCGCGGATCTCGTGGAGCTCGGACGCGTCCACCTTGACGCGCGCCGGGACGATGATCGGCGGGGTGAGCGTGCGCAGCTTCTCCCGGATCTCGTCCAGAGCCCCGTCCGCCAGGACGAGGCGGATCGGCAGGCGCAGGGCGCGGGTGATGCGGCCCAGGTCCCGCTCGATCTGGTCCTCGTCCAGGACCGCGCGGATCTTCGTCGAGACGCGCTGCTCTACGCGGTCCAGGTACCGCTGGAGGGATTCCTGGTACCTGCTGGTGTTGGGCAGGACGCGGACGCTCAGGCGCCCTACCTCACGTCCACCGGGTCCGGCCAGTCACTCACCTCCGGTGATCGTCGCGCTGTTCAGTTCAATGGCCAGCGGATGTGCGGCCAGGTCCAGCAACGGGCGTCGGGTGGCACCGTGCTGGGGGGTCTTCACCGGCTCCGGGTCACGCTTCAACCGCCCGCCGTTGACGCGGACGTTGTTGGCATCCGCGTAGCGGACGGCGGTGATCAGGTGGGCGAGGAGGTGGTTCTGGAGAGTCCAGCCCCTGTGTTCCGGCCCGCCCGCCAGGGAGGCGGCGAGGGCGGAGCTGTCGGGCAGGTGCTCGGAGAGCGTCCAGGCCCGGCGGGGGGTGAGGGTGCCGCGCCAGAGGTCGGCCAGGTCGAGGCCGTAGAACCGCTGGAAGTCGGCCCGCAGTGCCCCGCCGTGCTGGTTGATCAGCTCTCCGAGGCTGAGGCTTCCCCCATCTGCGTCGCCTCCTGCCAGGCGGTGACGACGCGGATCGACATGCCCAGCGGCCAGTCCTCCATCTCGGCGGCCAGTACCTGGGGCTGGTCGGCGACCAGGAGCAGCAGGTCGCGGAACTTCGGCGCCAGGTCCTCCAGGTCGTGCTCCGCGGTCGTCTCGTCGCCGATCGCGGACAGCAGGACCCGCGCGGACTTGAGGCCGGCGTCCGGCAGGAGCAACAGGTTGCGCAGGGTCAGGGTGGTGCCGGTGCGGGTGGTCAGCGGCAGGCCGGTGTACTCGGCGGACACCTCGGCCATCAGGTCGGCGCAGGACAGGGCAGTGGTCAGGGGCAGCTCCTCGGGGTCAATGGGTGGGGGCGGGTACGAATTTGGTACCTGGTCAGGTCAGGGCGGCCCACTCGCCGAGGGCGCCGCCGATCAGGGTGCTGCCCAGGAGGGTGCCCTTGATGGGGAAGCTCACGAAGTCATCGGATGCCATCGAGACGGCGTCGGAGCCGAGCAGGGAGACGCGCGGGTGCCAGAGCGGGAGGAAGCGCTTGCCGTCCACCAGAATCAGGAGCAGCGCCCGTACCTGGGGGGTCGGGCTGGCGGGGATGCGGAAGGAGCCGTCGGTCTGGACGGCCTCGGCTCCGGCGCCGAAGTACAGCTTGTAGGTGTCGGCGGTCGCCTGGATGCTCTTGAAGGTGACGGAGTAGGTGACGGCGGGGCTGGTCTGGCGCAGTGCGGAGTTCTGCCACGAGCCCTTCGTCTCGGCGTCGTCGCCGTCACGGCTGAACTCCGGGAGGGCATCGAGGCTGGTGTGGCCGACGCTGGTCCACTTGGCGCCCGGGTTCAGTGGATCGGTGATGGTGGGCTTCGGCTCGTCCGGCGAGGCGGTGTACAGGTAGCCGCCCGCCGGGACGATGACGGCGGTGTCGGAAATCGGCAAGTGGCCTACTCCTTGGTGATGGTGGTGGGCGGGTGCGGGCGGGTCGTGATCCGGTAGGTGGCCTGGAACCGGTGCAGGTCCGGCCCGGCGGACGGGTTGCCCGTGCGCAGCTCGGCGGGGCCGCTGACGTCCTGCCCGGTGCTCAGGTAGCCGTCCGCACCGGCGAACTGGTCGCGGCAGGCGGTCAGGAGGACGGTGCGGGCGGTGCGGGCGAGGGCTGAGGCTGCGGTGCGGGTGGTGGCCGCGCACTGGACGTCGATGAGGGCGGAGTCGATGCCACCGGGTGAGCCGGCGGAGCCGCCGACACGGCGGGCGGTGACGAGTGGCAGGTGCCGGTCCCAGTCGGTCGGCCACAGCACCCGCACCGTCACACCGGTTCCAAGGCCCTTGCGCAAAGCGCCGGTTACGAGGGCGTCGGCGTCGGGGAGGACGGGGATCACAGGGCCTCCTCGATGAGGTGGAGGCCGGGGACCCAGGTGCCATCGGGGCTCTGGTGGCCGTAGTTGATGGCCAGGATCGCCGGGTCGGCGATGGACACGGTGGAGTCCGGGCCATCGACCGTGACGTCCAGGGAGGTGGCGAGGTCTCCGGTGTCGGTGTGGTGGGCGACGGCGGCGCGGACCCGGGCGGCCCGCTCCTCCAGCTCCTGGCGGACGGCCCGGCGGACGCCGGGGAGGTGGGCGACGATCGCGTTAGCGTTCGGCTTCACCGTGGCCAGCGGCGCCACCTCCCCGGGTCCTGATCAGTGCGCTGTCGTAGTTGGTGCGGCGTGTGCCCCGGAAGCGGCGCGGGTGGCCGATGACGGCCCAGACCACGCCGTCCCACTCCACCCGGGCCCAGGGTCCTGCGGGCAGGTGACGGGCCGTCACCCAGTAGTCGGCAGTGGCCAGCAGGCCCTCCGCAGGGGATTCCGCGGTCGTTGCCGGGCGGACGGAGGCCCGCACCGTGACCGGGCGTCCCGGGGCGGGGGTGGTGCCGCCGTACCCGTCGTCCGTGTCCACCAGCGGGTAGACCACGACGAGTTCGCCGCCTTGGTCGAGCAGGCTCACAGGCTGCCGCCGATCCCGGCGACGGGCACGGAGTAGACGCCGGTGGACACCCCGCTGGCGGCCCGCACGAGCCGGATCTCACTGGACGTCAGGTCGACGCCAAGCGGGTTGGAGGCGGGCAGTTGGTAGGAGTAGGCGCCCTGCATCTCCATCCGGTAGCCCTCCGGGCTGCGCACCCGGCGCTCGGCGGCTGCGAGGGTGACGGAGCGGGCGATGTCGGGGGCGGTGGCAGGGTCTGGCCAGGGCAGGCCGTAGGCCCGGACCACGGCGGAGGCGTCCGCCAGGGCTGCCTCCGCCTGGGCCAGGTCCGGGCCCTCGGGGGTGTAGCCGAGCCGGCGGGCCAGCTCGGCCAGCGAGGCGAGGGGCTGGGTCAGCCAGCCCCCTACGGGGCGGCGGGGAGCGTCAGCTTGACCGCCCGCAGCAGCTTCGGCGCACCCTTGCCGTCCACCTTGTCGAGCATGGTGTTGAACCCGGCGTAGATGTTCACCACCGAGCGGTCACGGAGCTTCGCCGAGTCGTAGTCCTTGATCCACCGCATCGACAGCCCGTTGTACGACTGGGAGGCGCCGAACGCGGCACCGCCAGGGATCGCCGGAGCGCGGGTGGCCAGGACGAAGGCGGACGGCACGAAGGCGTACGCGGCCTTCGGGTCGATGACGGTGGAGGTGACGACGTTGAACCCGGCGAGGCGGCCCAGGGTGGCCTCCGTCAGCGCGGCGTCGGACCCGGACTGGTCGACCTTGCTGATCCGCTCGGACTTCAGGAGGTTGGTCTCCACGTCGGACCCGACGAGCAGCGTGCGGTCCTTGAACGGGACGTGCTGCTTGTTCAGCACGGCGCGGGCCTCCAGGACACCGGCCCACGGGTCCTTCCCGTCCAGGGTGACGGTGTTGGTGTACGGGGCGCCCTCGATGAGGGAGGCGACGCCGGTGTCGATGGCGCGGGCGACGGCACCGACCTGCGGGGCGAGGACCTGCGCGCCGAAGTCCTTGATGTCCAGGGTCAGTTCCTCATCCGTGATCTGCACGGCGGAGTAAATGTCCTTGTTGAGGCTGACGTTGACGCCGTCCTCCTGGATCGTGTCCAGGACGATGTCCGCCGGGTTGGCCGCGCGCCACGCCTGCTCGCGGGCTTCCAGCCGGGCAGGGACGCGGATGGTGACGGTGTCGTTCTTGGTGCCGGTGAAGTCGAAGCCGCCGTTGGTCCAGACGAGGCGGCTGAGGATGAGGTCGCGCTCAAGGAGGCCGAGCGCGGTGGCGGCGATGGTCTCCGCCTTGAGGAACTGGTTGGGCAGGTTCTTACCTTTCGGCAGGTACGAATTTGGTATCCGCTAGGCGGAGTTGGTCAGGCGCGGGAGCGGGTGACCAGGGCGGCGAGGGCGGCCGGGTCGGTCGGGGTGGCGGGTGCTCCGGGGGTGAGGCCGCCGGTGCCCAGGGTGGTGGTGCGGGTGTGGAACGCCTGGGCCAGCTCCTTGGCGTGCGTGTCCCGTTCGGCCTCGTCCGCGCCGCTGATCAGGGCGGCGAAGACGGCGGGCAGGTTGTAGGCACGGCCCAGGCGCTCGCGGTGAAGCTCGCCCTCCAGGGCGGTGATGCGGACGGTGGCCGCCTCGTGCTCCTCCGGGGTGGTCGCGGCTGCCAGCGCCGTCTGGACCTCGGCCAGGCGGGTGGTGGTGGCGCGGGCGTCGGCGAGGGCAGCCTGGGCCCACTCCGGGAGGGCGGACTCGTCCTGCTCCGTGGTGCCGGTCGGCTCGGTGGCCGGGGGCTGCTCGGACGGCACCGCCGGGGTGGGGACGGCGGGGGTCTCGGCCGGGGTCTCCGGGGTCTGCTCGGTCAGCGGTTCTCCTTGTTCGTGGTGGTGATGTGCTGGCGCCAGGCGGCCAGCGCGGCGGGACCCTTGAGGCCCTTGGTGACGGTCTTCCACTCCTGCGCGTACCGCTCGGTCGCCGGGGATGCGGCCTCGGTGCGGCTGTAGACCGGGCGGATCTGGCAGTGGCACATCGGGTGGTACTTCTCCAGGTCCTCCGGGTCCGTCGGCAGGCCGTCGGCGGAGTTCCGCAGGACGGCGGCGTCCCGGCTCTTATAGACGGCGCCCCGGCTGGCGAGCATCGCGCACCAGGAGCACGGGCGTTCGTCGGGGACGCGGGCCCAGCCCAGGACGCGGGCGTCCCGGCGGGTGGTGGCGGCCAGGAACTCCCGTCCTCCGCGCAGGGCTTCACGGTCGGCGGAGCCGGCGGCGGACAGACCAGCGGTCGCGGCGGCGTCGCTCAGGGCGGACACGTAGCCGTGACCGTCCACCCAACCGGCCGCCAGGTCGGCGTCCAGGCGCGCGGTGGCCTGCTGGACCCGGACCGGGCCGGTCACGGCGAGGGCGGTTCGCGCGGCGGCGTCCTGGGCGTCCTCGTCCGGCTCGGGCCAGTCGAAGAGGCTGAGCTGGACGGGCCGCTGGTCGGTCAGGTGGTTCTCCTCGGGGGTGATCAGCCCGTCCACCGCCTGCATCCACCCGGCGCGCAGGTCACCCAGGAGGACGGAGCCGGAGGCGTACCCGCCGTAACGGGGCGGGACGGTGGTGCCAGTGGCCAGGGCCCGGTGGAGCCGGTAGTACGCGGTACTGACCTGCCGGGACCGTTCCCGGTCACGGCGGACCAGGGCCAGGACGGCGGACAGCCAACCAGCCCCGGTGGCAGTCAGGTTGGACGGATTGACGGACTGCCAGGCAGCGAGGGCCCCGGCGGCGGTGGCGGAACCGAGGCGGGCCTGGGCCAGCCGGTGCTCCTCCACCAGCGCCAGGACGGCCCGGCTCACGCGGTGGCCTTGGCGAGGGAATCGGCCAGGCGGTTGGCCGGGTCGTCCTCCGCCGCAGTCTGCGCCCACTCCTCCACGTCCGTCGCACTGACACCCGGGATGCGGGGCCACAGCGCGCGGGGCGGAACGCGGAGCATCTGCGCGGCCTTGCCGAGGGCGTCAACGGTCTGGGAGAGCGAGCGGGACTCGGCGTCCCGCCAGGTCACCTGGGCGGCCGGGTCCGGCACCGCTCCGGCGATCTGGGAGCACAGGGCCAGCACCAGCTCCCAGGACTCCCCGAAGGCCCGCTTGACCTCCTCGATCGCCCGGAACATCGAGGCCTCGGCGGCCTTCAGGCCCTCCGCGCTCATGTTGGCCAGGAGGGTGGCGAGGAGGTTGTGCCCGGGGATCTGGGAGACGGCGGCCAGGCTGCGGACCCCGGCCTCCAGGGCCTCCAGGTGCCCGCCCATCGGGGTCTCGTCGAGCTGCCCGAACTTCGTGTCCGGGTCGGGGGCGACGAGGAATCGGGACACGTCGGCCTGAATCGGGACGACCTTCGGCCTACCGGTCGTCTGGTCCACCACCGGCTCGCCCGTCTCGGGGTCGCGGACGAGCTCCGGGACGAGGCCGGCGATCGTCCTCACCTTGAAGGCGCCGAAGCTCTGCACGACCAGTTGGTCGAAGCTGGTCTGGTTGATCCGGTCCTGGAGGGTGATGACCGGCTCCACCACGCCGGTGACGCGGCCCTCCAGGTCGATCTCCGGGGCGAAGCGGACGACGGGGCAGACGCCAAGGTTGTGCCCGGTGAAGGACAGCACCTTGGTGCCGTCACTGCCCCCGATGCTCAATTCCGTGACCCCGGTGGCGTCGTAGAACCAGCCCCGCGCGGCCTCGTCCGCGCTGGTCGGCACCGAGTCCACCCGCAGTGCCCAGACGGGCAGGGCGTCCGCCGCCGGGTCCTCGTAGAAGGCGATCATCCGGCGGGGCGATACGCCCCGGACGCGGGCCTGGCCTGGCACGGCCGGGTCCGGCAGGACGGTGACGAAGGACTGCCCGAAGGTCAGGGCAGCACGGTGGATCGCGGCCTGACGGCCGTCGAGCCGGTTGTGCTGCCACGCCGCCCACTCCGCCGGGGCAGTCCCCGCCGGGGTACCGGTGCGCCGGTAGCCCTCCACCGAGAGCGTCTGCGCCATCGCCTTGACCACCAGCGGCAGCCAGTTGGAGACGGCGCGCTTGGCCAGGAGCTTGTACTCCTCGGTGGCCTGGCGCGGCACGTACGGGCCGTCGTGCTCACCCCGGATGTACCGGTCAATGCGGTCGAGGCGGACGAGGTCACCGCGCAGGGCGGCCAGGCCGGTCTCTGCGGCCGTCTCGGGGACGACCGCGGATTCGGGATTGCTCAGTCAACTCCCTTGCGGTGCTGGTCAGAAGAAGTAAACGGCGCCGGTGCGCTCGCTCTTGCGGGTCTTGCCGGACTCCAACAGGCGGTGCCGGGCGAGGTCCGCCAGCAGCGTGGCGGCGTAGCCGTCGACCTTCCGGCCGGACTCCCGCGACGCCTTCCCGAAGGACAGGCCCCAGCGGTTCGGCCTGCGCCGGGTGTTCAGCACGTGGCGGCGCAGGGTGGCCGCGAGCGGGGAGCCGGCGGGGCCGTGCCGAACGGTGCCAGACTCGATCGCCGACACCAGCCGCTCATTCGCGGCGGTCAGCTCCTGGAGCCCGCCGCGCATGTCCCGGCCGACGGCGGACTGGGTGCTGGCCCGGATGACCAGCTGCTCCCGGTAGTCCTCCGACCAGGCGTCCACGTAGGACTCCCACAGCGCGACGTCGGCGAAGAAGGCGGCAACCCGGTACGTCGCAAGGGCGTTGCGGACCGCACCGTCCACGGCCTGGCGGTCGACCTCCCAACCGTCACCGGCCGGACCGTCGGGGGCCTCCCAGATACCGAGGGGGACGATTAGGCGGTCGCGGACGCGGACCGCGCACAGGGCCGTGGCGTCGTCAGTCCGGCCTCCGTCGAACCCCAACGTGACCTCGTCGCCCGGCTCCAGGGCCTCCTCGGTGGCGAGGCGGTCCCAGTCGTCCGGTGAGATCAGCTGGTCCTCGGCGGTGACCAACTGGTTGAGGAACATCCGCTGGGAGCGGCTGCGCGGCATGTGGCCGCTGTAGATCGTGGAGATGATCCAGTCGATGTCGAGCCAGTCGGAGTCACCCCGGGCGGCGATGATCCCGGCCCGGAGCTGCTCCGGGTCGGACATGTCCACCGGCGGGGACTCCACCGAGTCGTAGTAGAGGCCGGAGTCCCGGGCCTTGCCCTCGGCGATCTTCGACCAGGCGTGCCAGGTACGTTCGGCCACCGAGTCCTCGCCCGGCTGGGGCGCGTTGGTGATCTCCAGCGTCCGGGCGCCACCGCCACGGCTCTTGCCGACGTTGCCCGCAATGGTCATCGCCATCTCGTGGCCGCCGTTGGACGAGACCCAGTGATGGGTCTCGTTCATCAGAACGAATGTGGCCCGGGTGGTCGGCCGCCCTCCAGCGAACGGGGGGAGCTGGTGACGGCCTCAATCACCCCACCCCGTCGGGAGTAGATGACTTCCTTGCCGAGGTCCAGCCCGTACTCCGCGATGGCCTTCGGCGAGAGCATCGCCGGGAACAGCCGCATCGTGTTGCGGGTCTGGTCCTTGGAGACGGCGGCGATCTGAACCCAGGGCGCGGAGTGGGGGACAGCCAGGGGCGTGCCGTCGGGGCGCCAGCCGCCGAAGCGGCACGGGCCCATCATCTCGACGGCGGAGAGGGCCGCGCCGAAGGGGTCCTTGCCGTGGCCCTTGAGCCGGCGGACGGTGCCCTGGCGGTGGACGAAGGCACCGCGGTCGTCGATCTCGTACCAGCGGAGGACGACCCGGGCTTGCTCACCGGTCAGGCGGAACGGCTTGCCCGCATCCGGGCCGTCGGGCTGGAGGAGGTAGCGGCCCATCCAGTCCAGGACAGCCCAGCCGAGGGTGCGGGAGGGCGGCGGGACGGTGTCCGGCCACGTACGGACCGGGGTGAGATCGAGCAGTCAACTCCCCTCGGCAGGTACGAAATTGGTATCCGCTAGCCGCTCTCGGCGGAGTCGGCGGCCTGGCGGTAGTGCTCCATCAGCACCAGGTGCGCGGCCTCCGCCGGGTCCTCGTCCGCCCCGGCCCGCTCCAGCTCCACCCGCGCCCGTCGCCGGGCTCCCTCGGTGGTCAGCAGGTCACCCATGCCGGACAGCACGGTCTGGAACAACTGGGCTGAGAACCGGGCACCTTGGGCCAGGTTCCGACTCATCGCCTCGGCGACGTACACGGCGGTGGCCCAGTCGGACGCCTCGTAGAACTGCGCCTGGCCGGACTCCATCAGGGAGTTGAACCAGCGGCCGGCGATCGGGTGCCACTCCGGGTCGGGCTCCGGGACTGCCGGGGCAGCCCCGGCCGGTGCGGTCACTGGCGTCGGGCCGTCCGGGTCCTTGTTGCGGCGGCGCCGCTGGGAGGACCGTTTGGGCACGGGTCCGGGCACGGGCACCTCCTCGGGGGTATCAGTCGCATAAGCATCTACCGGAGCGGACCGATGGACCCTAATCTGATGCCATGTCAGAAAGCACCGGCCCCTCGGAGGGCGAGAGCACTCCGACTGGCGCCGACCACGACGCCAGGGACGAGACCCTGACCATCGGCGGTGATCCTCGGAAGCAGGGCGCTGTCATTAGCCGCGTAATCGCTGCCGGCGCCATCGCGGTCGGCGACATCGCGGGTGTGGTTACGGCAGTAGGAACTGCCGCCACTGCGGTAGGAGTGGTCGCGCAGGCGAAGATCGCAGCACGGGCCGAGGTCCGAAAGGCTGAGATCGAAGCCGAGACCCGCCGCTTGGAGATCACGGAGGCGACGAGGCGCGAGCAGATGCGGCAGCAGATCGAGCCCCCGGCCCCGGATGTCACAGGCTGAGAATTTCCGGTGGGCGGTTAGACCGGCTTCACGGCCCTGGAACTCGTACAGGCAGCGAGATGCTATACGCCTGCGGGGGCCGAGAGGGCGCTTAGGGGGTCACCCCCCACCCCCCTGGGCAGGCTGGTGGACGAACGGACCGAGCAGGCCACGAGGCAGGCCCTGGCGGGCGCCTGGGGCCCCGGCCACGGACGGTTCAGAGGTCACCAGGGTGACGGGCCCCTGGGCGGGCACGGGCGGGGCGGGGGACGGCAGCACGTGCGGCTGCTGCCTCTGCTGCGGTCTTCCGCCTGTGGTGCCAGCGGCACAGCGCCTGCAAGTTGGTCAGGCTGTGGTCCGCGCCGGGGATGATGTGGTCCACGTCCGTGGCCGCCTCCGTACACCGGCCACCGTCCAGCAGGACAGCCACGCAACGGTGCTGATCCCGCGTCAGGACGGTACGGCGACGGCGGCGCCAGTCCGGCGGAAGCTCCGCCCGGCGGTTGCTTGAAGACCAGGGCAGGGCGTCCTCCAGTCAATGGCCGCCTCATGTGAAGCACGTGCAGGCCATACGAAGCGGGCGGATACTTAGATCGCGAGCGCGATTGAGGGAATTGCTATGGCGCGACTAAAGCTTGACCGTGAGTCGGGGCTCGCCATTGCTGGAGCAGTGATGTTGGGGTCAGCTTTGGCGGGATTCTTTCTCGGCCTGGATAGCATAATTGTGGGGGCGCTATTGCCCCTTGGGGTTCTACTGCTAATTCTCTGGTATTTCGGGCCGCGAATGGAAGGAAAGCAAGGCCTGCCGGGAATTGCTCAACTCAACCTGGCGCAGGTCGCTAGTTCGATCCAGGAGGCCGAGAAGCAAATCGAAGCTGGCATGACAGTTCCATTTGAGCAAATAGAGGGCCAGCTTGCAGGCGAGATTGACCCCGTTGAAGGCCAGTTCGCAGGCGGGACGGGAGGATCTCAGTGAGCGAACGCAAGGTGATCGTCACAAAGTTGGCGGCCGATAAGATTAGAAAACTCTCCGGGCGGGACAAGAGGCTGATCCTGGATGTGGTAGTCAGGGGAGTTAAGGACTTGGATTCGGGGACTGAGTTCGAAGATAGTCACGAGATCGTAGGTACTAAGTATGTAGCCCTGAGTGCAGGGGATGAGGTAGCACTAATCCGTCCCATGGATTCATCGGAACGGGAGAAGTTTGATATCACGGCCTCCACTGGGTACGTCGTAGCTGATGTGCTGCGGACGAAGAAGGGCCATCACTAGAACGCTGCGCCCTCGTACCCCATGTCCCGCCGGGTCTTCGCCCGGTGGCAGCCCTTGCAAAGAACCTGCACGTTGTCCGCCGTGTCCGTCCCGCCCCGGGAGATGGGGACGATGTGGTCCACCTCCAGCGCGGACGCCAGGTAGTCCACCGTGCAGCCCGCGCAGGTGCCGAAGCCGGCGGCGCGGAGGGTGCGGCGGACGGACCGGGCGGCGTCATGGCCCATGGCGACGGTGCGCCAACGGGCGGAGCGGGCTGACTGGTTGACGAAGATCCCGTGGTGCTTGGAGCACCGGCCACGACGGACGGCACGGGCCGGGCAGTCGAGACACGCTCGCTTCACTCCGCACCACCTCCGGTGATCGCCTGCGTCGCCCGCTTCGGATCACCCTTCACGAAGGTGAGGACGTACTGGTGGACGCGCCCCATCTTTCGGCTCGCCCGCCACTGGTTCGGCAGCCGCATCGGCGCCGTACCAAGGCTGTTCAGCAGGACCGCGTCGTTATAGAACCGGGCCCCCGCCGCCTCGTGCGCGGCGATGGTCAGGGGGACGAGGCCGCGCAGGCGGCCGGTGCTGCCTCGGACCTCACCGACGACCCAGGTGCTGAACCTGTCGTCTGCCAGGCAGCGGACGGACTCACGGACGACCGCGGAGTAGGCGTCGGTGAAGTCGGCCCAGGTCATGTTCGACAGGTCCGCCGGGTCCGCCGAGTACCGCTCCAGCGAGTGGTAGGGCGGGCAGGTGAACACGTAGTCCGCGCTCCCGTCCGCCATGCCGGGCAGGGCGTCGCGGGCGTCACCGGTCACCCAGTGCGGGTGGGCGGTGAGGAGCTGGCGGTTGTGCCAGTCCTCGGCGGCGTCACGGTTGACCGCCACCTGGCCGGGGCTGAGGTCTACGCCGGTATACCGGTAGCCGCCGTTCCCGGCGACGAGGCCACGGACGGCGCCACCGGCGAAGGGGTCGAGGACCCGGCCGCCCGGTGGGCAGAACCAGTGGTACGACGCCTCGGCCAGGACGGGGTCGAAGACGGAAGCCCCGGCCTTGAAGCCCTTGTTGCCGTAGTTGTCCTCCAGGCCGATGGTGTTCAGGTGCTCCCGGCCCTCGTCGGCGCCGACGCCCAGCTCCCGCCACATCCGGCGCCGGTTGATCCACGGGCCCATGTCGGACCGGAGGACGGAGAACGGGGTGATGCCCGGTGTGGGGCCGTAGGTCGTGGTGCTCGTAGCTGCCCCCTCGGGTACGAAATTCGTATCTGCCGTGCCCGCCCCCGGAGTCGAACCGGGGGTGTACCTGCGCGGGCTGGACGCCCGGGGTAGTGGTCACCGGGCTAGCGGGGCCGGGCAGTTGCTGCCGGGGCTCGCACAGGCTTTAGAGAGCAGACGTAGAGCGGAGGGTGGTGCGTGCAGAAGTGTAGGTTCGAAGGGTCCCCCTGGTTTAGCTCTATAGGTATTAGGTGTTTACCGGGGAAGAGGTCAGAACCGACACAACTACACGGTTGGTCAGTGCCAACGCAGAACGGCCCGACCCTGGAAGACCCAGGGTCGGGCCGTTGATCATCTGACGAGCCGTCAGGCAGCGAGTGCCGCCTTCTGCTGGGCTAGCTTTCGCAGTCGCGTTCGTTCGGCCGCCTCCACCGCCGCCTCCCGCATGCCAGGCGTCGGCTGGCTAAGCCAACTGATCCGCAGACGCTCCTCAATCGGTGTCCGGTCGCCCTGGCCGTACGGCACGGTCATGGTCAGGTGCGCCGAGGCGGCCTGTAGTAGGGCCCTACGGCCGTCTATGTCTGCGTCCCCCCACAGTGCCGCCAGGTTCTCCGCCTCCGCCAATGGCGACAGGTCGTCTTGGGCGGCCAGGCACTCAAGCGTCGCAGTCAAGTCGAGGACCTGGGCATCCAACTGCCCCGCCAGCTCGTCGTACACCTCCTCCGCCATGCCGCCGGTCACGTAGAACCGGGTGTCCAGCTTCTTTCGCCGGTCCTGTGCCGCTCGGATTCCGGCCGCCAGCTTCTCGCGGCGGGCAATGTCCTCGGCGTTCTGCATGAAGCCGAGGAAGCGGCGGGCGATCTCATGGATCGTGGGTGACGTCGGCGGCAGTGCCTGCACGTGGTTGATCCAGGCAGTCTCGACTGCGGCGGTGACACGGTCCGTCTTCGTGACGATCCCCACGCAGATTTCCACCCCGAAGTCCACGCGGGTCTTGCAGCGCAGCGTGCGCCCCTGGTTTTCCATGGGCCCAGCGCAACGGGGGCACCGGAGGATGCTCGACAACAGGCAGGTGCGCTGGCGTTGGCCGCGCCCATGCCCCTGGCCGGTGGGGTTTCGGGTCCGCGCCCGGATGTTCTCCTGGATCGTCACCCACTCCGCGTAGGTGACGACCCCCTCGCCGCACGTGATGGGGAGGCCGTCCTCCCCGATCATCGGGGTGGCCCGCCCGTACTTACCCGTGGGGTTTCCGTGTTCGTCGAGGATGGGGTGGGCCTCCGCCACCAATCCCGCCCAGGTGGGTGACCGGGCGAGGAGGACGATGGCATCTTCGGTCCAGGGGCGCCCGTTGCGTCGGACGATCCCATCAGCCGTCAGCGCGGCGACGATTTTGGACGGCAGGACGTTCTCGTAGAGCATGACGCCGATCCGCCGGGACGGGGCGTACTCGCATTCACGGGGTGCGATCTTGCGGGCACCCTTGACGCCGGTCCCCATGGTCCCGAAGGGGAAGGTGCCCCCGGTGAAGCTGCCCCCGATCTTGTGCTCGTCCTTCGTACTCTTGACGCGCAGTGAGATGTCCTTCGCTTCCTCGCGCGCCCGCTCCGACAGGATGGCGAACAGCATTCGGCCGCCCTTGCGAGAGTCCACCCCCTCGGTCACGCTGACGACGCCGGCTCCACGCCTGTCGAAGGCGTCCAAGAGGAGTCCGACCTTGCCCATGCCTTCGCGGGAGAGTCGGTCCGTTTTCCACACGTACAACGTGGTGGACTGGCCGGTGAGCACCGCATCGCAGGCGCTGTCGAACTCGGTGCGGCGGACCCATGCCTTGGAAGCTGACTTCTGTTCAAACCAGACGCGGCGGATCTGCACTTCGTCCCGCTCGGCCCTGAAAGCGATGTCCTTGACCTGCCGTCGAAGCGACGCGAGGTCGTCTTGCGCCTGGCTACGGCGGACGTATCCCTCGGCCAGGCGGGAAGGGGGTGCGTCCGGGAGGTCCCAGAGACCTAGCTTGCGGAGTTCCTCCTCCCCGAACCCGAGGGCGAACAGAACTGCTCGGTCCTTACGGATGGTTGGGTCATTCAGCGGTTCGAGGCCGACAGCAGCGGAAAGGCGCGCGGGCGGCAGTAGTACAGCAACGGTCATTTGTAGCCCCTGGTCAGATCCGATCTCTGCCGTCCTGGGAGCGCCTGCGTCATGCGCCCCAGGGGATAGAGACATGCGGTCCTGACGGGGAATGTGCACCTCATGCAGGGCTTGTACGACGCCCACCGCTCCGGCCTCCCGGTGCTGGCGCTGGCCTCGCACATCCCGTCGTCGCAGATCGGCACCGGCTTCTTCCAGGAGACCCACCCGGAGCGGGTGTTCACCGATTGCAGCGCCTGGTGCGAGTTGGTCTCCAGCCCGGCCCAGCTGCCCCGGCTGCTCCGGGTCGGCATCCAGCACGCCCTCGGCTCGCCCGGCGTCTCGGTACTGGTCTTCCCCGGCGACGTCGCCGCCCTCCCCGCCGCCCACCCCACCGGCACCGGCCACTACCTGACCGAGCGGGCGGTGGCCGCCCCGCCCTGGTCCCAGGTGCAGGAACTGGCCCGGATGCTGAACCGGGCCGAGAAGGTGGCCGTGTTCGCCGGGGCGGGCGTACGGGACGCCCACGCCGAGGTGATGGAGCTGGCCGCGACGGTGCTGGCCCCGGTCGGGCACTCGCTGCGCGGCAAGGAGTGGATCCAGTACGACAACCC
This sequence comes from Kitasatospora sp. NPDC088742, assembly GCF_055584905.1. Classification (NCBI taxonomy): domain Bacteria; kingdom Bacillati; phylum Actinomycetota; class Actinomycetes; order Kitasatosporales; family Streptomycetaceae; genus Kitasatospora; species Kitasatospora sp. NPDC088742. The sequence goes on along the minus strand of NZ_JBVJLD010000043.1, from coordinate 40,684 downwards.
GTACGACGTCGGCATGAGCGGCCTGCTCGGCTACGGCGCCTGCCACCAGGCCCTGCACGAGGCCGACTTGGTGCTGCTGCTCGGCACCGACTTCCCGTACGACTCCTTCCTGCCGGGCCGCAACACCGTCCAGGTCGACCACGACGCCACCCGGCTCGGCCGCCGCACCCCGCTCGACCTGGCGGTGCACGGGGACGTGGCGGCCACCCTGCGGGCGGTGCTCCCGCTGCTGGAGCAGAAGAAGGACCGGAGCTTCCTGGACGACCTGCTGGACCGGCACTGCAAGGCGCTGGAGGAGGTGGTCGGGGCCTACACCAAGAAGATCGAGAAGCAGGTGCCGATCCACCCCGAGTACGTCGCCTCGGTGCTGGACGAACTCGCCGACGAGGACGCCGTGTTCACCGTGGACACCGGCATGAACAACGTCTGGGCGGCCCGGTACCTGAGCCCCAACGGACGGCGGCGGGTGATCGGGTCCTTCCTGCACGGCTCGATGGCGAACGCGCTGCCGCACGCGATCGGCGCCCAACTCGCCGCCCCGGGGCGGCAGGTGGTCTCGATGTCGGGGGACGGCGGGATCGGCATGCTGCTCGGAGAACTGCTGACGCTGGCGAAGTACCGGCTGCCGGTGAAGACGGTGGTGTTCAACAACGGGGCGCTCGGCATGATCAAGCTGGAGATGCTGGTCAGCGGCTACCCCGAGACCGAGACCGACAACGGCGACGTCGACTACGCGGCGCTCGCCCGCGCGGCGGGCCTGCAGGCCATGCGGGTCACCGACCCCGCCAAGGTCCGCGAGGTCCTCGCCGAAGCCCTCTCCCGCCCCGGCCCCGTCCTGGTCGACGTCGTCACCGACCCCAACGCCCTCTCCATCCCGCCCCACATCACCGCCGCCCAACTCAAGGGCTTCGCCCTCGCCGCCGGCAAGACCGTCCTCTCGGGCGGCGTCGGCCGGATGATCGACCTGGCAAGGAGCAACCTCCGCAACATCCCGCGCCCGTAATACGCCCGGTAGGGCAGCGACCCGAGGGCGCGAGGAACTGCGCGAGTACGGAAGGCGGCCCAGCGTTGGATCGGGGCAGGCGAGCCACTTGCACGTGCTGCCGTTCCCCTGCGCGCAGTTCCTCGCGCCCCTGGGTCGCTGCCCTGCCGAGCCGTTTGCCCCAGCGGCGAGTTTGCCTCAGAGGCAAAAAGGTTGCCCGGAGGGCACGGAAGCGGTGGACTGGGTCCATGAACGCGGATCAGTTCGAGGTGGACGGCCTCGGGGCCCGGCTGCGGGAGCACCGCTCCGCCGCACGCCTCACCCTGGAAGCCGCCGCCGCCCGGGTCGGGCTCTCGCCAGCGTACCTGTCGAGGCTGGAGACCGGGCAGCGGCAGCCCTCCCTCCCGGCGCTGCTCGGGCTGGCCCGGGAGTACGGGACCACCGTGTCGGGGCTGCTCGGCGAGCAGCAGGGTGAGCCGGAGCCGGTGATCCGGGGCGGGGTGATCGAGCCGGGGCGGGCGGGTGGCTGGGGGTACCGGCGGGCGGGTGCGCCCGGGCGGGCGATGCAGGCGCTGCACGTCCAGGTGCCGCCGGACGTCCAGGACGCCGTCGTAAGGGTCCACCCGGGCGAGGAGTGGCTCTGGGTGGTCAAGGGCCGGCTCCGGCTGACCCTGGGCGACCAGGACCACCTCCTGGAGCCGGGAGACTCCGCGCACTTCGACTCGCTCACCCCGCATTGCATCGCCGCCGACTCCCCGGCCGGCGTCGAACTCCTCTTCCTGCACACCTTGTTGCAGAGTCCGGGCAGCAGCCTCTGCCTGCCCGCTCCCCACTGAAAGGGGCACCACCATGGCCAAGACCCTCGTCCCCGGCCGCCGCTTCGACCGCCGAGTCCTCTGGCGGGTCGTCATCTACATGGCCGCCACCCACGCCTTCCTCGGCTTCCTCGCTCTGCTCTTCGAGATCGGCGCCCGCAAGAACTGACCGGCCCTCACAGCCGCGTCAGCGTGCACAGCGCGTCCAGCGCCCCCGCGAACGCGTGCTCCGGCGGGGTCGCGTAGCCGATCACCAGCCCCGACCGCGTCCCCTCCGGCGCGGGCCCGGCCGAGGGCGTCCTGCATCCGGTCAGGGTGTTCAGGGAGAGCCCCAACCACCCCGCCTGGCGCAGCAGTTCGGAGTCGGAGAGGGATCCGGCCGGCAGCCGCAGCACCGCGTGCAGTCCGGCCGCGATCCCGGTCACCTCCACCTCGGGGGCCCGTTCCGCCAGGGTGGCGACCAGCTGGTCCCGCCGGCGTCGGTAGTGCAGCCGGCAGCGGCGGACGTGCCGGTCGAAGCCGCCGGAGACGATCAGATCGGCCAGGGCCAGCTGGTCCGTCACCCCCGACTGACCGTCCGCCAACTCCTTCTGCCGGACCACCGGTTCGACCAGTTCGGCGGGGAGGGCCAGCCACCCGAGCCGCAGCCCCGGGGCCAGGCTCTTGCTGGCGGTGCCCGCGTACACCACCCGCTCGGGGTCCAGCGACTGGAGCGCCCCGACCGGCTGCCTGTCGTACCTGAACTCGCCGTCGTAGTCGTCCTCGATCACGAAGCCGCCGCTCTCCCGGGCCCAGGCCACCGCGGCCGCCCGCCGGGCCGGGCGCAGCGGGACGCCGGTCGGGTACTGGTGGGCCGAGGTGAGCACCACGGCGCCCGTCCCGGCCCCGGCGGTGAGCTCGCCGAGCAGCTCGGTGCGGGCGCCGCCGCCGTCCAGCGGGACGGAGACGGTGGCCAGGCCGGCGGCGGTGATCACCTGCTGCTGGGGCGGCAGCCCGTACTCCTCCACCGCCAGGGAGCGCGCGCCGCGCTCGGCCAGCGCGCGGCAGAGCAGGCCGAGGCCCTGCTGGTAGCCGGCGCAGACCAGGATGCGTTCGGGGTCGGTGCGCACGCCCCGGGCGCGGGCCAGGTAGTCGGCCAGGGCGCGGCGCAGTTCGATCCGGCCGCGCGGGTCGGTGTAGCCGAGCGCCTCGTGCGGGGCGGTGGCCAGGGCCCGGCGGCCGGCCGCCAGCCAGGCGGTGCGGGGGAAGAGGCTGAGGTCGGGGCGGCCGGGCATCAGGTCGTAGCGGACGGCCGGGACGCGCGGCGGAGTGCTGGGCGGGGCGGCAGCCGGGATGGTGCCCCGGTCGGCGACCACCGTCCCGGAGCCCTGACGGGCGGTCAGCCAGCCCTCGGCGGTGAGCTGGGCGTAGGCCTCGGCCACGGTGTTGCGGGCGATGCCCAGGTCGGCGGCGAGGGCGCGGGAGGAGGGCAGTCTGGTGCCGGCCGGCAGCCGGCCGCCGCGGGCGGCCTCGCGGACCGCCGCCTCCAGGGCGGCCCGCAGGCCGAGGCCCCCGGCCCGGCCCGCCGTCAGGTCCAGATGGAGGTCCCCGCCGAAAGTGGCCCATGATTCCATGGGGCCAATGAACCACGGGAGCGGGCCGCCGCGCACCTACGGTCGGAGCATGAGCAACGAACCGAACGCGTACGTGTCCGCCCCCGAGCAGCGCTTCTCCATGCCGGAGCTGGCGCCTGACTGGTACCGGGCGATGATCGGGATGGACCGGGAGTCGCGCGCCCTGGTGGACCCGTCGCTGGCCGAGCTGGTCCGCACCCTGGCCTCGCAGATCAACGGCTGCGCCTACTGCGTGGACATGCACAGCACCGACGCCCGCCGGGGCGGCGAGCAGGAGCACCGGCTGTACGCGCTGCCGGTCTGGCGCGAGACGCCGTACTTCACGGCGGCGGAGCGGGCGGCGCTGGCGCTGACCGAGGCGGTCACCCGGATCGCCGACGGGCCGGTGCCGGACGAGGTGTACCAGGAGGCGGAGAAGCACTTCGAGCCGGCCGCGCTGGCCCAGCTGGTGACCGTGATCATCGCGATCAACGCCTGGAACCGGATCGGCGTCACCGCGCGGATGAGCCCCGCGCCGAAGCGGAGTTGAGGGCTTCGGAAGATTCCTCGGGAAAACTTTCCGAGCGGCTGTCACATCCGTCCGCCGGGCCGTGTCGGTGGGGTGAGAGCAGCCGGAGCGGCGAGGAACCGCCCCGGCTCCCCACCACCAAGAGGAGCCCCCGATGAACGTCACCACCACCGTCGTCACCGTGATCGCCGCCCTGATGTCGGGCTTCTCGGCCTACGCGCTGCTGTCGCGCCAGGTCTGGGTGGTCCAGCCGCTGGAGCAGTACGGCGTGCCGAAGAGCTGGTGGAACCTGCTGGGCGCGGCCAAGGCGGCCGGTGCGCTGGGCCTGCTGGTGGGCCTGGCGGTGGAGCCGCTCGGCCTCGCCGCCGGGATCGGCCTGGTGGCCTACTACGGCGGCGCGGTGGTCACCGTGCTGCGGGCCAAGGCCTGGGGCCACGTCCCGTTCCCGATGGTCTACGCCGCCCCCGTGGTGGCCGCGCTGGTGCTCGCCGCCTGACCGGCACGGCCGGGGAGGTCGGGTTCGCGGAAGCGCCGGTCCGCCCCGTACGGAGCTGAGAAGGTGAAGGACATGACGACGAATCAGAACGACCAGCGGGCCAAGGCCGAACTCCTGCACCGCCTGCACACCCCGGGCGATCCCCTGGTGCTGGCCAACGTGTGGGACGCCGCGACCGCCCGACTGGTGGAGGCGGCCGGGGCGCCCGCCGTGGCCACCGCGAGCGCCAGCGTCTCCTGGACCAGGGGCGTGCCGGACGGCGGCGGCCTCGACCTGGCCGGGGCGCTGGCCCAGACCGAGCTGGTGGTCCGGGCGGTGGAGGTCCCGGTGACGGCCGACCTGGAGGACGGGCTGGCGCCCGACGCGGCCGGGGTCGGCCGGGCCGTCACCGAACTGCTCGCGATCGGCGCCGTCGGCGTGAACCTGGAGGACGGCCTGCGCCCGGTCGCCGAGGCGGCCGAGCGGATCGAGGCGGCCCGGGCGGCGGCCGAGGCGGCCGGCGTGCGGCTGTACGTCAACGCCCGCACGGACGTCTTCCTCCAGGGCGACCAGGACGTCACCGAGACGGTGGAGCGGGCCCGGGCCTACCTGGCGGCCGGGGCCAGCGGGATCTTCGTCCCCGGCGCGGGCAGCCCGGAGGTGATCGCCGAACTGCTGGCCGCGCTCCCCGGGGTGCCGCTGAACGTGATGGCCGGCCACGGCGCCCTCTCGGTGGCCGAGCTGGCGAAGCTCGGCGTGGCCCGGATCAGCCTGGGCCCCGGCCTGGCCAAGGTGGCCTACGCCGCCGCCCGCCGGGCCGCCGAGGAGCTGTACACCCACGGGACCTACCAGGCGCTCGAAGGCGGCCTGGAGTACGGCGAGTTGAACGCCCTCTTCGACTAGTGCCGCCGGCCCTACTTCGGTACGGAGGTGCCCGCGCTGCACAGCGGGGCGGCGGCGGAGGCGTTCTTGCCGAGCAGCGGGATGCCGCCGATCTGCTGCACGCAGGTGTCGGCGGCCGAGGTGGAGGCCGCGGCCGACTTGCCGGAGTCGAGCTTGCCGCCCATGTTGCTGCCGGCGTGCGCGGCCGGGGCGGCGAGGGAGAGACCGGCCATGGTGAGGGCGGCGAGTGCCGTGATCTTACGCATGGCCGGTCCAACGAGCGGGCCGCACCGGCGGTTACCGGGAGCGGTCCCGATCAGCTCTGACGGACCAACAGGGTCTTCACGCTGTTGCTGACGAACGAGGCGATCGGCACCGGGGCCGGGCCGTCCGCGAGCCGCAGCCCGGGGAAGCGGGTGAAGAGCAGCCGCAGTGCGGTCTCCGCCTCCAGCCGGGCCAGCCCGGCGCCCAGGCAGAAGTGCGGGCCGTGGCCGAGCGAGAGGTGCTTGGCCGGGGCCCGGCCCAGGTCGAAGCGGTCCGCGTCCGGGAAGTGCCCGGAGTCCCGGCCCGCCGCCGCGTACGAGGCCAGCAGCGCCTCGCCCTGACGGATGGTCACCTCGCCGACCTGGATGTCCTCGGCGGCGTAGCGCAGCGGGAACTGCCCGACCGGGGAGTCGTAGCGCAGGGTCTCCTCGACCACCGCCGCCCAGGTGTACGTGCCGTCCAGCACCGCGGCCAGCTGCTCCGGGTGGGCCAGCAGCGCCCGCACCGCGTTGGTGATCAGGTTGAGCGTGGTCTCGTGCCCGGCGATCAGCATCAGCAGCAGGGTGCCGACCAGCTCCAGCTCGGTCAGCCGGTCGTCGGCCTCCCGGGCGGCGATCAGGTCGGTGGTCAGGTCGTCGCCCGGCTCGGCCCGCTTGGCCGCCGCCAGCCCGCCGAGCAGGGCGAACAGGCCCTGCTGCGCGGCCACCGCGGCACCCGGGGTGGCGGAGCTGCTGACCAGGGTGTCGGAGAGCGCGTGCAGCTCGTCCTGTTGCTTGGGCGGCAGGCCGAGCAGCTCGCCGATCACCTGCATCGGCAGCGGGTAGGCGAAGTGCGCGCGCAGGTCGAAGTCGCCCTCCAGCAGGGCGACTTCGTCGAGCAGCACGACGGCCCGGGCCTCGATCGCCGGGGCCAGCTCGGCTATCCGGCGCGGGGTGAAGGCCTGGGTGACCAGCCCGCGCAGCCGCCGGTGGTCCGCCCCGTCGGCGGTCACCATGCCGGGCACCGTGACGAAGTTCATCAGCGGCCAGCCCTCGGGCAGCCGGCCCTCCCGGAAGGTGGTCCACAGCTGCGGGTTCTTGCCCACCCGGGGGTCGTTCAGCAGTGCCTGGAGGGTGTCGTGGTGGCTTACCGCCCAGACCACCACCCCGCCAGGGAGTTCCACCAGGACCGCAGGCCCGGCCGCCCTGAGCCCGGCGTTCTCGGTGTGCTGGTCGGCGCCGAAGGGGTCGAGGCGGACGGGCCGGGGGGCGAGGGAGGAGTCCATGCGGGCCTTTCGACGGGGGGAGTGCGCGGGGGAGTGAAGGCGCTGTAGAGCACCGGCAGGGCGACCAGGGCACGCGACCAGGGGGACGGCCGCCAGGCCAGTTCGTGGGCGGGGACGGCGAGTTGGAGGTCGGGCAGCCGGTGGAGCAGGGTCTCCACGGCGGTCTCCACGATCATCCGGGCCGGGTGCTGGGCCGGGCAGACGTGCCGGCCGGCGCCCCAGGCCAGGTGGGCCCGGTTGCCGCCGAGCCCCTCCCCGGCCGGCTGCTGCACCGCCGGGTCGGCGTTGGCGGCGGCCAGGCCGAGCACCAGCATGTCGCCCGCCGAGATGTACTGGCCGCCCAGCACGGTGTCCGAAGTCGCCCACCGGCCGGGGAAGTTCTGGGTCGGCGGGTCCCGCCAGAGCACCTCCTCCAGGGCGTCCGAGACGGTGAGGCGGCCGCCGGTCAGGGTGGCCCGGAACCGGCGGTCGGTGAGCAGCAGGCGCAGCGTGTTGCCGGTCCAGTTGATGGTGGTCTCGTTGCCCGCCACCATCAGCACCACCAGGTGGTGCACCGCCTCCTCGTCGGAGAGCCCGGCGGGGTGCGTCAGCAGCCAGGAGGTCAGGTCGGCGGCCGGGGCCTCCCGGCGGCCGCGGACCAGGTCCAGCAGGATCGCCTGGAACTCGGCGTTGGCCCGCACCGACTTCTCGCTGCTGTCCACGAAGTGGCTGATCAGCTCGACGATGTGCGGCCCGGCCTCGGCCGGCAGGCCGATCAGCTGGGTGAAGACCATCAGCGGCAGCCGCCGGGCGTACTGGGCGATCAGGTCGGCGGTGCCGTCCGGGCCCCAGCCGTCGATCAGGGTGTCGGCGGCGGCCTCGGTGGCGTGCCGCAGCTGCCGGTGGTCCACCTGGGCCAGCGTGTCGGCCACCGCCGCGCGCAGCCGGGCGTGTTCGGCGCCGTCCAGGTTGAGCAGGGTCGGCCGCCACGAGGTCATCGGCAGCAGCCGGGAGTCGGAGCGCAGCCGGCCCTCGGCCGGTACCCGCCAGCGGCGCGAGTCCTTGGAGAACAGCTGCTCGTTGCGGGTGAGTTCGAGCAGCTCGGGGTAGCCGAGCACCAGCCAGGCCTCCACCCCCGGCTCCAGCTCGATCGGGGCCACCGGGCCGTACTGCGCGCGCAGCCGGGCGTACAGACCGTGCGGGTCCTCGGCGACGGCGGCGCCCCACAGACCGGTGACGGGGGAGGCCTGCTGGTGTGCGGGACAGCCGGGCGGTGGTGAGGCCGCCGCGTCCGGCTTGGGGGTGGTCATGGCTGGAGCTCCAGAACGGCGGTCGAGTGGAGGTGGTCCACGAAGTCGATCAGGACGTCGTAGGAGGCCCGGCGGTCCCGGGCGTCGCAGTGCAGGATCGGCACCTCGGGCAGCAGGTCGAGCGCCGCCCGGAGCTCCTCCTCGGGGTAACTCGGGGAGTCCGGGAAGGTGTTGACGGCCACCGCGAAGGGGATCCGCTGCTCCTCCAGCTGCCCCAGCACGTCGAAGCTCTCCTCGATCCGGCGCGAGTCCACCAGCGCGATGGCGCCCAGCGCCCCGCGCGAGAGGTCCTCCCAGAGCGGCCAGAACCGCTGCTGGCCCGGGGTGCCGAACAGGTAGAGCGCCAGCCGGGAGTTGAGGGTGATCCGGCCGAAGTCCAGCGCCACCGTGGTGGTGGTCTTCTCCGGACGGCCCGTCAGGTCGTCCACGTCCGCCCCGGCGGCGGTCATGGTCTCCTCGGTGCGCAGCGGGTCGATCTCGCTGAGCGAGCCGACCAGCGTGGTCTTGCCGACCCCGAACGGGCCGGTGACCAGGATCTTCACGGCTCCCTGGACGGTGTCCGGAAGGTAGGACGGGTGTGGCTCAACGGAGTTGGCGGAGGCCAACGAGCACCTCCTCCAAGAGGGTGGTGGGCAGGAGGTCGGCCTGCGGCACGGGGGGACGGACGTGGACGGCTCCGGCGTCCCAGAGGTCGCCGATCAGCACCCGGACCACGCCTAGCGGCAGTCGCAGGTGGGCGGCGATCTCGGCCACCGAGAGCAGCTCCCGGCAGAGCGCCAGGATCCGCAGCTGCTCCCGGTTCAGACCGGGGGCGGGACCGGCACCGGTGGCGGCGACCAGGCTCTCCAGCGCCAGCGTGTTCCGGCTCGGCCTGCTCCGGCCGCCGGTGATCACGTACGGCCGGACCGGCCCGCCGCCCGCGGTCACCGGGTGCTCCCGGCCGCCTGCTCCAGCCGGGGCGGGCTGGTCAGGTGGGCCCCGATCCGCTCCACCAGCACCTGCATCTGGTACGCCACCAGCCCGGCGTCCACCGCCTCGCCGGTCACCACCGCGAGGTGCGCCCCGGCCCCGGCCGCCACCACGAACAGGTAGCCGCCGCCGTACTCGACGATGATCTGCCGGGTCGCGCTCTGCGGACCGCCGAAGCCCTGCGCCACGCCCCGGGCCAGCGACTGCAGGCCGGAGCAGGCGGCGGCCAGCCGCTCGGCGTCGTCACGGTGGATCCGCTCGCTGCGGCCGATCTCCAGGCCGTCGTTGGACACCACGATGGCGTGCTGGACCTCGGGCACGTTGACGATGTCGGCGAGCAGCCAGCCGAGGTCAGGATTGGGGGTCATGGAAGTCTCCGGGGCGCTGGGGAAGTTCGGGGGAGTGGGAGAAGCCGTCCTGCTGTCGTCCGGCGGCCGAGCGGCCGCTGGCGGTGCCCGCCTGGAAGAGCGACATGAAGGCGCGGGCCTCCCGGGCGGAGCGCGACGGCACGGGGGTGCCGCCGGTGGTGCCGGTCCTGGGCGCGGTGTCGCCGCGCCGGTTGGCGCGGCGCGGCAGGCTGCTGCCGGAGACCGGCGGGGGTTCCACCGGCTCGGGCACCACGGTCCTGGTCTGGTGCGGCAGGGGCGCGGGCAGCGGGTCGGTGAGCAGCGCCGTCGGCAGCAGCACCACCACCCGGACCCCGCCGTACGGCGAGGGCGCCGAGCTGAGGGTGACCCGGAAGCCGTACTGCTCGGCCAGCCGGCCGACCGCCGCCAGGCCCAACTGCGGTACCTCGCCCAGCCGGGAGAGCTCCAGGGTGGAGCCCCCGGCCAGCGCGGCGGCGGCCTTCTCGATGGCCTGCTCGGCCATCCCGACCCCGCCGTCGTCGATCTCGATCACGGCGCCGTTGTGCACCGGCATCAGGGTGACGAAGACCTGGGTGCTGGGCGGCGAGTACCTGGTCGCGTTGTCCAGCAGCTCGGCCACCGCGTGGATCAGCGCCTCGGCGGCCGCGCCGATCACCGCGGTCTCGATCCGGCTGCTCACCACCACCCGCTGGAACGGCAGGATCCGCGACTGGGCGCCGCGCACCACGTCCTCCAGGGCCACCGGCTCCGGCCAGTGCCGCCCGGCCCGGGCGCCGCAGAGCACCGCCAGGGTCTGGGCCAGCCGGGCCTGTTGGGCCGCCGCGTGGTCGGCCCGCAGCAGGCCCTCCAGCAACTCCGGGTCGTCGTGGTTGCGTTCCATCTCGTCCAGCCCGGCCTGCTGGTCGTGCGCCATCACCAGGATGCGGCGGGCGACGCTCAGGAAGGCGCGCTGGGTGTTGGCGTTGAGCTCCTGCTCGCGCTGGACGGCGGCCGTCTCGGAGGTCCGGCGGGCGGCCTCCACCCGTGCCCGCTCGTGGAGTTCGGCGTTCTCACGCTCCTGCCCGTCGAGCGCGGACCGCAGGGTCCGGCCGACCGCGCGGTACCGGGCGGCGGCCAGGAGGGCGAGGACGGCGACGGCTCCGAGGGCCGCCGCGATCCACTGAGTCATCGTCACGCGGCGAATTCTAGGGTGGTCATCCTACGGATGGATGAACGGATCTGACGTTCAGTGATCTCATCCGACCGGATGGTGGGACGCCGCCGACCGGCTCCGACACATCCGTGCAGGTCGGCGGCGGTACACCGTCAATTTTCGGTACCCACAGGTAATTTCAGTCGAGTGCGGGTACCCGGTGCAGGAGCAGCAGGGCCACGTCGTCCGGCCGCGACCGCCGTTCGGTCACGTTCAGGGTGAGCAGGTCCGCCATCCGCTCCAGACCCGCCTGCGGGGTGGCCCTGGTCGGCCCGCCGGTCCGCCGGCTCCACAGCTCCAGCCCGCCCAGCATCCGCTTCACCGAGTGGTCGTAGTCCTCCGCCCGGTCCTCGACCAGGCCGTCCGTGTACACCAGCAGGGTGTCGCCCACCCCGACCCGACCCGTCGTCAACGGGTAGGCCGCGCCCGGCTCCACGCCCAGCGGCGGCCCGCCCGGCAGCTCCAGCTCGGTCGCCCGGTGCCCCGACACCAGCACCGGCGAGGTGTGCCCGGCCCGCGCGCCGCTCAGCTCCCCGGTGGCCGGATCCAGCACCAGGTACAGGCAGGTCGCGAACAGGTCGGTGTCCAGCTCGGCCAGCAGCCGGCTGGTCCGGGCCAGCGTCGCCGCCGGGTCGTGCCCGTCGGTCGCGTACGCCCGCAGCCCGCTGCGCAGTTGGCCCATCACCGCGGTGGCCTCGGCGTTGTGCCCCTGCACGTCGCCGATCACCACACCCACCCGGCCGTCCGGCAGCGGCAGCAGGTCGTACCAGTCCCCGCCGATCTGCATCCCCTCGGTGCTCGGCAGGTACCGCGCCGCCGTCACCACCCCGCGCACCGCCGGCAGGCTGCGCGGCAGCATCGCCCGCTGCAGCTCGGTCGCCCGGTGGTGGTGGGTGTCGTACAGCCGGGCCCGCTCCAGCGACTGCGCCAGGATCCCGGCGAAGGCCGAGTACATCGTCCGGTCCTCACGGCTGAACACCCGCTCGGTGGCGAAGGTGATCAGACAGGACCCGACCTGCCGCCCCGAGGCCACCAGCGGCAGCACCGCCCAGGCCGCCGGGGTCAGCGGCCCCTCCCGCCGCACCCCGCCCGGCTCGCTGAACAGCGGCACCGACCGGGTCAGCGAGGACTGCATCACCCCCGCCGAGAGGTCGTGCAGCCGGCTCAGCTCGCTCCGGTACGGGCCGCCGAAGACCTCGTGCGAGATCGGCAGTAAGCGGCCCTCGTCCAGCAGGTCCAGCACCAGCCCGGAAGCGCCCAGCGCCGGGCGGGCGATGTCCGTCATCGCCGTGGTCACGTCCCGCACCGTCACCGCCCGGGAGAGCGTCCTGGTCAGCGCCAGCAGCAGCGCCGAACGTGCCGCCGCACCCGCCGGATCCAGCCCGTACGGCTGCGCGGGCGCGGCCGCCCCGCCCCGCTGACGGTCCGTCAACAGCCCGGCCACCCGCACCGGCCGCCCGTGCACGTCCAGCATCACCTCGCCGTCCTCCCGGACGTGGGTGACCTCTCCGCCCTCGCGCACCACCCGGTACGCGAAGCGGTACGGACCGCCCGAGGAGAGCGCCTCCGCCATCGCCGCCTGGAGGTCCGGCAGGTCCTCGGGGTGCACCAGCCCGTTGATGTCCGGCGCCGGAGCGGTCTCCGCCTCCGCCGGCGGCTCCAGCCCGAACAGCCGGTACGCCCGGGCGTCCCAGTTGGTCTCGCCGGTCACCAGGTCCCGCTCGAACGCGCCCGCCCCCGCCGCCCTCGCAGCCAGCGCCAGCAGCGGCCGCCCGTCCGACGCGGCTCCGGCCCGGACCCCCGGCGGTATGTGGTCGGCCGCCTGCACGTGGTCGATCAGGTGCGAGATCCGGTGCGCGACCGCCTCCGCGAGGGTCTCCAGCACGTCCACGTCCCGGCGCGGCACCGTCCCCCGGTGCGCCAGCGACAGCGCCAGCGAACCGATCGCCACCCCGTCCACCACCAGCGGCAGTACCGCCAGCGCGACCAGCCCGGTGCCCCGGCCGGCGTGCGTGCGCGGATAGTCCGCACTGGTCTGCTCCGGGCTCAGCAGCACCGGCTCGCGGCGCTTCAACGCCAGCGCGGCGGGCAGCTCCGAGGCCGGGTCCACCACGCCGTACCGCTCGTGCGCCCACTCCGGCAGACCGTGCGAGGCCGCCAGCCGCAGCATCCCGTCGCCGTCCGTCAGGTACAGCGCCGACCCCTCACCGGTGATCCACCCGGGGCCCTCGGAGAGGATCGTCCCGAGGAGTTCGGCGGCGCCGTGCGCGCGCAGCAGCAGCCGCACGCAGCGCATCACCGTCCGCGGCCCCTGCGCACGGGCCGCCCCTTCCTCGGAGGCGAGCCACGGCTCGGTCAGGTCCATCGCAGACTCCGGCCCTTCCGCACGCGGGGTAGTGCGCCCATCCTATTTCCGCGCCCCCCATTTCGGCGGCTCCGGCGCACGGACGCGGCTGCGGCCCGCAAGGGCCGTCAGGGGCGCGAGGAACTGCGCGCGGGGGAACGGCAGCGCGTGCAACTGGCTCGCATGCCCCGATCTAGTGCCGTGCCCGCCTTCCGAACTCGCGCAGTTCCCCGCGCCCCTGACTGCCCCTGCCGGGCACGGCACTAGCCCAGGCGGCGGTGGACGACCACGACGGTGCGGTCGTCGGCGACGTCCGGGGCGACTGCGGTGAGGAGGGTGGCGGCGGGGTCGCCGGTGGCGCTGCGGAGGAGGGGCGCCGCGGTGGAGAGCAGCCGGGCGATGCCGTCGTCGATGTCCTCACCGGGGACCTCGACCAGGCCGTCGCTGTAGAGCAGCAGTGAGTCGCCGTGGTCCAGCTGGCCGTGCACGGGCGGGTAGCGGGAGCCGGCCAGGATGCCCAGGGCCGGGCCGCCGTCGGTGGCGAGCAGCCAGCTGCCGCCCGCCGTCCGGTGGTAGTGGGCGGCGGGCGGGTGGCCGGCGTTGAAGAGGCGGTAGCCGCCGTGCGAGGGATGCAGGGCCAGGTGGACGGCGGTGGCGAACTCCTCCTCCCAGTCCAGCCGGGAGAGGTAGTCGTTGGCGGTCGGCAGGAAGTCCTCCGGCGGCACCGAGCCGAGCAGCATCGCGAATGCCCCGGAGAGGTGCATCGACCGCGCGGCGGCCCGGCTGCCCTTGCCGGAGACGTCGACGAGCACCACCTCCAGCAGGTCCTGCTCCGGCCGGTGCGAGGCGAGCAGGAAGTCCCCGGAGAAGAAGGTGCCGGAGACCGGCGCCAGCGCCTGGTGGAAGCGCCAGTCCAGGAGCTGGTCGGGGAGGCGTCCGAGCGCGGTGGTCCGCTCGGAGAGCTCCAGCAGCATGGAGTCGCCCCGGGTGCCGCGCAGCCCGAGCCGGCTGCGGTGACGGGAGGTCAGCAGCACGGTCAGCGCGGAGGCGATCACCACCCAGGTGGAGCCGGGGGTGAGGCCGAGCGGTTCGCGCCAGAGGAAGCAGCCGGCCAGGCCGGCCACCACCGGCACCAGCAGGGTCAGCTGACGGCGGGTGTGCAGCAGGAAGCCGCCGAGGATCACCGGGAGCACCAGGGCGGACGGCGGGCAGCCGGTGGGGAGGACGATGGCCAGCAGGGCGAGCAGCAGGGTGAGCACCGAGAGCAGGCCGAGCGCGGCCTTCTCGGCGGACGGGTCCCCGTCCAGGAGCTGGCTGGCCCAGCGTCCGCCGGGGCCGCGGCGCAGCCGGTCGGTGAGCTGGCGGGCCATCGTGGTGACTGCGGGCACCTGACCTCCGCCGGTGGCTGACCTTCCGTCAGACCACTCTAGGCAGGAACCCCGTAAGGCACCCGTCAGCCTGCGTCAAGGGGCCTACCGCGCCTACCGCGCCTACTGGCCGTCGCTCTCGCCGTACGACTCCTGCCGACGGGCCGGGACGCTGCGCAGCGAGCGGAAGCCGAGCGCGATCGCCAGCAGGCGGCGCCCGGTGGAGACGGCGGGGGCGGCGGCGGTGCGGCCGGTGCCGGTGAGCGGGGTGCGCTGCGCGGGGACCAGCCCGGTGGCGGGCCGGGCGGCGGGCGTGGTCTGCGTCATGCGCACGTCCTTCGGGCTGGTGCGTCGGTACGGGTACGTACCGGAAGGCTGTCAGTGTCACCCGGCCACGGCGACGGTTCGGTATCGAAAACCACCCGAACGGATACCGTTCCTGTGAACGCACATCTAACCCGCCGTCGGCCAGTTCCGCAGCCCCTCGACCACTACCCCGATCAACCGCTCCCGAGTCACCGTCAGTTCCGCGCTCAGCCGGAACGCCCCGGCGGCGGTCAGCGAGGCGAAGCCGTGCGCCGTCGAACGGACTGCGCGGGCGGCGTGCACCGCCTCGTCGCCGGTCAGTCCGTAGCCGTCCAGCACGGTGAGGATCACGCCGACCAGGCGGCCCGCGGCGGCGGTCAGCTCGGGGTCGTCCAGCGGGGCCTGCGGGAGTGCGGCGTACCGGCGCGGGTACTGCTCGGCGTAGTCCAGGTAGGCGCGGAGCAGGGCGGTGGCGGCCGCGTCCCGGCCGAGTCCGGTGACCGCGGCGTCCAGCCGCTCGGCCAGCTCCTCGGTGACCCGGACGGCGATCAGGCGGCGCAGCTCGGCCAGGCCGCCGGGGACGTGCTTGTAGAGCGAGGGGGTGGCGACGCCGGCCCGGGCGGCGACCGAGGCGAGGGTGAGGGTGTCCGGGCCCTGAGCGTCGATCAGCTCGACGGCGTGGTCCACCACGCCGGTGGGGGTGAGTCCGACCCTGGGCATCAGCTGACCTCACGCAGGAAGGGGAGCAGGGCGTCGGCGGTGGCCTGCGGGTACTCCGCCATTGGGTAGTGCCCGGCACCGTCGATCATCACCTTACGGGCCGTCAGCGCGGCCGCCTGCCGGTCGGCCACCGCCTCCGGGTCGGGGAAGTCCGGGTCCCGGCGGCCCATCAGCACCAGCGCGGGGCAGCGCACCCCGGCCGTCCAGCCCTCGGGGGAGGAGTCTCCGGTGGCGTAGCCCCGGGTGGCCTTCTTGCGGCCGGGGGTGCGCAGGGCGGCCACCGCGGCGGCCCGGTACTCGGCGAAGTCGGCGGGCTTGGCGCCCGGGTGGGCCTTGTCGAGGTAGAGGCCCCAGAAGGCGGGGACGTGCACCAGGGCCAGGCCGAGCACCTTGAGCAGGGCGCGCTGGGCGGCGGTCGGCGGCAGGTTCTCCACGAAGGCGTCGATCAGGGCGATCCCGGCGATCCGCTCCGGGGCCTCGGCGGCGGCCTTGACCACGGTGGCGCCGGTGTAGGAGTTCCCGGCCAGGGCGGCGCGCTCGATGGAGAGGTGGTCGAGCAGGGCCAGCACGTCGCCGGCCAGGGCGGCGGGGGAGTAGTCGTCCCAGTCGATCGAGGACTCGCCGAAGCCGCGCAGGTCCAGGGTGATCACCCGGTGGCCGGCCTCGGCCAGCAGCGGGCGCAGGTACCGGTAGACGGTGCGGGAGTCGAGCATGCCGGGGAGCAGGACCACCGGCAGGCCGGTGCCGGGGGAGTCGTCGTAGGCCAGCCGGCCGCCGGGGAGGTCGAGGTACCGGGTCTCGGGGTGCGTCTGCGTCGTCATGCTTCAAAGCTAAGGCTAATAGCCTTAGCCGTCAAGGGGTGCGGCGGTGCTAGCGTGCGGAGCGGAGAAGTCCGAACGCGGAAGGGACGTCATGCCGTTCATCAACGTCAAGCAGCTGTCCGGCCGGAGCGAGGAGCAGCGGGCCGAGATCGCCCGCGAGCTCACCGCGACCTACGCCCGGGTCACCGGCGTGAGCCCGGAGAACATCTGGGTGGCGATCGAGGAGATCCCGGCCGAGAACTGGTCCTCGGGCGGCGAGACCTTCGCCGCCAAGCGCGCCAAGGGCTGACGGCCGGTCAGGAAGGGCGCAGGAGGGTCAGGGGGCGTCCACCCGGAACGGGTCGTGCTCGGCGAGGAGCTTCTCCAGCCGGGCCTGGTCGACCCGGGTGGTGATCTCCCCCTCCTCCTGGCGGTCCCGGATCACCTTGGCGAGGGTGAACGCCGAGGTGATCTCCCAGAGCAGGCCGACCGCGAGGAATGCCCGCATCCAGGCGTTCACCGGCAGGTAGAGGACCCCGAGGGCGAGGGCGGCGGTGGCCAGCGCGAAGGAGAGCACGGCCTGGGCGTAGTAGGCGTTGGTGGTCCGGGGCTGGGTGGCTGCGGTCATGTGCCCAGGATGGCCAACTCCCTTGTGGCCCACCTGAGTACGGGTGCTCAATCCGGGCCCGTGCGAGGGGCTGAGTACCCGGCCCGGCGGCCCTGGTTCACGGCGCGTCAGAAAGAGATGGACTGCACCACTCAAGCCGCTTGGAATCATGGGCTCCTAGGATTAACGTTTGATAACGCAGCGCGGTCGGCAACGCCGTACCCGAACGGCACCGTGCGCCGTCGCCTAATCCCACGGCCCTCCCCACGGGGAGGTCCAGGGAGCCGGGGAACCACGTTCCTTGGGGTGAATCGGCCGGGCCCCACCCGGTCGTAGGAGACCTTCCTGCTCCGAACCCGTCAGCTAACCCGGTAGGCGCGAAGGAAGGAAAGGAGCGCGCCTCCGTGGCGTCGACGCACACCCAGGCACACCCCAGGCACGACGGTAACGGCACCACCCAGCTGCTCGACCACCCGCTTCCGCAGGACGCGGCCCGGCACCGGATGCCCCGTCAGGCCCGCTCCTCCGGCCCGCTGCTCGGCGTCACCGCGATGGCCGCCACGCTCGGCGCCACCGGCTTCGCCGCGGCCGCCCCGGCCGCCGCCGTCCCCGCCGCTCCGCCGGCCGTCGCCGCCGCCGACCAGCCGGCCGAGGACCGCACCGCCGAGGAGCGCCCGCTCTCCGCCGACCCCGGGCTGGCCCTCGCCGCCCGCATCCAGCAGCAGGCCGACGGCCAGCGCACCACCGCCGAGGAGACCGCCCGGCTGGCCGCCGCCCAGGAGGCCGAGGCCAAGCGCACCGCCCAGGCCCAGGAGCTCGCCGCCGCCGAGGCCGCCGCCGCGAGGACCGCGCAGGCGGCAGAGGCCGCGCAGGCCGGCGACTTCACCCTCCCCACCAGCGGCTACCAGCTCACCGCGCACTACGGCCAGTCCGGCTCCTACTGGTCCCACCTGCACACCGGCCTGGACTTCGCCGCCGCCACCGGCACCCCCGTGGTCGCCGTCACCGGAGGCACCGTCAGCTCGGCCGGCTGGTCCGGCGCCTACGGCTACCGGGTGATCCAGAGCCTGCCCGACGGCACCGAGCTCTGGTACTGCCACCTCTCCTCGATCACCGTCGCCTCCGGCCAGGTCGCCCCCGGCACCGAGCTCGGCAAGGTCGGCGCCACCGGCAACGTCACCGGCCCGCACCTCCACCTGGAGGTCCGCCCCGCCGGCGCCACCCCGGTCGACCCGCTGACCTGGCTGAACGGCCACGGCCTCAACCCCTGACGCACCGTCGGACCCGCCGCCCACCCGGCGGCGGGTCCGGGTCCCGTCACTCCTCGTCCTGGTACCCCTGGGCCGTCAGGTACTCCTCGATCTCCTCGTGCCCGGGCTCCGGCGCCAGGTCCGGGTACTCGTGCACCAGCAGCGCCGCCAGCCCCGGCACCGTCCACTCGCCGCACAGCCGCAGCGCCTCCTCGGCCACCGTCGCCTCGAAGGCGTCGAAGTCCCCCGAGAGCTCCTCCGGCATCGGCAGCCCGAGCGCGTTCAGCCCCGCCAGGTTCCGGTAGGAGCGCTGCATCAGCCGGTTCTCCAGCAGCATCCGCGCCCCGTCGGTGGCCATCCCGACCGAGATCACCCGGGTCGGACCCCAGCCGCCGTCCGAGCCGACCTCGTCCAGCCCGGCCAACGCCCCGTACGCCTCGGCCCGCTGCTCCCGCGTCAGCTCCCGGAACCCGTCCAGCCAGGCCCGCACCGCCGCCTCGTCCGCCGTGTCCACCCCGTCCGCCCGCAGCAGCAGTGCGTACAGCCGGGGCCAGGTCACCAGGTGCGGCTGGCGCAGCAGCCCGCAGAGCAGCTCGCCCTGCCACTCCGCCTCCGCGTGCAGCTTCTCCTGCCGCTTGGCGTTCAGCCGCTTGGTCGCCCGCTGATGGTCGATCAGCAGCTCCACCGCCCTGCCGTACGCCTCCGGCTCGGACTCCGGCTGGACGTACAGGTAGAGCCGTTCGTACAGCAGCTGCTCCAGCACCGCGGAGGTCAGCTCCGGGAAGCCGTCGTGCATCCGGCCGTCGCCGAGCTCCAGCAGGACGAGCACGGTGCGCAGCGCGGCCTCCGGCACGGGGTGCCGCCCCTGTTCGGCGGCCCAGTCCAGCAGGTCGTCGGCGCGGGTGCGGGGGCTGAGCAGGAGGTCCTCGTGGTTCACCCTCGTACGGTATCCGGTGACGGACCGTCGGGAAGCCGCGGCACCGGCCCCGTCACCGCCCGGGCCCGTGGGGGGTAGGGAGAACCCCACCCCCCACCCACCGGCCCGCCTCATTCCGCCGGCCCGCCCCGCGCTGCGACCGTAGGAGCGTGAGCCAGGAGCGGCAGCAAGCGGACCAGGAGCCGGTGATGACCAGTCAGACCCACCACTACGCGGCGCAGTACGAGAGCCGGACGGACAGCGCGGCCCACCCCGGCTTCTGGCGGGCGCCGTTCACCGCCGCCCCCTACCGCGAACTGGGCTTCCTGCTCACCGCCCTCCCGCTCGCGGTCCTCGGCTTCGCCTTCACCGTGGCCCTCTTCTCGGCCGGCCTCGGCCTCGTGGTCACCGTCCTCGGCCTCCCGGTGCTGGCCGCCCTCACCACCGGCGGCCGCGGCTTCGCCGCGCTGGAGCGCCACCGCGCCCGCACCCTGCTCGGCACCGAGGTCGGCGACCCCGCGCCGGTCCAGCGGCGCCGCCCCGGCTTCTGGGGCGCCGTCACCGCCCACCTGGCCGACGGCCTCGGCTGGCGCGCCGCGCTCTACCAGGTCCTGATGCTGCCCTGGTCGATCCTCGCCTTCGTGCTCCCGGTGGTCACCCTCACCGTCGGCTGGGTGCTCGCCGCCTTCCCCGCCTACCAGTGGGTCTTCGCCCGCTACACCGACTGGCCCGGCTACCGCCTCTACGACTTCACCACCGACGCCGGCGTCCACCACGAGTACTACCTGACCTCCAACTGGCAGATCCTCGGCGTCTCCTTCCTCGGCCTGGCCTTCGTCTTCCTCACCCCGCTGCTGACCCGGGGCCTCACCAACGTCAACCGCCTCGCCATCCGGGCCCTGTGCCGCTGATTGCCTCAGACGCCCCAGGGGCGCGAGGCTCTGCTGATCTGCGGCTCCGCCGCGCGGGCGCGAATCGGAAGGCTCCACACCGCAAGACCGGGGCAGATGACCCAGTTGCACGCGCTGCCGAGCACCCCCATGCCCGCCGTGCTCCGATGATCGGGTGAGCACCCTGGTCACCTCCCGCCCCCTCGACGAGTACTGCGGCCTCTTCGACCTCACCCGCGCCGGTCTGGCCGCCCTCCGCGGCCCGGTCCTGGACTGCCCCGGCGGCACGGCCGGCCTCACCGCGGAGGCCCGTACCCTCGGCGTCACCGTGGTCGCCGCCGACCCCGTCTACACCGCCGCCCCGTCCGAACTGACCGCGCTGGCCCGGGCCGCCCGGACCCGGATGGCCCTCGTCCCGGGGATCCACCCCTCGGCCCGGGCCCGCCCGACGGACCGTTACCTGCGCAGCTGGGACCGCGCCCACGCGCTCTTCACCGCCGACCGCGCCGCCCACCCCGAGCGCTACGTGGCCGCCGCCCTGCCCCGCCTCCCCTTCGCGGACGGCAGCTTCGCCCTCAGCCTGAGCTCCTACCTGCTCTTCGCCTACCCCGAACTCTTCCCGCCCGAGCGGCAGTTGACGGCCCTGCTGGAACTGGTCCGGGTCACCGCCCCGGACGGCGAGGTCCGCGTCTTCCCGCTGCACGACGGCACCGCCCGCCCGTGCCCGCACCTGCCGGCCCTGCGGGCCCGCCTCGGCGAGCACCAGGTCGGCTCCGAGGTGCGCCGCTTCCCCCGCCCCGGGGACGGCCGCACCCGCCGGCTGCTCATCCTCCGGCGGGCTGACCACCGCCGACGCTCGGCCCGTTCGTAGCGCCCGCCACGTCCTCGCCGCCCTTCGCCTGGACCGGCACCGGCCCCGGCACCGGGGGCGCCGCCGGGAGGACCGGCTCCGCCAGCACCGCCGGCACCACCGCGTCCAGCACCTCTGGCGTCACCGGCGTCACCGCCTCCGCCGTGAGCAGCTTCAGGATCTGCCCAGCCACCACCCGCCGCCGCGAATCCGGCGGCACCGCCCGGTCGTTGCGCATCTTGTTCTCCACCGCGAACCGCAGCTCCCGCCGCTGCTCCGGCGCCAGCCCGCCGTGCTCCACCGCCGCCTTGGCCGCCAACAGCGCCTGGAGCAGCACGAACGGCGGCAGCTCGCTGCTCACCGCCCGCAGGATCAGGTGGTAGTTCTCCGGGTCCGGGTCGCCCTGGAGCAGGGCCAGTGCCTGCACCTGGAGGCCCTCGGTCTGGGTGGCGAAGAGCTTCTCCACCTCGGCGCTGGTGAAGTTCAGCTCGTGCGCCCGGGCCCGGGTCTGCCGGACCGAGTCGTCCAGGGTCTGCCGGTCGGCGGTGGACAGGGCCTTGGCCAGCCGGAGCCGGGTCAGCAGCCAGCCGGAGAGGAAGCCGATCACGGTGAAGTAGACCGTCAGCGCCGCCGCGAAGGCCGCGGCGCCGGGGCCGTTGCCGACCACCGGGGCCAGCGCGTGGCCGAGTTCGCGGAGCAGGCCGGGCAGGGAGCCGATCTGGGTCAGCCCGGCGCCCAGCAGGATCTTGGTGAGCCAGTCGGAGACCTGCTCCAGATTGGTGTTGGGCGAGTAGCTGCCGGTGGAGGTGGCGCTCATGTCGTCCGGCCTGGACGCCGCCCCGCTGGTCAGCAGCCTGGGGATGCCGAACAGGAAGCCCACCCCGGCCCCCGCCACCGAGAAGGCCGCGGCCACCACCAGCCCGCCGCCGAGCGCCCCGGCCCAGTCCGTCGAGGTCGAGGCGTAGAGCACCAGCCCGAGCAGCCCGGCCCCGACCACGGACCCCATCCCGACCTTCGCCACGCCGTCCTGTCGCAGGTCCACCGCGCCCACCCCTCCCGAAGTCGCTGCGACTGTAGCGGACCGGTCACCCGCCGGGCAGGGCGTGCACGACCTCCGTCACCTCGGGTCGGAGCGGGCACGCAGACGGCCCGTGGGCTGCTCCTCGCCGGCCGCCCCTGCCGGGGCGGGCCGGTGAGGCACCGGGGATGTACCGGTGAGCCCACGGGCCGGGTGACTGCTTGGAATTCGCCTGCCGCCGGAGGTCGTACGCCCTCGGGTCCTGCGCAGGCAGGGGCGGCTCTAGCGAGCAGCCACCTCACGCATCCTGAAAGAACTCAACTCAGGATCACCTCCCTTCAGTGTGCCGCCACTGTAGGCAGGAGGCGCCGGGGCGCACAACGGGTTTTCCGCGGAACGACGAAGGGCCCGATGGATGATCTCCATCGGGCCCTTCGTTGCTACTGAGTAGCGGGGACAGGATTTGAACCTGCGACCTCTGGGTTATGAGCCCAGCGAGCTACCGAGCTGCTCCACCCCGCGTCGGTAAACCAAACAGTACGTGAGAGCTGCGCAGAAGCAAAATCGGTTATCCGGCGGCGGCGGCCTGGAGCTCCCGGTGCCGGGCGGCCCGGGCTCTGGTGCGGGCCCACAGGGAGAAGCAGACCAGCGCGGCGAAGCAGGGCACCATCAGCAGCCCGTAGACGAGCAGGAAGCCCCGGATGCCCTCGCCGGCCGCCGCGTTCCAGGCGCCGTGCAGGGACATCGAGCACAGCAGCCCCGTCGGGGCGGCCAGCCGGGCCACCCAGCGGCGGCCGGTGGTCAGGGCGACGGCGATGCCCAGGCCGGTCAGCGCGGTGAACAGCGGGTGGGCGAAGGGGGAGAGCAGGCCACGCAGCACGAAGGTGTGCACGGTGGAGTCGAAGTCCCGCAGGCTCGGCTCGGCGCCCAGGCCGATGCTGTCCAGCCGGTCCTGCTGGTCGTCGGTGAAGGCCCGGCCCAGGTAGAGCGCGTTCTCGGTGAAGGCGAAGCCGCAGGCCGTCACCCCGCCCAGCACCACCCCGGCGGCCAGCGTGCGCGGACTGGACCGGGCCCGCCGCCGCGCCGGGGTCCGCACCGGACGGCGGAAGTACGCCGGCCGCACCCGGGGCCGGAACTCCGGCCGGCGGTACGGGCGCAGCACCCGGGCCACCTTGGCCACCCGGCGGGCGGGCAGCTGGGTCCGCCGGGCCAGCACCGCGCAGGTCCGCTCGACGTGGCAGCGCAGCCGCCTGCGGACCGGCAGCAGCAGCATCGCCAGCGCCGCGCCCTTGGCCGCCTCCTCGATCAGCGGAGTGGCCACGTCGGCCAGCAGGGTCTCGCCCCGGACGCTGCCCTGACGGGCGATCAGGAAGTCCCCGGCCCAGCCGTTGGCCAGGATCGCCACCGTGGTCGCCGCGCAGGCGCCCCAGGCCAGGCAGAACAGGGTGTGCCGCAGCGGCACCCGGGCGGTCTGGTTCAGCCAGGCCAGCGCCCCCAGCACGAAGGGCAGCGGCAGCAGCGCCAGCCCCATCCCCACCAGCAGCCCGGTGGTCCCGGTCTGCCGGTGCACCAGCTGCAGGATCAGCACCCCGCACCCGGCCAGCGCGAACGCCGCCAGGGCCGAGGAGAGCGCCGGATAGCGCAGCGCCCGGGCCCGGCGCAGCAGCTGCTCGGCCCGCACGTACGGGTGCCAGGGCAGCAGGCGGCCGGCCCGCCGCACCCGGGGCCCCGGGATCGTCGGGGAGCCGGCGGTGGGCGGGAGCGGATCGGCGGTGGCGGCGCTGCCCCCGGCCGGAGCCGCGGGCCGGGGCGGGCCGCCACTGGGCGGACTGCTCACCCGGCACAGGGTAGGGGAACCACCCACCGCCAGGGGAGGGCTCCGGGCAAATCGGGCACCTGACGCGGAGTGCTGTGATACGGCGTCAGGTGCCTCGGGGCAACGGCGTCAGCGGCGTCGGAACAGCAGGTCGTGCACCACGTGGCCCTTGGTGATCCCGGCCCGCTCGAACTTGGTCACCGGCCGCCACTCCGGCCGCGGCGCGTAACCCGGCACCGAACCCGCCGGGTGCTCCTCCGGCTCCAGCCAACCGGCCCCGTCACCCTCCGGGTGCAGGTTCTCCAGCTCGGGCGAGGCCGACAGCACGGCCAGCATCTGCTCGGCGTACGGCTCCCAGTCGGTGGCGCAGTGCACCAGCGCGCCCGGCGCCAGCCGCGGCAGCACCAGCTCCAGGAAGGACTGCTGCACCAGCCGGCGCTTGTGGTGCTTCGGCTTCGGCCACGGGTCGGCGAAGTACACCCGCAGACCGGCCAGCGAGGCGTCCGGCAGCATGTCGCGCAGCAGGATCACCGCGTCGCCGGCGGCCAGGCGGACGTTCTGCGAACCGTTGCGCTCCAGCAGCTGCAGCAGGTTCCCGTGGCCCGGGGTGTGCACGTCGGCCGCCAGGATGCCCGTCCCCGGGTCGGCGGCGGCCATCGCGGCGGTGGTCTCGCCCATGCCGAAGCCGATCTCCAGGGTGACCGGCAGCTCGCCGAACAGCTCCGGCAGGTCCAGCGGAGTCCCGTCGATCGCCAGCCCGTACCGCTCCCACCCGCGGTCCAGCGCCCCCGCCTGCGCGGGGGTCATCCGGCCCCGGCGGGGCTGGAAGCTGCGGATGCGGTGTTCGCGGTGCTGCTCCTCGGTGGCCCGGTGCGGGTACATCGGCGCGGGGTAGCCGGCCGGGGCGGCCGACAGGCGCGCGGACGGGGAGCTCTGGGGTGCGGGGGCGGTGGCAGTCACAATTCCCCGAGTTTAGGACACTGCGGAAGCGGGGCTCAGGGGCGCGAGGAACTGCGCGAGTACGGAAGGCGGACCAGCGCTGGATCGGGGCGTGCGAGCCAGTTGCACGTGTTGCCGTTCCCCTGCGCGCAGTTCCTCGCGCCCCTGAGGTCGCTGCCCTCCGGGCGTCAGCCCAGTGCGGACAGTGCCCGTGCGGCGATTTCGCGGCCGATGGGGAGCGAAGCGGTCGCAGCCGGGGAGGGGGCGTTCAGGACGTGGACGGTGCGGCTGGAGCCGGCGAAGGCGAAGTCGTCGAGGAGGGTGCCGTCCGGGGCGACGGCCTGGGCGCGGACACCGGCGGTGGCGGGGACCAGGTCGGCGGCGGTGACGGCGGGGAGGAGCCGCTGCACGGCGGTGGTGAAGGCGCGCTTGGAGAGGGAGCGGTGGAGCTCGCCGAGTTCGTAGCGCCAGTGCCGTCGGGCGATCTTCCAGGTGCCGGGGAAGCGGGCCGTCTCGGCTAGGTCGGGGAGGCTGACGGTGCGCCAGTCGTAGCCCTCGCGGGCCAGCGCCGGGACGGCGTTCGGGCCGACGTGGACGTCCCCGTGGACGCCCCGGGTCAGGTGGACGCCGAGGAAGGGGAAGGCCGGGTCCGGCACCGGGTAGACCAGCCCCCGGACCAACGACCGCCGCTGCTCGGTGAGTTCGTAGTACTCGCCGCGGAACGGCACGATCCGCACCCCGGGGTCGTCCCCGGCCAGCCGGGCGATCCGGTCGCTGTGCAGGCCGGCGCAGTTGACCAGCACCTCGCAGTGCAGCTCTCGCCCGCCCGCGTGCAGGGTGAGGCCGTCGGCCCGGCGGTGCACCAGGGTGAGCGGGGTGGAGGTGAGCAGCTCGGCCCCGGCCTTGGCGGCCAGTTCGGCGTAGCGGCGGGCGACGGCGGGGAAGTCGCAGATGCCGGTGGTGCCGATGTGCAGCCCGGCCAGGCCGGTGACCTCGGGCTCGTGCTCCGCGATGCCGGCCCGGTCGAGCTCGGTGACGGGGATGCCGTTGGCCCGGCCGCGTTCGGCCAGGGCGGCCAGCCGGGGGAGTTCGTCGGCCCGGGTGGCGACGATCAGCTTGCCGGTGACCTCGTGCGCGATGCCCTGCTCGCGGCAGAACTCCACCATCGCGCTCGCGCCCTCGGTGGCGTAACGGGCCTTCAGGGAGCCGGGCTTGTAGTAGACGCCGCTGTGGATGACGCCGCTGTTGCGCCCGGTCTGGTGGGCGGCGAACTCCGGCTCCTTCTCCAGCAGCGCGACCCGCACGCCCGGCCGGGCGACGGTCAGCGCGTACGCGGTGGAGAGCCCGACGATTCCCCCGCCCACCACCACGACGTCGTACTTCTCGCTCATGAACCCGCCCCTCGGTCCCGGCCCGTTGCCGACGAGCAGTCAACCTACTCCCAGGGCCAGCCGGTGTCCTGGCCTCGCTCCAAGAGCGGGATCAGCCGGAAGGCGGAGTCGCCGAGGCCGCCGAAGACGTGCCGGGCGGCGCCGCCCGAGGGGCCGTGACCGGTGGCGTAGCCGGCCAGGTTCCAGGTGTAGACCGGGACTTCGGCCGGGACGGGGGCGAGTGCGTTGCCGGGGGCGGCCTGTTCGTCGGTGATGATCACCACCCGGTCGTGGCCCCGGTAGGTGTCCCGGACGGCCGCCGCGGTCTCGGTGCCGCCGAGCCAGCCGAAGTGCTCCAGGATGCCGAGCACCCCCTCGCCGGGGGCGTACTCGATCCGCTGGTGGCCGGAGCCGAACTCGACCAGGTCGGCCTGCTCGGCGCGGAGCGCCAGGGCGCTGCCGAACAGCGCGGCGGAGTCGGCCCGGTTGAGCTCGGTCCGCTCGCTGAACCGGTCGAACATCGAACCCGAGCGGTCCACCAGGACCAGCGTCCGGCCGGGCAGCGCGGGCACATTGGCCAGCGAGTGGCCGAGCGCGGTCTCCAGCGCGGCGCCCCAGCGGAGCTTCGAGGCGGTGCGGTGGGCGGCCAGGTAGCGGAACGGGAACTGCCGGGAGCGCCGCACCTCCACCGGGTCGGAGATCCGCCGGGCGACCTCGGCGGCCGCCTGCTCGCCGATGCCGGCCCGGTCGAAGTTGCGCAGGTTCCGCACCAGGGCCATCGGCCCCATGGACGGGATGACGGCCTCCCAGACCGCCGCGTCCAGCGGGCCCTGCAGCCAGCCGGCCAGCGCCTCCCAGGTCATCCCGGCGGCGGTCAGCCGCTCGGCCCCGCCGGGAGCGGTCACCAGGGCACGCCGCTGCTCCACCGGAACGGCCGTCAACTCGTGGTGGCTACGCAGCAGTTCGTCTCCGGCGGGCGGCTCGGCGGTCTCCGGGTGGTGCCGCCGGTCCAGCGCGAAGCGGAACAGTCCGGACTGCCCGGGCCGGTCCGGATCGGGCGTGGGGTGGGTCAACTCCAGGACGTCGCCGAAGCGGTAGCCCTTGCTGGCGGTGTCGTACTTGAGCAGGGCCGGGGCGGTGTAGAGGCGGCGGACGGCGTCGGCCACGCCGCGCTTCAGCGGCTTGGGCAGCGCCCGGCCGTAGCGGGAGGTCCAGTACGCCAGCAGCTCGCCCGGCTCGTCCGCCCGGCGCAGCACGGTTTCGACCACCTGCCGGGAGTAGCCGGGCGCCCCGGCGTCAAGCCGAGCCCGGGTGAACTCGGCCGCGCCGACCAGGGCGGCGGTCCGCAGCCCGGCGCCGTAGCGGAGCCAGCGGAGCAGGGCGAGGGTCCACTCCGGGTCGGAGACCGCCAGCTGACGGACCAGCAGGGAGTAGCGGTCGTCCCGGTCGGCGGCCTGCTCGTAGAAGGAGCGCTGGCCGACCAGGTTGGCCACCGCGAGCAGGAAGAGCTCGGAGCGGGCGTCCCGGAGGTGGCCGGTGCCGCTGTTGTGATTGGCCGTCAGCTGCCCGGTCGTGGTCACCGGCGAGGCCGGACCGCGGGGCGGCGCCGGAGGCCGCCGGAGGTTGAACCGGGACATGCTGGACTTCCCTCACTGGCCGGAGACGGAAACACGTCGGGGCGCCCGGTGCGGGCACCCCGACGTGACGAGAGCGTCCAGAGGACAAGAGCGGCGGAGGCATAGCCTGATGCTCTACCTACTGAGCTACACCGCCGGAGCGGCAGCGGGACTCGAACCCGCGCCCATCAGATCCGAAGTAGCCCCCACCTGCGCACCTGGACGAGGACGAGACTAGCCGGGCGCCCGAGGTGGGGGCATCCGGATTTACGCGGGGGCGACCAGCATCAGGCGGGCCCGTTCGGTGAGCTCGCGGACCCGGCGTTCCTCCTGGTGCGGCTCCAGACGGCGGAGCAGCTCCAGGACGTACTCCCGGCTGCGCTGGGAGGAGATCCGGCCGGCCACGTCGACCGCGCGCTCGCCCGCGGCCACCGCCGCGTCCAGGTCGCCGGCCTCGGCCTCGGCCATCGCGGAGACGATCAGGCGTAAGCCGTGCGAGCGGACGAACCCCTCGGTCGGCCGGGCCAGCGCCTCCCGGGTGAACTGGCGGACCTTGGACAGCTCCCCGAGGTCCCGGAAGCACTCGGCGGCGTCGGCGGCCAGCCGGTCGTAGGCGTAGAAGTCGATCCAGGCCGGATCGGAGTCGCCCGCCCGCGCGCGCTCCAGGGCGCTCTCGGCGGCGGAGAGCGCCCCGGCGCAGGCGGCCGCGTTCCCGTTACGGGCGTGGGCGCGGGCCTCCACCAGGTGGAAGAAGCTCATGGTGCGCGCGGTGGCCAGCCCCCGGTTGCGCTCCAGCGCGGCCTGGGCGAGGTCCACGGCCTCCTCGGCGAAGCCGCGGTAACAGGCCTGGAGGCTCATCGAGGCCAGCACGTAGCCGCCGAGCGGTACGTCGGCGGCGGCCCGGGCCAGCCGCAGCGCCTGGATGTAGTACCGCTGGGCAGCCTCGTGCTGGCCGGTGTCGAAGGCCATCCACCCGGCCAGCCGGGTCAGTTCGGCCGTCGCGCCGAACAGCGCCCGGCCCACCGCGTCGCTGTACGAGCCGAGCAGCAGCGGCGCCGCCTCCACCCGCAGGCACTCCGGCACCATCGAGGAACGCCAGTCCCCGCCGCCGTACTTGGAGTCCCAGCGCCGGGCCTCCTGGGCCGCCTCGCGCAGCTTGGCCGCGTCCGAGTGCCCCACCCGGTACCCGGACGGATCGGCCACCCCGGCCTCCCGGGCCACCGAACCGTCGGCCGGGGTGATCAGCCAGCGGGAGACCGGCGTCGCGTACGCCGAGACCGAGAAGGTCCCGGCCAGGCTGTCGCTCCACCGCCCGCCACCGGGGCCCCGGCGCAGCTCCAGGTCCACCCGCCACAGGTCGGTCGCCGAGCGGACCGCCTCCGGTACGTCACGCGGGAACGCCAGGCCGAGCTCCGGCGCCGGGTCGGTGTCGCCCAGCCCGATCTCGTCCAGCGGCACCGGACGGCCCAGCTTGGAGCCGATCGCGGTGGCGATCAGGTGCGGCACCGGACCCTGCGGGATCATGCCCTTGCTGACCCAGCGGGCCACCGAGGTCTTGTCGTAACGGAGCGTCAGACCCCGCTGCGCGCCCAGGTCGTTGACCCTTCTGGCGAGGCCGGCATTGCTGATCTGGGCCACGGTGAGGAGCGTGCCGAGCCGTTCGTTCGGCCCTCGTGAACTGGCGGTCATGGTGGCTGCGGCACCCCCTGGCGCGGTGCGGCGGGTCTGCGGATTGAGCGCGCCCGTGCACGGTGGCTTGATCGTGAACGGCGCGGAGGCCGTGGGTGGGTGGCGGATGGGGTGGCGTGCCCGCCGACGGCTTCCGGCGCGAGCCACTGCTTGCACCACCTAGCGTAGTCGTACGGGTTCCGAGGGTTAATAGTCCGGATTCCGGATGGCGGGATCGCGTGCCGCTCTACGGGTCGCGCAGGGGGGTGGTGCGCGGGCGCCGCGGCCTCGCCGGGGTCGCGCCGGACGGGCGTGCTCCGGTCGGGTGCAGACGTGCGCCCGGCTGTGCCCCCTGGCCCGATGGGCTGGTCGGCGATTCGCTGGGTGCTGTGGGTCGGCCCGTCGTCGAGGACCCGGCGGGCCGGGGGACACCTCCGCCAACATCCCCGCGGGCGGGGGTGGGGTCCGGGAGGGCATGCGGATGCCCTCCCGGGCTGGGTGACGCATTTCGGCCATTCCGCGATGCCCATGCCAACACACCCTCCGCACGGGCGGCCCGGGCCCCGGAGGGGAAGGCCCGGTCCGCCCCGTGTGAACCGCGAAGGCCCGGCAGCGCAGCGACCCAGGGGCGCGGGGAACGGCACGTGCTGCAACTGGCTCGCTTGCCCCGATCTCACGCTGGTCCGCCTTCCGTACCCGCGCAGTTCCCCGCGCCCCTGGGGTCGCTGCCCTGGGGTCGGTGCCCTGCGGGCGCGTCGTTCCTGACGGTCTGTCTACTGGCGTAAGTCCCGTGATCCCGTGGGGAGATGGTGGCACGATGGCCTCCGGAGGCTTCGGGCTGGCGGGAGGCGCGATGCGGTGGCTCACGGGGTGGTGCGGGAGCGCGCCCGGGCCGGGGCTGGGCGAGGCGCGCCCGATCGCCGCCACCGTGCTCTGGCCCGGCGTCAGTCCGCTCTGGGCGGTGGGTGACTGGCGCGCGGACGAGATCCGCCTGGTGACGCTGCGCCCCGGGGCCCGGGCCGTGGTCACCACCGGTCCGCCGCCGAGCGGCCCCGCGACGGAGCCGCCCGGCACCGTCCACCTCGCCGTCCTCGGCCGCTGCGGCGCTTCCGACGCCGAACTCGCCGCCGGCCTCGCCACCGCCCGCGGCGGCGCCGTCCGCCACCTCACCACCTGGCCCGGCAGCTACACGGCGGTGCTCCGCACCGGCCCCCGCTCCACCGTGCTGCTCACCGACCTGGCCGGCGTCCTGCCGGTCTTCCAGACCCCGTACGACGGCGGCACCGCCTACGCCACGGCCGCCCTCCCGCTGGCCGACCTGGTGGGGGCCCCGCTCGACACCGGCCACCTCGCGGCCCGGCTGGCCTGCCCGGAGTCGCCCGAGGCGCTCGGCGAGTCCACCCCGTACCGGGGGGTGCGGCGGGTGCCGCCCGGCCATCTGCTCGGTATCCGCAACGGCAGGGCGCACGTCTCCGGTTACGAGCCGGAGCAGAGCGGCGCACCGGCCCAGCGCGAGGAGGCGCCCGCGGTGCGGGAGTTGACCCGCGCGCTGCTGGAGTCGGTCCGCTGCCGGGTCCGCGCCTCCCGGGGCGGTACCGGTCGTCCCCGGCTCGGGGCGGACCTCTCGTACGGCACCGGCTCGGCGACCGTGGCCCTGCTGGCCGCCGCCGTGCCGATCGCCCCGGCCCCTGCTTCGGAGGGCCTCTCGAAGTCCGAGCAGGACGAGGCCCCCGTGCCCAGGAACGGTGCGGTGAAGGGCTCCTGGGCCCGCCCCACGGGCCCCCGGCCGGGTCCGGCCGGGCCCGAACGCCTCACCGCGGTGACCCTCCCCGAGGATGTCCCGCCCGGGGCCGAGCCGGAACTGCCCCGGCTGCGGCGGCTGATGGTCCCCTCACCGCTCCCGTACGCGGAGCTGGCCGGGCTGTCCGGGGCCGGCGGGATGCCGCCCGGGCCGCTCACCGACGAACCCGGCACCGCCCTGGTCGCCGTCGCCCGGCTGGGCCACCGTTTCGAGGCGGGCGGCGCCGACCACCTCACCGGCTACGGCGCCCGCCAGGTGCTGGACGGCCACCCGGCCCGGCTGGCGGACCTGGTCAGGGCCGGCCGGTCCCGGCGGCTGGCCGCCCCGGTCGCCGCCCTGGCCGGGGCCGAACGGGCGGCGGCCACCAGCGCGTTCGGTGGCCTGCGCACGCCCCTCACCGTCTGGCGCGCCGCCCACCGGCTGGCCCGCGCCCGGTATGCGGAGGCCCTGGACGACGCCGCGGTCCGGCTGACGGTCCGTCACCGGGCGGCCGCGGGCGGCCCCGGCGAACGGTCGGCCGCCGAACTGGCCTGGTGCGTCCCCGGCCCGGCCGCCCGCTGGCTCTCCGACGACGCCCTCTCCGCCGTCGCCCTCCGGCTCCGGCTGGCCGCGCGCGGCCCCGCCCCCGTCGAACCGCCCGGCGCCCGCCGGGCCCGGCAGGCCCTGCACCGGCACGCCGCCGAGTACCGCACCCTGCTGCACGCCGCCGAACAGCAGGGCCAGCGCCTGCACGCCCCCTTCCTGGACAACCAGGTGGTCCGGGCCGCCCGCCTGCTCCCCGACGAGACCCGCCTCCAGCCGGGCGCCCGGCACGCCCTGCTCCGCGCCGTCCTGGCCGGCGCCACCCCCACCGACCTGCCCCCCGACTGGGGCCCCCGCCCGGACCGGACCGCCGCCGACCTGGCCGGGCTCCACCTGGCCGCGGACGGCCTCGCCGAACTCTTCCGCGCCCCGCTCCTCGCCGAGGCCGGCCTGATCGACCTCCCCGCCGTCCAGACCGCCCTCGCCACCCTGGGCCCCCGGGCCACCGACCTCCCGCCCGACACCGTCGCCGGCCTCGCCGAACTGGTCTCCACCGAGCTCTGGCTCCGCCGCATCCACGCCCGCCGCCACGGCTCCGCCTGGACCGGCCTCCCCACTCCGACCCGTCCAGCCTTGGCCCGCCCTGCGTGAACGGAAGTGGCTACGCCTCTGGGGGCGCGGGGCTCTGCTGATTTGCGGCTCCGCCGCGCGGGCGCGAGTTCGGAAGGCGGACCAGTGCGAGGTCGGGGCGGGCGAGCCAGTTGCAGGTGCTGCCGTTCCCCTGCGCGCCCGCGCGGCGGAGCCGCAGATCAGCAGAGCCCCGCGCCCCTGGGGTCGCCGCCCTCCGGGCCTGGTTACCAGGCTTTCCCCAGCTGACGGGCCATCATGGGGGAGTGTCGAGCACGGAGAAGGTGACGGACCCCCAGGTGCTGCCGGTGTCCGCGGAGGTGCCCGTCGGTGATCCGCCCGGGGTGCTGGCGGCGTGCGACGGTTCGGACGGCTCCCTCTGGGCGCTCGACCGGGCGATGAGCGAGGCGGAGCTCTTCGGCCTGCCGCTCTACGTCCTGGCGGTGGTGAACCCGTCCCCGACCGGCTACCCGCCGGGGATGATCGAGCTGGTGCAGGAGAGCATCGAGCGGCTCTCGGCCAGCATGGCCGACGGCCTCCGCCGCTCCGTCGCCACCGTCGAGTCCACCCGGGGCCGCCCCTTCCAGGGCCCGCTCGCCCTGCACGTGGTGCTCGGCAACGTCGTCGAGGTGCTGCTCCGCTGTACCCGGGGCCAGCACACCCTGGTGGTCGGCACCCGGGGCAACGGCGGGTTCAGCCGCCTGCTGCTCGGTTCGGTGAGCACCGCCGCCGTCCACCACGCCGCCTGCCCGGTCCTGGTGGTCCCGGCCCCGCCCGCCGCCTGAGCGGTTCAGGCTCCGGTGAGGGCCGTCACAGCTCCGCTCCGTCCGCCCGGGAATCAGGACAGCTTGGTTGATAGTTCACCTTTCCGTCCCCCGAACATCCGGAGCAGCAGGAGAGTCATGAAGGTCGAGATCTGGTCGGACATCGCGTGCCCGTGGTGCTTCGTCGGCAAGCGTCGTTTCGAGCAGGCGCTGGACCGCTTCGAGGGCAAGGACGGTGTCGAGATCGTCTACCGGCCGTACCAGCTGGTGCCGGACGCTCCCGAGACCGCCTCCTCGCACCGCGAGTGGCTGGCCGAGCGCTACGGCCCGCAGTCCGTGGCGATGGACGCCCGGGTG
The DNA here is from genome assembly GCF_055584905.1 of Kitasatospora sp. NPDC088742. Lineage (NCBI taxonomy): Bacteria > Bacillati > Actinomycetota > Actinomycetes > Kitasatosporales > Streptomycetaceae > Kitasatospora > Kitasatospora sp. NPDC088742. The sequence goes on along the minus strand of NZ_JBVJLD010000043.1, from coordinate 7,515 downwards.
ACCGAGCTGGGCAGGACCGAGGGGATCACCTTCGACTTCGCCACCGCGCTGCACGCCAACACCCTGCTCGGTCACCGCCTGCTGCACCTGGCCGAGACCGAGTACGGCCCCGAGGCGCAGGGCGTGCTCAAGGAGGCCCTGCTCAAGGCGCACTTCAGCGACGGCGTGGACATCGGTGACCGCGCGGCGCTCACCGACATCGCGGCCGCCGCCGGTCTGGACCGCGACCGGGTGGCCGCCTACCTGGCCGGGGACGAGGGCGCCGAGGAGGTCCTCGCGCAGATCGCCGAGGGCCGGGAGCTCGGCATCACCGCCGTGCCGACCTTCGTCTTCGAGGGCAAGTGGGCCGTCCAGGGCGGCCAGGAGGCCGAGACCTTCCTGCGCGTCCTGGAGCAGGTCTCCGCCGAGACCGCCGCCGAGCAGCCCGCCGCCGTCGGTGTCTGCGACGACGACGGCAGCTGCGCGATCTGACGACCGCTCAACAGACCCACCCCGACGCCCGGATCAGGTACAGCTGATCCGGGCGTCGGCCCAACTGGCCAGGTCGATCAGGCCCCAGCCGCCGGACTCCGCGCGGGCGACCAGGCGGAACGAGCGCTGCCCGGCGAGGTCGGCGTTCACCGGTACGGCCCGGTCGCCCGGCGCCAGCGGCCCGGACCGCCAGAGCACCGTGCCGTCCCCGCCCTCCACCGAGAGCCGGACCGCGCCGAACCGCAGGCCGGCGTCCTCCAGCCCGGCCGTCGCACGGAACGAGGTGCAGCTCCGGTTCAGGTCCACCGTGATCTGCGCGGGCACCCGGGTGCTCAGCCCGCGCTGGTAGCGGGTGCCGCCGATCCACAGGCCGGTGCGCTGCCAGAGCCAGCCGCCGCCCCGGCGGATCGACGGGGCCGGCGGCACGTCCCGGTGGCCGCCGGGCGGGGTGAACGGCAGGGCGTCGGCCCAGTAGTCGAAGACCGTCGGCCTGGTCGGGGTCGGCGTCGGCACGGGTGTCGGGGTCGGCACCGTCGGCGGGGTGGGCGTCGGAGGCGGGGTGACCACCGGGGGCGCCGGCGGGGTCGGTGTCGGCACCGAGGGGGGCGTCGGGCTGGGCGTGGGGCTCGGAGCCGGCGGAGGGGTCGGGGTCGGGGTCGGCGAGGGCGCCGGCCGCGCCGGAGCAGGCGTGGCTACCGGAACGGGAGCAGCGGGTGCCGGGCGGGCGGGCGTCGGGGTGGGCTCCTCCGGAGGCTCCGGCGTGGGGGTGGGTGTCGGCGGTGCCGGCACCGGCTTGGGCACCACGGGCGCGGGTGCGGCCGGCGGCGGAACGGCGGGTGCGGAGACGGCCGGTGCGGCCGCCGGGTGCCTGGGCTCGGGCGCGCCGGTGAGGGCGTACGCGGCCACCGCCGCCGCGACCACGGCGATCCCGGCCGCGATCCCGGCCTTGGCGGCCGTCCCCAGCCCCTCACCCACGGCGGCGGCACCGCCGCCACCACCACTGCCACCACCGGCGGCGGCGCCCCCGGTCGCGGCCGTCCCGGCCACCACCCCGGCGCCGACCGCGCCGACCCCCACCGCAGCCGCGGCGGCGGTGAAGTACCCGGCCCCGACCCAGACCAGCACACCGCCGGGCAGGACCGCCCGCAGACCGGTGTTGATCTCGGTCAGCTCCAGGTACGCGGCCGTGCAGCGGTCGCACTCCTGGACGTGCCGGCCGACCTCGGCCGAGGCGCGCTTGCGCAGCGAGCCGCGCGCGTAGGCGCCGAGCCGGTTGGCGTAGGCCTCGCAGTCCCGGGCCTGACTGCCCGACACATGGGCCTGGAGGAAGGCGGCGGCGAGCCGGTCCCGGGCCCGGTGGGCCTGGACGGCGGTGGCGTTGGCGGTCTTGCCGAGCATCACCGCGACGGTCTTCGGCGACTCCCGCTCGACCTCGGTGTGCCAGAGCACCACCCGGTCGTCCTCGGGGAGTTCGGCGTAGGCCTGCATCACCATCCGCTGGTCGGCCATCGCCATCGCCCAGGCGTCCGCGCCCGGGTCGGCCAGGTCCAGGTCGATGGTGGCGGCCGAGGTCTTGGCGAACGTGCTGAAGTCGTCGACCAGTTGCTCACGGCGCTCGCTGCGGGCCCAGGCGGCGGCCACGTTGCGCACCGCCGTCAGCAGGTAGGCGCGGACCGCGAACTCCGGCCCCTTGCCCGCCCGCAGCGCCTGCAGGGTGCGGGCGAAGACCTCGCCGGCCAGGTCCTCGGCGGTGAAGCTGTCCCGGCAGCAGGTCCGGGCGTAGCGGCGCACCGAGTCGGCGTGCCGCCGGTAGAGCTCCTCGTACGCGGTGTCGTCCCCGGCCCGCACCATCGCCGTCAACTCGGCGTCGGAGGGCGGTCGTTCACCGTCGACCGGATCGGCCGGGGCGGGCACCACCGGGCGGGCCGGCGGCTCCCCGGGCACGCCCATGAAGGCCTCCGGGGTGACCCCGCCCTGGCCCGCGGCGGCCTGCCCGGGCACCCGGCCCGGCGGCACCGCGGCGGCCCGGCCACCGGGCAGCGACTCGCGGATCGGGGCGCTCGCCTGGTCCGGCACCTGGCCGGGGGCGTCGAGCCCGTGGCCGTGCTCGTTCTGCTCCTCGGCGCTCAACGTGCCTCCCAGCGGGCCGGGGTGCGCCCCCGGACCGTACGACGGACCACGGTGACCGTCCGGCGCACCGAACCGGCGCGGGCCGCGGCCACGGCCGGGCGAACGGCACGCAACGGGACAATGGCTCCAACCACGGCCAAAGAATGGCATAGCGGAGCGGGCACGGGAAGCCGCGCCTGCCCGGACCCACCCGTACGGGCACCGCCGGAGGTCCGGGCCCGGAAGGCCTCCCGGGCCCGGACCCACCGACAGGACACCTGCTCAGTACGGGTGTTGACCGCTCAGCGGGCGCGCAGCCCGTGCAGCAGGATCTGCAACAGCCGCTCCGAAGGAGCGTCCTGGAGTTGACCCTCGCCGGCCCCGCCCTCGGCACCCTCCTCGCGCGCCGCCCTGGCGTGCACCGGCACGGCGGCGGTGAGCACCAGCACCACGTCCGCGACGGTCACCCCCGGACGCAGCTCGCCGGCCGCACCCGCCCGGGCCACCAGCGCGGCCAGCAGGTGGAGCAGCTGACGCGGGTCCGCGTCCCCGGCCGGCTCCGCCGTCCGGTGTGCGGACTGCTGCTCCGTCAGCTGTGCCCCGGGCTCCTCGGAGCGCCGCAGCTGCTCGGGCACCTGCGGCTCCGCCGCGTCCCGGAAGGTGGCCAGCTCCTCCGCGTAGCGGAACGCCGAGGGCGGCAGCAGCCGCCCGGCGCCGGAGCCGACCGCCCGGGAGAGGTACCCGGCCAGCGCCTCCCACGGGCCGGAGCCGCCGTACAGCGACTCCTTGGCCTGCGCGGTCAGCCAGGCCACCTCCTCGGCGGCGATCCGCTGGACCAGCACCTCCTTGCTCGGGAAGCGCCGGTACACGGTGCCCACGCCGACCCCGGCGCGACGGGCGACCTCCTCCATCGGGGCCCCGTAGCCGAGCTCGCCGAAGACCTGGCGGGCGGCACGCAGCACGCTCTCCAGGTTCCGCCGGGCGTCCACCCGCAGCCGGGCCGCGCCCGAGGGCTCGTCGGGCGCGGTGTAGCTCTCCCGGGCGCCCGGGCCCCGCTGCTCCGGCACCACCCCGGTCGTGTTCCGCTCGGCCTGTAGTGGCACGGGCATCCCCAGCAGTTGTTCCTGATCAGTCATGACAACCTCCCCCGAAGGCGCCCGGACGGGCGCCACACAGTCCGGCCGCTCGGGCACCCCCCAGGTGCACGGCGGTGCCCGAGCAGGACGGTGCCGCCCCGGATCGGGCGGACTTCCGCACCAACCTTCCCCGGTCGGGCCCACTGCAGTCGGACAGCTCCACGGGACCGGCACCTTGCCCGGCCCAACGCACAATCCGACCATAGTTCAAGGAAGTTCGCGGCAGAAGTGGACCTAAAGGCCCGGACGACGGCAAATCCCGGCCACCTGGGGTCCACCTGACGGTCCACTCTTCGGCCGGTTTCCACCACCCGATCCGGTACGGCCTGTGGACAAGACACCACCCGACAGGGCGTCATGGAGGACGCGACCGGGCGGGCCCCGGCCGTCGACCCGCGCTCACCCCGGAAAGAGGTGGCCCCATCAGGATCCTGATCGTCGGCGGCGGCTGCGCCGGAACCGCCACCGCGCTGCGCCTGCAACAGCTGCTCAAGGCCGAACTCCGGGACGGCCGGGCCGAGATCACTCTGGTGGAGCCCCGGCCCTACCTCACCTACCAGCCGCTGCTGGCCGAGGTCGCGGCCGGCTCGGTCGACCCCCGCCACGTGGTGGTCCCGCTGCGCCGCCTGCTGACGGAGTGCCGGGTGCTCACCGCCCGGGTGGTCCGGATCGAGCACGCCGAGCGCCGGGTCACGCTCACCCCCGTGGACCGGGACGGCGCCGTCGAGCTCACCGAACTCCCGTACGACGTCCTGGTGGTGGCCCCCGGCTCGGTCTCCCGCACCGCCCCCGTGCCCGGCCTCGCCGAGCACGGCCTCGGCTTCGCCACCGTCGGCGAGGCGGTCGCCCTGCGCAACCACGTGCTGGAACAGCTCGACCTGGCCTCCACGACGCGGGACCCGGAGCTCCGCCAGTCCGCCCTGACCTTCGTCTTCGTCGGCGCCGGCTACGCCGGGGTCGGCGCCCTGGCCGAACTGGAGGACATGGCCCGGTACGCCGCCAAGGGCTACCACAACCTCCAGCCCGAGGACCTGCGCTGGGTCCTGGTCGAGGCCCGCGACCGGATCCTCCCCGAGGAGCCGCCCGAGCTCGCCGAGCACACCGTGGCCGAACTGCGCGAGCGCTCCATCGACGTCCGGCTCTCCACCACCCTGGACTCCGCCGCCGACGGCCTGATGGCCCTCTCCGACGGCAGTCGCTTCCGCGCCCGCACCCTGGTCTGGACGGCCGGCGTCCGCCCCGCGCCGCTGCTGCGCGACTCCGACCTCCCGCTCGACCGGCACGGCCGGGTGCGCTGCCTGCCCACCCTCCAGGCCGCCGGACCTGACGGAGTCGCGGTGGATGCGCTCTGGGCCGCCGGCGACTGCGCCTCCGTCCCCGACCCCACCGCACCCGAGCGCCTCGGCCACCCCGCCTACTGCGCCCCCAACGCCCAGCACGCCTTCGCCCAGGCCACCCTGCTGGCCGAGAACCTGGCCGCCGCCCTGACGGACCGTCCCCTGACGCCCTACCAGCCGGGCCGGGTCAGCTGCTCCACCTCGCTCGGCCTGCGCCGCGCGGTCGCCCACACCAGCCGGGGCGGCCGGCTCACCGGCCGCCGCGCCTGGTGGCTGCACCGCGCCCGCCACCTGCGCGGACTGCCCAGCGCCGAACGGCGGATAAGGGTGCTCACCGGCTGGCTGCTCGGCGGCCTGTTCAGCCGCGAAGTGGTCGCGCTGGGCGCCGTCGAACACCCGCGCTCGGAGTTCGAAGCGGGCTTCAAGCCGTGACCGGGACGGACCGGCCCGGGGCGGATCCTGCCGCAGTGCGTCCCACAAGATGGGACGAAACACCCCGAAATGGTCGTACGACTTCCGGAATCGCACCCCGGCCTGACAGGATCAGCCCGTCCGGACCATCACGCCGAGTGGCCTGCCGAGCACACGATGTGATGATCCGTCAGAAACTCGCCCGGGGACTCGCGGACCCGCCGAGCTGGTCCCCCGAAGGAACGGCCCTCGCTTGAACCTCATGCGCTGGAGCGCCAGGCTCACCGGAGCAGCCTGGCGCCCCGCCCCGCCCCCCGCGCCCGGCGAGCCGGTCAACCTGCCCGCCCCGCGCGAGCCCGGCGTGCCCGGCGCCCTGCTCGACCTCCGCGAGATCCACGAGCTCTACGACCTGCGGAACGTCCTCGGCCGCCTCCCCGCCCCGGTCGCCGTCACCTACGGCCCCCTCCACCAGCTCGGCTACGCCAACCGCGCCTACCGCGACCTCTTCGGCGACCGCCCGCCCGGCCTCCCCGCGGTCGAGGCCCTCCCCGAACTCGCCGGCCTCGGCGTTCTCCCTCTGATGGACCAGGCCCTGCGCAGCGGCCGCCCGCGCAGCGTCAAGGCCCGCCGGATCATCGGCCTCGACGGCAGCCGCTACTACAACGTCTCCTGCGTCCCGCTCGGCAGCGAGGGCGGCACCGACCCGGCGGCCGCCGCCGCCGCGGCCTCGGCCGCCCTGGTCGGCGCCGGCCCGGCACCCCTCGCCCCGAGCGAAGGCCATGGCCCCGGCCCCGGCTCCGGTTCCGGCTCCGGTTCTCACGACGACGTGGTCCGCCACCCCGTCGGCGTCCTGGTCTACGCAGCCGAGGTCACCGACCAGGTCCTCGCCGCCACCCGCCTGCGCGAGGCCGAGAGCCGCCAGCGCGAAGCCGCCGTCACCCTCCAGCGCAGCCTCCTCCCGCAGAAGCTCGAACAGCCCGCCGGCCTCACCGTCGCCGCCACCTACCAACCCGGCGGCGCCGAAGCCGCCGTCGGCGGCGACTGGTACGACGTCATCGGCCTCGGCGGCGGCCGCACCGCCCTGGTCATCGGCGACGTCATGGGCCGCGGCCTGCGCGCCGCCGCCGTGATGGGCCAGCTCCGCACCGCCGTCCGCGCCTACGCCCGCCTCGACCTCCCCCCGCACGAGGTGATGACCCTCCTCGACGGCCTCGCCATGGAGATCGACGCCAACCAGATCGCCACCTGCACCTACGCCGTCTGGGACCAGGCCCCCGCCACCCTCGTCTACGCCTCCGCCGGCCACCTCCCCCTCCTGCTCCGCGGCCCCGACGGCACCGTCCTCAGAGGAGAGGAGCAGAACGGCCCCCCACTCGGCACCGGAGGCGGCACCCACCTCTCCCACACCCTCCGCCTCCTCCCCGGCACCACCGGCGTCCTCTACACCGACGGCCTGGTCGAACGCCGCGACGAGGACATCGACCACGGCATCGACCAACTGGCCCACACCCTGGCCGGCGCCATCGGCAGCCCCGAGGTGGTCTGCGCCCGCCTGCTCCGCACCATGGGCGTCACCACCGACCACTACGACGACGTCGCGGTCCTCGCCTTCCAGGTCCCGGCGGACCGCCCGGTCCCGGATTGACGTCGCCCCGGCAGAGGTCTAGTGTTCTCCGAGCTGCCTGACAGGGAGAACCGGACGCGCGCTCTGCACGGACGGTCCCGGGGTAGCCGATCTCCTGAATCACCACTTCTCATTTCGAGCTGAGTCGCGCCTTGTCGCGGGTCAGTGCGAATTGTCGTGCGCGAATTCGGAAGATCGGGCCGGATTCGCTTTATGGAGCGGGGATCGGCTAAAGTTTGGAACGTCGGACGGGCCGTCAGGTCGCGGAAGACACAAGCGAGTTGGATGAACGAAGCGCCGAAAACGGAGCGGAAAACATCTGGTAAGCTAAGAACACGAAAGAACGAAGCGCCCGGAGGGCCCGCTGGAAGGCGGCCTGAAGGAAGTGACCGTTCCTTGAGAACTCAACAGCGTGCCAAAAGTCAAC
>NZ_JBVJLD010000042.1:0-76791 GCF_055584905.1 Kitasatospora sp. NPDC088742 | reverse complement strand
GCGCCGGGCTGGCCCGGCTGCTGATGGTGATGCTGGGCCTGGAGTCGATCCGCGAGGCGGTCTTCCTGTTCCGGGGGCCGAACAGGCTCACCCCCTGACGGCGTTCCTCGGCCCCCGCACGGGGGCCGAGGGCGCTCAGCCCCAGTGCGCCGGGCGCTCCAGACCGGCCGGGAGGGCGGTGGCGGCGTCGCCCCGGGCGGCGTTCAGCTGGGACTGCGTCAGGAACAGAGCACCCGTCAGGTCCGCCCCCGCCAGGTTGGCGTCCCGCAGGTCGGCGCCGATCAGGTCCGCCTCGCGCAGGTCCGCCTTCCGCAGGTCCGCCGCGATCAGGTAGGCGCCGCGCAGGTTGGCACCCCGGAGCTTGGCCTCCGCCAGGCGGGCCCCGATCAGGTCGGCACCCCGGTGGTTGCGCTTCTTGCCGGGCACGGCGGCCCGGTACAGCTCACTGGCGCGCAGCAGCGTCTCGCTGACCCGCTGACGCACCGTCGGCACGTCCACCGCCAGCACCTCGGCCGGCGTCCCCCTGGTCAGCCCGCCGACCTCCGCCAGCTCCGCCTCCAGCTCGGCCCGTACGGCGCCCAGCCGGGGCAGCGCGGCGGCCTCGGTCAGGTACCGCAGCAGCTCGTGCAGCTGCCGCACCACCGGGAACACCTCGAACATCTCGGCGGCGCTCGACGGGTCCTCCCGCCAGCTCCGGCCGCCGTAGGTCAGCTGGGAGACCTTCTGGCCGGCCCCGAGGCAGTCGAAGACGGTGCAGCCGGTGAAGCCCGAGCCCCGCAGCTTGGTGTGGATCCCGCACCGGAAGTCCTCCTGGAGGTTCCGGCACGGCGTCCCGGCGGGCTTGTTCACCGCGAAGTCCGCCGACTTCGCGAACGGCAGGGCCACACAGCACAGCCCGAAACAGTTCGCACAGTCGGACACCAGCTCAAGGCTCTCGGACACCACGGACGCACTCCCAGCACAACAACACGACAGGACAACCCGCCCATGGTAAATCCGGGGGCGCGGGGAACCGCGCGCAGCGGTAGGCGGCTCACCTGCAACTAGTGCCGTGCCCGGCAAGGTCTGCCCCTTCGCGCCCCGCGGCGGAGCCGCAAATCAGCAGAGCCTCGCGCCCCTGGGGCGCTGCCCTGCCGGGCATGTGCCCCGTCAGTCGGCGACCGCAGGTCTGCCGCAGAGGCGCTGCACGGCCGGCTCCAGCCCCGACAGGATGGTGTCGAAGCGGCGGGCGCTGGTGGTGCAGTCGACCTGGAGGCGGCTGATCCGGAGGGGGTGCTCGGGGAGCCGGGGCCCCAGGCGGTGGTCGGAGAGGAAGCCGAGGCGGTAGCCGAGCTGGCGGAGCAGGGTGTCGGCGCGGGGGTCGTAGCCGCCGTTCGGGTAGGCGAAGGCGGTCGGTGCCTCGCCGAGCCAGCCGCTGAGGGCCCGGTGGGCGCCGGTGATCTCCGCGTCCACGGTGGCGTCGTCGCACTGGCTGAGGCACGGGTGCCCCAGCGTGTGGTTGCCGATCGCCACCTGACCGTCCCTCAGCGCCCGCAGGTCCGCGGGGGAGAGCTGCTGCTGCCCCGGCGGCCGCCGGTGGGCGCTGACCCGCAGCTCGGCGAGGCTGCGCCGCCGGTCCGGGTCGGGCAGGGTCTTCAGGCGGGCGAGCAGCTGGTCCGGCCGGGCCAGGCTGCGCAGCGAGCGGGCCTGGCCGCCGTTGCGGGCCAGGAAGGCGGCCTCGTGCCACCAGAAGGGGCGCTCGGTGCCGATCAGCTCGGCGATCACGAAGGCGGCGGCCGGGATCCCACGGGCCGTCAGCTCGGGAAGGGCGTGGGTGAGCACGGTGCGGTCGGCGTCGTCGAAGGTGATGAGCACCGAGCGGGGCGGCAGCGGGCGCCCCTCGGCGATCGAGCGCTCGACGTCCTGGAGCGAGACCGGGGTGGCCAGCCGGCGCAGCCGGTCGAGCTGGGCGCCGAAGGAGCCGGGGTCGGTCACCCCGTGGTAGGCGAGCACGGCGAGCCGCTGGGCGGCGCGGGCGCGGAACAGCGGCTGGGCGGGTGAGAAGCGCAGCCAGCCGCCGCGGTCGCGGTCGGCCGGGCCGTCGGTGCCGTCGGTGGCGGGAACGGCAGGGACGGTCACGGACGGTGTGCTGTCGGTGGGACGGCTGGTCATGGTGGTGACAGTGGTGTCGGACTGCGGCACTGGGCCCCCCTCGGTCGCCGGTGCGGCGTGGCGGTACCACCGGGGCGCCCTGACCGTGCCCCGGCTGCCGTGGCGCGGCGGCGCCGCCCTCGGCCCGGCCGACCGTGGTGGGGACTCCCAACCCGGGCCACGGTCGGCCTGCATCGCTGACCGGACGGCCGGCAACCGGCGGGAACGTCTCGGACGCTGCTCCTGCACGCGCCCCGCCGGGTGCCGGACTGCCCGGCGTACTGCTCGGCCCGCACCTGCGACCGCCGGGTGTGTGGGCACCCGGCGGACCGCACGGGCGGGCCTGGATCTGGATCGTTCAATGTAGTGGAGACGGCCGACGGCCACCGATGGTTGTACGGCCTTCGGCAAGATTTCGCGGCAGCGCGCGGAGGGTACCCGGGGCGTGCGGGAGTGCGCCGGGAGCGTGTTCCCCGGCTCCCGTCCGCCGGCCGGCGGGTATACCTTGGGTGGCATGAGCGAGACGGAACGTGATCATGACGGCGCGGCGGCCAGGCTGTTCGGTGGTGCCGCCCTGCACCGCCACCAGCTCCCGCTGACCGCCGTCGGCGCGGCTTGCATCGCGATGGGCATCGTCACCGCCGTGCTGGTCCCGGACAGCGACGGCCCGGCCTGGGTGATGGCGGTGGCCGGCTGCCTGGCCACCGGGGTCCTGCTGCTGGCCCGGGTCGCCGTCGCCCGCCTCCGCCCGCACGGCCGCACCGCGCTCTGACGCGTCCACGCACGGACGCCGGGCACACCGTGACACCTCCGGTACGGCCGGGTGCCGGATTGTGATCGGACCGGCCGATTTTCGGCCTACCTTCCCTTTTCTTTCACAAGTTCCCGGCACCAGCCCCACGCATCCCCCTAGTCTGGGCTCGCCCGGCAGCCGACCGCTGCCGGGCGCAAGGCCACTTGTGCCGCCGGGGAGGGTGGCACCGAGGGGGGAACGATGGTGGGCAGTGCCGTGTCCGGAGGCATCCGGGGCAGGGTGAAACAGCAGTTGGCGCGGGCAGCCGGGGCCGTCCCCGGCGAAGGCGCCACGGTGCTGATCTACCACCGGGTCGGTGGCGGCTCCAGCGACGAACTCGACGTCGCCACGGCCGACTTCACCGCGCAGATGGACCTGCTGGCCGAGCTGCCGCCCGGCCGGGTGGTCGGCCTGGACGAGGCCGCCGACCGGCTCGCGGCCGGCCGCCGGAGCCCCAGCACGGTGATCACCTTCGACGACGGCTTCGCCGACGTGTACGAGAACGCCTGGCCGCTGCTCCGGGAGCGCGGCCTGCCCTTCACCATCTACCTGGCCAGCGGCCAGGTCGGCGGCCCGATGCGCTGGGAGGGCTCCACCGCCAAGGAGACCGGCGCGGCCGGGCTGAGCTGGGACCAGCTGCGCGAGCTGACCGCCTCCGGCCTGTGCACGGTGGCCAACCACACCCGCACCCACGTCCGTCCCGAGCTGCTCTCCACCGACGAGCTGGACGGGTGCAACGACGACATCGAGGAGCGCCTCGGCGTCCGGCCGAAGCACTTCGCCTACACCTGGGGCGTGCCCGTCCCGCACCTGGACGCCGCCCTGCGGGCCCGCTTCCGCACCTCGGCCACCGGCCAGGTCGGCCGCAACCTGCCCGGCTTCGACCCGGCCCGGTTCTGCCGGGTGCCGGTCCGGCGCACCGACCCGATCGACTTCTACCGGGCCAAGCTCTACGGCCGCCTGATACCCGAACGGGCCTACGCCCGGATCGTGGCCACCGCGAAGAAGGTCGGCGCCCGTGCCTGACGCCCTGTCACCCCGCCTGCGCGGCCCGCACGGCCGCCCGCTGAGGGTCGCCCACCTCACCACCGTCGACATGAGCCTCCAGCTGCTGCTGGCCACCGAGCTCAAGGTGGACCTGGAGGCCGGCTTCGAGACCTACGGCATCAGCGCCCCCGGCCCCTACGTCGAGCAGCTCACCGCGATCGGCGTCCGCCACGAGCCGCTGCACGCGCTGACCCGCGCCTGGGAGCCCAAGGCGGACCTGGCCGCCGCCCGCGAACTGCTCGCGGTGCTGCGCCGGATCGAGCCCGACGTGCTGCACACCCACAACCCCAAGACCGGCGTCATGGGCCGCGTGCTCGGCCGACTCGCCGGGGTCCCCGTGGTGGTCAACACCTGCCACGGCCTCTGGGCCCAGGCCCACGACCCGATCGCCAAGCGGGCCTTCGTGCTCGGCGCCGAGGCCTTCGCGGCCCGCTTCTCGCACGCCGAGCTCTACCAGAACGGCGAGGACCGCAAGACCCTCGCCCGCGCCGTCCCGGCCCGCCGCTCCCGGGTGGTGGGCAACGGCGTGGACCTCTCCCGGTTCGGCGACGACCCGGCCGCCCGGGCCCGGATCAGGGCCGGACTCGGCGTCGAGGACGACGAGCTGCTGGTCGGCGGCGTGGGCCGCCGGGTGGCCGAGAAGGGCATCGTCGAGTACGCCGAGGCGGCCCGCGCACTGGCCGGAAAGGCCCGGTTCGTCTGGGTCGGCCCGCAGGACGCGGACAAGCCGGACGCGCTGGCCGAGGAGGAGCAGGGCGTCGAGTTCCTCGGCAGCCGCTCCGACATGCCGCAGGTCTACGCCGCGCTCGACGTCTTCGTACTCCCCTCCTACCGGGAGGGGTTCTCCCGATCCGCCATGGAGGCCGCCGCCAGCGGCCTGCCGATGGTGCTGAGCGACATCCGCGGCTGCCGGGAGATCGGCACCCACGGCGAGCACCTGCTGCTCACCCCGCCCGGCGACGCCCGGGCCCTCACCACCGCGCTCGGCCGGCTCCTCACCGAGCCCGGCCTGCGTGAGCAGCTGGGCGCGGCCGCCCGTCGCCGCGCCCTGGCCACGTTCGACCAACGCGCCGTCGCGCGGGTCTCGCTCGAGACCTACGCCGCGGTGGCCAGAGCCAAGCGGTTGGCCTGGCCGGTCGGCTGACGCCACCTCACCACCACACCCGCTGGGGGAGAAGAAGATGAAACGAGGGGGGGACCTCGTGGTCACCGTACTGGCGGGGAGCATCGCGCTCCCGCTGGGACTGGTGATCGCGATCCTGATCCGCTGCACCATGGGCGGCCCGGTGATCTTCCGTCAGACCCGGACCGGCCGGGACGGCCGGGAGTTCAGCATCCTGAAGTTCCGCACCATGAGGGACATGCGCTACCCGGACGAGCCGGACGCTCCCCGGATCACCCGACTCGGGGACCTGCTCCGCAAGACCAGTCTCGACGAGCTGCCGCAGCTGTGGAACGTGGTGCGCGGCGACATGGGCGTGATCGGGCCCCGGCCCACCCTGCCGGAGCAGGTCGTCCACTACACCGAGCGGCAGCGCGGCCGTCTCGCCATCCGGCCCGGCCTCACCGGCTGGGCCCAGGTCAAGGGCCGCAACTCCATCACCTGGCCCCAGCGGATCGAGCTGGACCTGGAGTACATCGCCAAGCGCTCGCTCGCCCTGGACGTCCGGATCCTGGCCATGACCGCCCGGATGCTCCTGCGCCCCACCGGCATCACGGCCGCCGGCGGCGTCAACCCCGGTTTCCCCACCCCGGTCGTCCCGGCGACCACCACCACCCGGATCGTCCTGCCCCGGCAGGCCACCGGCCCGCGCATCCCGGTCGAGGAAGCCTCCTGACCGGGCGTCAACCGAGCGTCACCCGTGCCCCGGTGCCCTCAGCGCACCGGGGCACGGCCGTGCCCGCCGGAGGCGGTAGCTTCCTTCCCACGCCGCACCGCCTCGCCGGAGGCGGCCGCGCACGTCCCCGAGTTCCCCGAGAGGACCCCTGATGACCGACCCGCTGTGGATCGCCGGAGCCGGCGGCGTCGGCCGCGAGGCGCTGGACACCGCCCTCGCCGCCGGCGTCCCGGTGGCCGGATTCCTCGACGACCGGGCGCAGGGCGGCACCGTCCGCGGCCTCCCGGTGCTGGCGCCCGGTCAGCTCCGGCCCGGCGCGCCGTACTTGATCGGCATCGCCGACCCCGGGGTGCGGGAGCGGCTGGCCGCGGTGCTGGACGGCCTCGGCGGCGTGGCCGCCACGCTGGTGCACCCCCGGGCGATCGTCGCCCCGGAGACCACGCTGGGCCCCGGCTGCCTGGTGATGGGCGGGGCGTACGTCTCCAGCAACGTCCGGATCGGGCCGCACAGCCAGGTGCACTACAACGCGACGGTCGGCCACGACACCGTGCTGACCGAGCTGGTGACGGTCTATCCGGGCGGCAACGTCTCCGGCTCCGTGCACGCCGGGCCCGGCGCCACCGTCGGCAGCAACGCCGTGGTGCTCCAGGGCCGCAAGCTCGGCCGGCTGGCCTTCGTCGGCGCCGCCGCCGTGGTCACCCGGGACGTCCCGGACGGCACCACCGTGGTCGGCTCCCCGGCCCGCCCGCTGCGGACCAGCTGAGACCGGGCGTTCCGGGCGGGCCGGGGCCTACCCGGCGGTCCCGGCCGCGGCCTCCTCCGCCCGCAGCCGTTCCCGGGTGGCCAGCCCCGCCGCGTGCTCCCGCAGCTCGGGGATCAGCGCCCGCAGCTCGGGGTGGTCGTCCCGAGGCTCCAGACCGTCACCGTCGCCGGCAGGTCGCCGAACTGCTGCCGGGTATGGCCGAGTTCGACCAGGAGCGCGGCGTCCCCGGTCGCGGAGGCCAGGGCCACCGCGTACCGGAGCAGCTCCGCCGGCCGGCCGGCCGAGCTCCCGCTCCCGCCCGACGAACACCCGCCCGCTCGGCGGAAGCCCGTTCAGCGCGGTCCGCGCCTGTGGCCGGGCCACCAGGTTGACCTGTCCGACCGTCCCGGCCTGGACGACCGTACCGATCCTGGCCTGACCGTCGATCAGGTTCCGCACGCCCTCCGGGGACGGGTGGGAGTCCATGCACACCCCCGGACGGCATAGGGTCGGCCCATGGCTATTCCTTCCTTCCTGGCGGAGCTGCGCTCCCTCGTCGGCACCCGTCCGCTCTGGCTCACCGGTGTCGGCGCCGTGGTGCGTGACGGGGAGGGCCGGGTGCTGCTCAACCGCCGCAGCGACTCCGGCCGTTGGGGGATCGTCGGCGGCATCCTCGACCCGGGGGAGCAGCCCGCGGAGGGGCTGGTCCGCGAGGTGTTCGAGGAGACCGGCGTGGTGGCGGAGCCCGAGATGCTCAGCGCCGTCACGGTCTCCCCGATGATGAGCTACCCGAACGGGGACCAGGCCCAGTACCTCGATCTGACCTTCCGCTGCCGCGCCGTCTCCGGCGAGGCCAGGGTGAACGACGACGAGTCCCTGGAGGTCCGTTGGTTCACCCTGGCCGAGCTGGCGGAGTTGGAGCTGGACGACTACGTCCGCTACCGGCTCGAACTGGCCCTGGCCGGCAAGGCCGAGGCGGCCTTCACCTTCACCCCCGGCACCGGCGACCCGGCCTGACGGACCGCCGGGGGCGCGGTCAGAGCGTGCGGAACCACTCCACCGTGCGCTCCAGCCCCTCCCGCAGCGGCACCGGCACGACCTCGGGGAACAGCTCGCGCAACCTGGCGTTGTCCGCCTGGGAGTCGCGGACGTCGCCGGGCCGGGGGTCGGTGTGCTCGACCGCCGGGGCCTCGCCGAGCACCTCGCCCAGCAGGCCGATCAGTTCGAGCAGCGAGGTGCGGGTGCCGAAGGCCAGGTTGACCGGGTCGGCGTGCACCACCTTGCGCACCACGGCCTCGCTGATCACCTGGGCGACGGTGCCGACGTAGGTGAAGTCCCGGCTCTGGCTGCCGTCGCCGTGCACGGTGAGCGGCCGCCCGGCCAGCGCGGCGTCCAGGAAGGCCGGGACCACGGCGGCGTAGGCGTGCCCGGCCGGCTGGAGCGGGCCGAAGACGTTGAAGAAGCGCAGCGGCAGCACACCCAGCCCGTAGCAGTGGTGGAAGGCCGTCAGGTACGCCTCGGTGGCCAGCTTGCTGACCGCGTACGGGCTCATCGGCGCCGTCCGCATGGTCTCCCGCTTGGGCAGCTCGCGGTTGGCCCCGTAGACCGAGGACGAGGAGGCGGCGACCACGTGGCCGACTCCGGCCCGGCGGGCCGCCTGCAGCACCTCCAGGGTGCCGGTCGCGTTGGCGTGGTGGCTGGCCAGCGGATCGGCCACCGAGCGCGGCACCGAGGGCAGCGCGGCCAGGTGCACCACCGCGTCGGCCCCGGCGAAGGCCTCGTCGAGCAGCGCCGGGTCCAGGATGGTTCCCTCGTACAGTGTCACGTCGACACCGTCCAGGTTGGCCTTGCTGCCGGTGCTCAGGTTGTCCACCGCCGCGACCTCGGCCACCTCGGGCCGGTCCAGCAGCGCGCGGACCAGATTGGCCCCGATGAAACCGGCCCCGCCGGTGACGACCACCCTCATGCGTCGTACTCCCCCCACCTGTCGGCCCGGGGTCTCCCGCCCCGGGCGCACTGCGCCGCATCGTAGCGACGGACCCGGGCCCACGTGCCCTGAACGGCCCAGATCGCCCTGGACGCGGGACGGCTGACCGGTCGTCAGAGCTTGCGTTGGCGGTACATCTCCTCGGCCGCGTCCAGCACGGCGGCCAGGTCACCACCGGCCGAGGCGGTGGCCACGGCCGCCACCGCGCCCTCCACGAACGGGGCGTCGGCCAGCCGGACGGGGAAGGGCAGGCCGTGCTCGTCCGCCGCGGCCAGCAGCGCCCGTACGGTGCCGACCGCGCTGCCCAGGTCGGCCAGCACCGCCACCCCGTGCCCCTGGTCCACCCGCCGGGCGGCGGCCGCGACCAGCACCGCGCTGGTGCCCAGGCCGTCCGCCAGGCTCCCGCCGGTGGCGGCCACCGGCGCCGGGTCGGCGCTCCTGGTCAGCCCGGTGGCCAGCGAGGCCACCGCCTCGGCCAGCCGCTGGCTGTGCGAGACCAGCACCACGCCCACCCGGCCGACCTGCCCGGGCCCGCCCGGCCGGGGCGGGGGAGCCGCCGCCACGGGGGCCGGGTGCGGGGCGGAGGGGGCCTGTGAGATGGGGATCACATCGGCCCGGGGGTCCTCCCGGCGGTCCATGGCTGCTCCTCGGGGCCTGCGCGGTGCGCGGTCTGACGGGTCGTGGGACCAACCCTCTCGCAGCCGCCGCCCGCGCGCAGCCCCATTCGGGCGGCGGCTCCTAGCACAGCGCGCCCGTACACCGCACCCGAACGGCTCATCTGCCCCTCGGGGGACGGGGGTTGACGGCAAGCGCCGCCCGGGCCGGGAGTGCTGGCTACGCTGGGCCTTCGTCCGACAGAGGGAGAGGGGACATGTCAGTGACCGAGGAGAAGAAGCCGAGCCTGGACCTGACGGGGGCCGAGTGGCTCTCCAGCAGCCAGGGGCCGGGGGACGTGCAGATCGCCTTCGTGGACGGCTACATCGCGATGCGGGACGGGCGCGAGCCGGACGGGCCGGTGCTGGTCTTCACGCCGGCCGAGTGGCGGGCCTTCGTCCTGGGCGCCCGGGACGGGGAGTTCGACCCGGTCTGAGCGGACACTCCGTCAGGTACCAGGACGGGTCGGCACTCCGTCAGATCGGGAGCGCGGCCGCAGGCCCCGGAGCACCGGAAAGAAATCTGATGGTCGGATAGTCGTTGACTGTTCGACAAGTAACAGCTCACAGTATGAGCAGACAGACGCCGTGCCCAACGCCCCCACGCGTCCAGGCACGGCGCCTGCTGTGCGGTCCGGCACGAGTGCCGGGCCTCCTCCCGTGTGAACCCCTGACGTACCTAGGTACGCGCCGCCGGGAGGGATGGCCCCGGGGTCGAGAGCGACTCGACCTTCGGTGCCGGTTGCCCGGTATCCGCACGCCCCCACGCGGCGGTCTACCGGGCAGGTTCGCGAGCTGCGACGGGCGGGGCCCCGCGAACCTGGCTTGTGTGTGTGAAAAACGAAGTGCGGTCTGTGGTCGTTCCTGCTCTGCTTGACGCTACTCGACGGTCGGTGGACAGCGGAAAACGCTTGGGCAGATGGTTCGGTGTGTCGCACGACTATGTGCAGTGAAGGAACGCGCACGTGGGCGCGCTGCGACAAGCCGCCCCCCGGTGGACCGATGCCCACAGCGGCTGTCGTGCTGAACCGAACGTAGCCCGGACGGTTGCTCAGAGTCAACATTGGTCTCTGAGCGTGGATCTCGGCCCGAGCGCCCACCCGCCCCGTGAGCAGGGCGTGACCGCACCGTACGATGGCGTCATGTCATTTCTCCGCCGCCGCTCCGGCACCCCCGCGGGCCCGGACTTCGACGTGCTCGCGATGGACCCGGGCGACTGGCCCGGTGACTTCGGCGCCATGATCATGAGCGGCCCGGACGGTGCCTGCCAGGGGATCTTCCTCCGGTACGACCTGTTCGGCGGCCGCGGCCCCGCGATGTTCATCGGCAACCTCCCCGAGGGCTCGCCGGCCCGCGACGCGGCCGACGGAGTTCCGTTCGAGATCCGTCAACTGCTCACCGCGCTGGAGAACGAGGAGCCGGTCGACTTCGTCTCGGCCGAGGACTTCCCGGTCATGCTCGGAGACGACCTGCTGATCGTCCGGAAGGTGAAGGTCAGTGAGGAGCGGGTGTTCTGCGCCCAGTTCGGCCGCAGCGACGGCGTCCAGGTGACCATCGCCTCCTGGGACCGCCCGATCGCGGACGACCTGTACCAGCTGCTCAAGCCGCTCCCGGCGGAGATGTTCCAGCAGGGCTGACGGTCCGGAGGTCCACCCTCCGGTCCTTGCTTGACGCTCGTGTTCGATGCTTCGTACAGTCACCGGCATGCCGCCCCGCCCGCTGCTGACCAGGCGCAGCTACCTCGACCTGCGGCGCACCGCGAGCGCGGTCTGTCCGGCCGGCTGAGGGGGAGTCACTCCTCCGGCGGTGTGCCCCGGGGGCCGAAAAACAGCCAATCTCCGGACTCGCCGCGTCCCAGGCTCTGGCGCGCCCTCCCGAGCGGGTGACGGCGCGTCGTCCGCAGTCCGCCGCGCACCACGCAGCCGCCCCGGAGGCACCCCGCCATGACCGTCACCGACGGCACCCCGTCCGTCCAGGACGCCCTCGCCCGCCTGCCCCGCGTGGTCGACCTGCTGGCCGCCCGCGCCGAGGAGCACGACCGGGACGCCACCTTCCCGTACCAGGGCATCGAGGCCGTGCACGAGGCCGGCCTGCTCACCCTCACCGTCGGCCGCCGCTACGGCGGACCAGGCGCCGGGCTGGCCGACACCGTCCAGCTGCTGGCCCAACTCGGCCGGGGCGACGCCTCGGTGGCCGTGCTCGCCGCCGACACCCTGCTGGTCCACGCCGAACAGGCCCGCACCGCGGGCTGGCCCGCCGCGCTCTACCGCCGGCTGCTGACCGAATCCCGCCGCGGCCCGGCCCTGCTCAACACCCTGCCGGGCGAGGCCGGTCCGCGCCCCGACACGGTGGCCCGCCGGGACGGCTCCGGCTGGCGGCTGACCGGCCGCAAGGGCTGGTGCGCCGGCGCCGAGGCACTGGCCTGGATGGCGGTCCGGGCCGGCACCGAGGAGGAGGTGCCGCGGACCGGCTGGTTCCTGGTCCGCGGGGACAGCCCGGGCATCGAACTCGACCCGGTCTGGGACCAGTTGGGCCTGCGGGCGGCGGGCGGCCAGGAGGTGCAGCTCAGCGAGGTCGCGGTGGCCGCCGACGCGGTGGTGGGCCTGGCGCCCGCCCGCCGGGCCGACCCGGCGGCGGAGGCCGCCGAACAGGTCGCCCGCGCCTGGCGCGAACTCGCCCTCTCCGCGGTGCACCTCGGGGTGGCCCGGGCCACCCAGCAGTGGCTGGTCACCTTCCTCGGCCGCCGCACCCCCGCCAACCTGACGGAGCCGCTCTCCACCCTGCCGCGGTACCGCGCCGCGGTGGCCGAGATCGAGGCCTCGCTGGTGGGCGCCGAGGAACTCCTGCACGGCCTGGCCGCCCGGATCGACCGGGGCGAGCGCTCGGCCGCCGCCCGGACCGGGGCGGCCCAGCTCCTGATCAACCGCGCCGCCACCGCCGCCGTCCAACAGGCCGTCACCCTCACCGGCAACCCCGGCCTCAGCCGGCGCCACCCCTTGGAGCGCCACCTCCGCGACCTCCTCACCGGCCGCACCCTCCTCCCGTCGGAGGACGCCACCCTCGACGACCTGGCCGACGGCCTGTTCTGAACCCCCGAAGGGGGTCAGGGGCGCGAGGAACCGCGCGAAGGGGAACGCGACGACCCGTGTGCCGGGTACGGACGCTCACTTGCAAGTGAATCTCCGTACCCGGCACACGGGTCTCGTACTTCCGCCTCGCGCGGTTCCCCGCGCCCCTAAACCCCGATGTGGTCCCGCCCCGTCAGCGGGTTCCCACCGCGGTGCGGACGGCGCGACGGGCGAGGGCGGCGTCGTCGTAGAGGCGGCGGATCATGATGCGCTGCTCCTCTCCGGCCCCCGGGACGTCGTGCAGGCGGATCTCCCGCATCAGGACCAGCACCAGGTTCACCAGGAACGCGTCCCGCGCCACCGTCCCGCCGGACTGCGCGAGCTGGCTGATCTGCCGCCGGGCCGCGCTGTCCCCGGAGAGGACGCTCCACAGGACCGCCAGGTCGTACCCGGGCAGGTACCAGCCGGCCTGCTCCCAGTCGACCAGCACCGGCCCGGAGGGCGCGAGCAGCAGGTTGCCGAGGAGCGCGTCGCCGTGGCAGAGCTGGAGCGGGGCCGAGGAGAGCCCGTGCAGCAGCGCCCGCAGGTCGCCCGCGTCCCGGTCGGTGAGCTGCCCGACCGAGTGGTAGCGGGAGATCTCCAGCTGGTAGTCGAGCGGCTTGCCGAAGACGTCCGTCGGCGGCCGCCAGAGGTTGAGCGAGCGGATCGAGCCGAGCACCGCGCGCAGCTCGCCCGGGGTGGGCGCGTTCACCGGGTGGCGCTCGCGGGCGGCCTGACGGCCCGGCACCCGCTCCATGACCAGGACGCAGCGGTCGTGGTCGGCGGCCACCAGCCGGGGGAGGCGGACCGGCGGACGGTGCCGGACGAAGGCCCGGTAGACCGCGATCTCGTGGTGGAAGCGCTCGATCAGCTGCTCCGAGTGCTCGCTCCGGAGCGCTTGCGGCGCCAGGCACTTGGCGACCACGGGGGCGCGGCCGATGGTGCCGGCGATGATGATGTGTCGGCTGCCTTCCCGCAGGACCTGGCGCGGGAGGAAGCCAGGGCATATCCGCGCGATGTTGGCGAGGACGGCCCGTACGGCCGGGGTCTGCAGGGCGGCCGGGTCGAGGCGGTCCGCGCCGCTCTCCAGCGGGCGGCCGCGGAGCAGCCGCTCGGAGCCGGGGCGGTTGCCGTACTGGTCGGTCTGGCGCGGCAGCAGGGCGCGGGCGGTGGCGAGGGCGCGGGGGTCGCGGATGGGGACCGGGCCGGGCCCGGGACGACCGCCGGCC
Source organism: Kitasatospora sp. NPDC088742 (assembly GCF_055584905.1). Lineage (NCBI taxonomy): Bacteria > Bacillati > Actinomycetota > Actinomycetes > Kitasatosporales > Streptomycetaceae > Kitasatospora > Kitasatospora sp. NPDC088742. Next base: position 63,265 of record NZ_JBVJLD010000042.1, on the reverse strand, counting down.
GCGGTGGGGGGACGCAGCGCGGTGCGGGGCTGGGCGGGGGTGCCGGTGGTCGCTGAGGAGTACATGGGCTGGTGAGGGTCCCTTCCTGGCCGGCGGCTGGCCTCTGCCGGTGTCTGCTGCGGACTCCCCGGTGCGGCTGGGTGCCGCCGGGGCTGGAGGGTGGAGCGCAGGCGCCGGGCACGGAGCGGTGGGTCGGTGTCCGGCCCGCACCCTGGGGAGTGCGTGCCGTTCGCCTGCCCTGGCCATGCCCGGCGCCTGCGCGCCACCCGGCCGCGCCACCCCCTCGGATGAGGCCCCGGAACGGCCGTTGACGGTGCGTCAGGGCAGTCCCTGGGCCGTTTTCGGCGCTCCGACCCGTAGTCGGGGTGGCGCATCTCTACCTGACACCCGGCGGCCACTGGTGCACCATCTGGCGGACCCTGGCGAACCGTGGCGAATGGTCGCGCGGCATGTGCCAGCGCCATTACTGTCGTGCCAGCCGAGGATCCTGGGGGCTTCACGTGAGCAAGGGGCCGAACGCCAGATTCGCCGACCTCTTCGCCCTGACCGGCTGGTCCAAGGGTGAGTTGGCGAGGCTGGTGAACCGGCGGGGCGCGGCGATGGGCCAGCAGCAGCTGTCCACCGATACCTCGCGGGTGCGGCGCTGGATCGAGCAGGGGGAGGTCCCCCGCGACCCGGTGCCCAGAGTACTGGCTGCCGTGTTCACCGAGCGGCTCGGCCGTGTCGTCACCACTGAGGACCTCGGCCTCGAACGACACCGGCCCTCCAGGACCGGCAGCAGCAAGGAACCAGCCTGGGAGCCGGATCGCACGGCCGAGGTCCTCACCGAGTTCACGGGAATGGACCTCATGCTCAACCGACGAGGACTGGTGGGCGCGGGCACCGCGCTCACGGCGGGCGCCGTCATCGGCGACAACCTCTACGACTGGCTGCGCGGCGCCGACGTGGCGTACGCGGCCGAACGTCCGGGCCCCCGGACGATGGTGACCAGCTCCGACGGCAGAGCGGTGCTCGACGTCTACGAGCCCGGCCCGGTGGGGGACGACGAGGTGGCGGCGCTGGAGCGCTCGGTGGAGGTGTTCCGGGCCTGGGACGCGTCCCGGGGCGGTGGCCTCCAGCGCAAGGCGGTGGTCGGCCAACTCAACGAGGTCGGCGGCCTGTTGACCCACGACATCCGGCCGCAGGCCAAGCGCAGGCTCTGGCTGGTGGCCGCCAACCTGGCGGTGCTGGCCGGCTGGATGTCGCACGACGTCGGCCTGGAGCCCACCGCCCAGCGGTACTTCGTGATCGCCGCCCAGGCCGCCCGGGAGGCCGACGACCGGCCCCGGGCCGGCGAGGCGGTCTCCCGGGCCGCCCGGCAGATGCTCCACCTGGGCCGGGCCGACGACGCCCTCGAACTGATGCGGATGGCCCGGGCCGGCGCCGGCGGCCTGGTGCTCCCGCAGACCGAGGCGATGCTGCACACCGTGGAGGCCTGGGCGCAGGCCGCGCTCGGCCGGGCCGAGGTCACCCGGCGCCTGCTCGGCGAGGCCGAGGAGCTCTTCACCCGCTCCAGCGACCTGCCGGTCCCCAGCTGGATGGCCACCTTCGACGTGGCCGAGCTGCACGGCATGCAGGCCCTGGTCTACCGCACCCTGGCCGAGCACGACCCGGGCTGGGCCCGGCGGGCCGAGCACCACGTCCGGCAGGCGATGGACCAGCGGCACAAGACCGGCCGGGAGCGCTCCACCCTGCTGGACGAGATCACCCTGGCCTCCGTGCACTGGCTCTCCGACGAGCCCGAGGGCGCCCTCACCCACGCCAAGCTGGCGCTCAACTCCATCGGCCAGACCTCCTCGACCCGGACGTGGGACAGGCTCCGGGCCATGTACCGGCTCACCGCGCGGTACCGCGCGATGCCGGCGGTGGCCGAGCTGAGGTCCGAGATCGAGGCCGCTATGCCCGCCCCGCGCCGGGAGCCGGGCCTGGCCTGAGCCGCTCCGGGGCACCCACCGGAACTGACGGAGTGACAGCGGACGGACCGTCAACGGGCGGTCCGTCCGGCCCGGTGGGCAGACTCCGCCGCGTGGGTGCGGATCCCGTGGAGGTTTCCGTCGGCATCCGTCGGGACGGCCCGGCCCCGGGATGGCTTGATCGGCCCTGTGTGCGTAAGGGGCGGTCAGGCGGTAACCTTCGGTGGTTCCGGCGCCCGGGCGCCCATTGTTCGACCCTCCAGACCCCCGGCGACGGAAATCCCGTTGCCACCTAGACCGCCGCAACGGATGCTGACGTCATGTTCGAGCCAGTGATAGCGCCCAGTGCCAGCCTCCTCGGCCTCCTCCAGCGAGGCCGTGGTGACGGGCAACTGCATGCTCTCGCGGCCGACCGTCACGAGGCGGTCGCCGCCTTGGAGACCTGCGTCACCACCGATCCCCGGTCCGACTGGCAGGTCGAGAACCGTTCCCTCTACTACGCCCGGCTCTACATGGAGCTGGAGGCCCCGCTCACCGGCCTGGAGCTGCACCTGCACTCCGTCGAGGACACCCTCGACCCGGACGAGAGCCGCACCGGCCTGACCTTGGCCGTCCTCGGCCACCTGGCCGGATACGGCCGCCGGGACGCCCTCACCCTGCTCCGCAGCTACGTCTCCACCGGCAGCAACTGGGCCTGGGCCCTGGACGAGCTGGCGCTGCGCGACGACGACGAGCGCTCGCTGCTGGCGCTGGCCCCCTCGGTGCTGGGCCGCTTCCCGGCCGGCCCCGAGGGCGACGCCGCCCTCAGAGCCGCCGTCCGGGCCGCCTACGAGCCCCGCCCCTGGCGCCTCTGGGCCGCCCACCATCCCCGGATCGCCGCCGCGAGCGAGCAGTCCCCGTTCGACCTGTGGCAACGCCAGATGAACCGCAGCGGCGTCACCCCCGGCTGGAGCACCGGCGACGTCCTGGCCTGGGCCGACCAGCCCGAGCCCGGCGGCTCACCCGAGCGCCGCGCCGCCGCCGCCGCCCGCTGTCTGGCCGCCGTGGTCCGCCCCGAGGACCGCCACACCGTCCTCACCGCCGCCCGCGACGGCGCCCCCGGCGCCCGCACGGCCGCCCTCCGCTACCTGGTGGACCAGCAGGATCCCGAGGCGGCCGGCCTGATCGAGCTGGCCGCCGCCGACGTCGACGAGCGGGTCGTCGGCTCCGCCCTGTCCGAGCTGCGCCGCATGCGCGGCGCGGCCGCCCTGGAGCACGCCCGCCGCTGGGCCGACCCCGCCACCGGCGGAGCCGACAGCGCGCTCGGCGAGTCCGCCGTCCAACTCCTGGCCGACGCGGGTGAGCCCGCCGACGGCTCCCTGGTGGTGGCCGGCCTCCGCCGCTGGATCTCCTCCCGAGGGGTCGAGGGCAGCGGCCTGGGGACCTTGGTCGACGGTGTGGGGCGGCTGGCCGCCGCCGGAGCCGTCCCCGCCCTCCGCCACGTCTACGGCGAGGCCGCCTCCTCGGAGCTGCGCGGCCGGGCCGCGAAAGCCCTCTCCCTGACCGACCCGTACTTCGCCCGCGGCATCGCCGTCGAGTGCCTCTGGGACTGCGAAGAGGCCACCCGCGAACTCGCCGCCCGCCACGTCACCACCACCGGCGACGTCCGCGTCCTCGAACGCCTCCGCCGCCTGGCCGCCGACCCGGCCGAAGAAGCCGAGGTCCACACCATCATCCGCAGCCGCCTCACCGGCCACTGACGCCGCCTCGGGCCGCCCTCCGGGCCGCGCCGGACCGCGCTCGGACCGCCCGGAGGGCGGTCAGGGGCGCGAGGAACTGCGCGAATCGGAAAACACAGACCCGTGTGCCGGGTACGGACAGCCACTTGCAAGTGAGCCTCCGTACCCGGCACACGGGTCACTTTCTTCCGCCTCGCGCAGTTCCCCGCGCCCCCGGTGTGATCACTACCAACGCAGCGCCGCAGTTCCCCGCGCCCCCGGTGTGATCACTACCAACGCAGCGCCGCAGTTCCCCGCGCCCCCGAACCCCCAACGTTGCTCCGCCAGTAGCTGGCATCATGTCCTGGTGAACCGTCACCTCGCCCGTGCCGCCGCGCCGATAGCCGCCCTGGCCGCCGTGCTCCTCGCCGCCGCCCCGGCCTCCGCCCACACCGGGGTGACCTCGCAGCAGGCGCAGGCCCTGGCGGTGGACGCCGTGCTGGCGTTCAAGGCGGCGGGGGAGTCGGACACCGCCGGGATCGACGAGGTGCAGGTGGTGCTCCCGCAGGGCATCGGGCCGGCCGACGTGAGCCTGGTGAAGGCGCCGCAGGGGTGGGCCCTCAAGCCCGGGGCGGAGGGCTTCTCGGTGAGCGGGCCCGCGCTCGCGCCGGGGAAGGCCGCCGAGTACCAGGTGAAGGTCCGTCAGCTGCCGGACGCGCCGCAGCTCGCCTTCAAGACCCTGGTGATGTACGCCGACACCCAGGTCGACCGCTGGATCGAGATCCCGCAGAACGGCTCCGAGCCGAAGAACCCGGCCCCCGTCCTCAAGCTGGCCAAGGCCGCCCCCGGCGCCACCCCGCTCGCCACCGCGACGCCGTCCCCTTCGCCGTCGGCGTCTCCCACGCCGACCCCCGCCGGCTCCCCGTCGGCCGTTCCGAGCAGCGGCATGGCCGTGGTCCTGAACGTGGAGAAGGACACCGGCGCCGACTCCAACGGTCCGGTGATCATCGGTGCCGTGGTCGCGCTGCTGGTGATCACCGGTGGCGTGATCTGGTGGCGCCGCCGCTCCGGCGAGGGCTGAGCGGCGCCACCCGACGCTCCGTCAGTGCGCCGCGGGGCTACCCGCGTCCGGCGTCAGCGTCCCGACGCTCACCAGGACGATGATCAGGATGCCGAGCGCGATGCGGTAGACCACGAACGGCATGAAGCTGTGGTGCGAGATGTACTTCAGGAACCACGCCACCGCCGCGTAGCCCACCACGAAGGCGATGCCGGTGGCCAGCAGGGTCGGCCCCCAGGCCGGGGCCGGCCCCTCGCCGATCTTGAAGAGCTCCAGCACGCCGGAGGCCAGCACCGCGGGGATGGCCAGCAGGAAGGAGTAGCGGGCGGCCGCCTCGCGGCTGTAGCCGAGGAAGAGGCCGGCCGAGATGGTGCCGCCGGAGCGGGAGACGCCGGGGATCAGCGCCAGCGCCTGGGCGAAGCCGTAGCCGAGGGCGTGCGGCAGGGTGAGCTCGGAGATCGGCTTGGCGTTGCGGACGGCCCGGGTCCGGTCGGCCACGGCCAGGATCACGCCGAAGAGGATCAGCGTGGTGCCGATCACGCGCAGGTCGCGCAGGCTGCTCTCGATGGTGTCCTGGAACAGCACGCCGAAGATCCCGATCGGCAGCGTGCCGAGGATCACGAACCAGCCGAGCCGGGCGTTCGGGTCGCTCCGCCGGTTCTTGTCGAAGAGCGCGGCGACCCAGGCGGTGATGATCGCCCAGATGTCCTTGCGGAAGTAGATCAGCACCGCGGACTCGGTGCCCAGCTGGGTCACGGCGGTGAACGCCGCACCCGGGTCCTCCCAGCCGAACAGGGCGGAGAACACCCGGAGATGGGCGCTGGAGGAGACCGGCAGGAACTCGGTGAGCCCCTGGATCAGTCCGAGGACGGTGGCTTCGAACCAGTCGATCACCGGGCACCCGCCGGGGTCGTCTGGAGGGGGGTGCGCATCTGCTGGTGATCCTGTTCTGCTGACGGGTGGTCCGGAGCGCGATGCTAGCGGTTCCAGGTGTACGGCGGAGCCCCGGGGCGGCCCTGCGGCTGACGGCGACTCAGGACTCCACGGTGACCCGCAGCACCGAGCCCGGGTGCAGGGTGGCGCGGGCCGGGACCAGCCGGGTGGCGGTGGTGTCGGACTCGCCGGTGCCGGAGTTGCGGGCGTAGCGCGGGTGCGGGGCCGGGCTCAGCTGGAGCCGCAGCCGGTGCCCGGCGGCGAGGCGGTGCCCGGTGGGGTCCAGGGTGACGGTCAGGGCGGCCGGCCGGTCGCCGCCGGGGGTGAGCCGCAGCACTCCGTCGGTGAGGTGGACCGCCCGCCCGCGCGGGTCGACGGCGCAGAGCCGGGCGTACAGGTCGAAGTGGCCCGACTCGACCAGCAGGTCGACAGAGGCCGGGCCGAGCAGCCGGAGCGGCTCGGCGAGTGGCTCGGTGTCCAGGCTCAGCACCCCGTCCCGCCGGCCGAGCGCGTCCACCCGGCGGGGGCCGGCCTGCTGGGAGAGCAGGGCGCCGCCGACCGAGGGCACCGGCGCGGCGGGGTCGGCCCGCAGGCGCAGCGGTTCCGCCCCGGGCCGCTCGGCCAGCCTGCTCCCGTCCAGGTGGAACAGCAGTTCCCGGCCCGGTGGGGGCCAGTCGGCCAGCTCCCGCCAGCCGTCCCCGGTCTGTACCCGGACCGGCTGTGACCGCAGGCCTGACGGGTCGTCGGCCAGGTGGGCGCGGAGCCAGGCCAGGCTCTCCCGGAAGCTCTCGGGCCAGCCGGGGCCGAGGGTGGAGGTGTGCGTCCAGGGCCCGACCAGCAGCGAGCGGGGCGCCCCGGCCTCGCCCAGCCGCTCCCACTGCCGCAGGGTCTGCCCGAGGTTGACGTCCCACCAGCCGGTGACCAGCGCCGTCGGCACCGCTGTCCGCCCGGCCACCGACCCGAGGTCGGCGCCGTGCCAGTACGGGTCGCCCGGCTCCGGATGGTCCATGGCCTTCTCCAGGAAGTCCGCCGGCCCGCCCGTTCCGGCGGTGTACGCCTGACGGAGCGGCAGGCCCCGGGTGGCGGCGCGCAGGTGGCGTTGCAGGCGCGCGGCGGCGCGCATCAGCGCACCGAAGCCGTGCCGGAAGTGGAGCAGGCCGACGGAGGCGACCAGCGCGTTCTCCAGGTTGAACACGCCCGGGGTGCCGGGGGAGCCGCCGGTTCGGAAGAAGCCGTACGGGTCGTGGATGCCGTTGTGCACCACCATGGCGCGCAGCTCCGGCGGCGGGTCGGCGGCCAGCGCCCACTGGACGTAGCCGAGGTAGCTGGGGCCGATGGTGCCGAGCGCCCCGTCGAACCAGGGCTGCCCGCGCAGCCAGTCCACGGTGGCCAGGCCGTCCTCCTGTTCGTCCCGCCAGGGGGTGAAGGTCCCGCCGGAGCCGCCGGTGCCCCGGCAGCTCTGGATCAGCACGTTGAACCCCTGCTCGGCCAGCGCCAGCCCGTACAGCGGGGCCCAGGGGAAGCCCCGGCCGTAGGGGGAGCGGAGCAGCACGGTCGGGAACGGGCCGGGGCCGAGCGGGAGGTGGTGGTCCGTCAGCAGGACGGTGCCGTCGGCGGCGGGCACCTCCAGTGCGGGCCGGTACCGGGTCTCGAAGCGCTTCGGGGGCAGGCCGCGCTGGGTGCGGCGGACCAGGCGGGCGGTCCTGGGCGGGCGGTGGGTGGTCTCGGGCATCGCGGGCCCTCCTCTTTTCCGTACGTTGTACGAGAATAGCGAGTGCTTGGATGGGAGTCACCCCTGAGAGAGGAGCGGACCGTGGCGGAGGGCATCGACCCGGAGCGGCTCTGGCTGACGCCGGACCGGTTGGACCGGCCCCGGCTCGGCCGACGGCCCCGGCACAGCCGGGAGCAGATCACCGCCGCCGCCGTCGAACTGGCCGACCAGGAGGGCCTGGCCGCCGTCACCATGCGGGCGGTCGCGGTCCGGCTCGGGGTCGGCACCATGTCGCTCTACAGTTACGTGCCGGACAAGGACACCCTGCTGGAACTGATGGTCGACCAGGTCTCCGGCGCCCTGCCCGCGTCGCCCCCGAGCGGCGACTGGCGGGCCGACGTGCAGGCCATGGCCGAGGCCCAGCGCACCCTGATGCACCGTCACCCCTGGCTGGTCGCCGCTCTGCCGCAGCGCCGCACCATCGGCCCCGGCACCCTGGCCGCCCTGGAGCACGCCCTGACCGTGCTCGCCCCGACCGGTCTCACCGGCGCGGCCCGTACCGAGGTCTTCGCCCTGGTCAGCGGCTTCGTGGCGAGTCATGTCGGCCACGAACTGGCCCAACGCCGCGCCCTGGAGGGGACCGACCCGGCCGAGTTCGGCGCCGCCCAGTTCCGCTACCTCACCACTATGGCCGCCACCGGCGCCTACCCCCAACTCGCCGCCGCCCTCACCGAACCCCCGTCCCCCGCCGACCCCGACGCCACCTTCACCCGCCTCCTCGACCGCCTCATCGAGGGTTTGACGCCGTAGGCGTCAGGGGCGCGGGGAACTGCGCGCAGCGGAAGGTGAAGACCCGTGTGTCGGGTACGGAGATCCACTTGCACGTCAGCGCCCGTACCCGGCACACGGGTCAGTGCCTCCCGCTGCGCGCAGTTCCCCGCGCCCCTGAAACCCGACAGTGATGCCGCGTCCTCGAGGGTGGCCCGCGAACAAACCCCGTGTACCTGCGCGGAGCGCCGTGGCATCATCCGTCGGTGATCACTGCAGCCACCTCCGGTACCTGGACCCTCGGCGACTTCCCCGTGCACCGCCTCGGCTTCGGCGCGATGCGCCTGACCGGCAGCGCCGCCTTCGACCTCGGCGCCCCCAGCGACCGCGCGCGCTCCCTCGCGGTGCTCCGCCGCGCGGTCGAGCTGGGCGTCAACCACATCGACACCGCCGCCATCTACTTCTCCACCCTCCGCTCCGCCAACGAGCTGATCAACAGCGCCCTCGCCCCGTACCCGGACGACCTCCTGATCTCCACCAAGGTCGGCCCGGTCCGCGACGTGACCGGCGAGTGGCTGGACTGGGCCCGCCCGGACCAGCTGCGCGGCCACGTCGAGGAGAACCTCCGTCAGCTCGGCCGCGACCACCTCGACCTGGTCAACTACCGCACCAACGGCCGCGCGTCGGTCGCCGAGCACTTCGGCGCCCTCGCCGAACTCCGCGAGGCCGGCCTGATCCGCCACCTCGGCCTCTCCAACGCCGACACCGCCCAGCTCGCCGAGGCCCGGCAGATCGCCCCGGTGGTCTGCGTGCAGAACCGTTTCGGTCTGGGCGCCACCCCCGCCCAGCGCGCCGTGCTCGACGCCTGCGGTGAACAGGGCGTCGCCTTCGTCCCGTTCTTCGCCATCGCCGGCAAGGGCGCCGAGTCCGGAGCCGAACACGCCGACGGCCCCGCACTCCTCGCCGTCGCCGAGGCGCACGGCGCCACCCCCGCCCAGATCCGACTGGCCTGGACCCTCGCCCAGGGCCCGCACGTGCTGGCCATCCCCGGCACCGGCAACCCCGCCCACCTGGAGCAGAACGTGGCCGCCGGAGCGATCCGTCTCACCGAGGCCGAACTCGCGAGCCTGGACGCCGAAGCGTGACGGACACCCCCGCCGACCTGGCGATCCGTCACGTCACCGCGCTCTCCCGGGGCGCGCCCCTCCCCGCCGGCCTGCGGATCACCCTCAACTTCCACCCCGACCGGACCGCCGACGGCCGCCCGATCCTGGCCGCCCTCGCCCAGGACGGCAGCTACCACTCGCAGTTCGTCACCGGCACCGGCAACGGCGGCCTGACCGCGCACCCCGGCGGCGACCGCTGGAAGTGGGAGAGCCGGATCTTCGGCGGCGCGTACGACCAGGCCCCGGCCGCGGACCGCCCGGTGTACGGCGCCCTCGACTTCCGCCACCGCCCCTACGGCGCCGCCCCGCGCTTCGGCTCCGCCTTCTTCCGCCTGGGCGCCTCGGTGCTCGGCCGCACCACCTTCTGCTACCCGGACAGCTACCTGGAGCCCGAACACTTCGGCACCGCCGAGCGGATGGCCCTGATCGAGCTGGCCGAGGCGGACGACCAGGACGTCCTGGACGACTACGTCGAGGCCCACGTCCACGGCGGCGTCCGCCTCGCCCACGAGGTGGAGGCCCTCGTCCTCGACCCCTGCTACCGGGGCACCGACATCGAAGCGGCCGCAGCCGCGCTGCCCTGCCCCGTCGAGTACCACCCGGGCCTGCGGCTGAGCACCGAGGTGCTGCGCCGTCACCCCGACTACCGGGGACCGGAGTTCGTCGAGCTCGGCCTCGCGCTGGCCCGGGACGGCCACCTCGACCCGCTGGTCCTCGGCGAGGCGGCCCGCTCCGGCGAGCACGACCCGCAGGCCCTCAAACGCGTCTGGCACTACCTGGCCCGCTTCGGCGGCCCCCGCACCGACTGACGGACCCTCACCTCCCCTCGGCCCGGCCCCAGCTCTCCCCGACCGAGGCGGAGGCCCCCGAGGCCCGTCGGCTCGACGCCCTCCACCACGCGCCGACCCGCTGGCCGGCCCCACCGACCGGAGCACCCCGTGACCACCACCGCCCTCCTCCCCGTACCCGGCGCCACCCTCCACCACGAACGCCGCAGCTCCGGCCCGGTCCTGCTGCTGATCCCCGGTGGCGCGGGCGACGCCGGCCTCTTCGCGGGCATCGCCGACACCCTCGCCACCCACTACACCGTGGTCTCCTACGACCAGCGCGGCCTCTCCCGCAGCCCGCTCGACGGTCCGGCCGCCGACCAGCAGGTGGAGGTGTGGGCCGAGGACGCCCGCCGCCTGCTCGACCTGCACTCCCCGGACGAGCCCGCGTACGTGCTCGGCACCAGCTCCGGCGCCATCACCGCCCTGATGCTGGCGGCCCGTCACCCCGACCGCGTGCACCGGGTGGTGGCCCACGAACCGCCCCTCACCGCCCTGCTCTCCGACCCCGGGCCCGCCACCGCCCTCTACACCGAGGTCCGCGACCTCCACCGCACGTCCGGGGTCGGCCCCGCCATGGCCCGCTTCGCCGAGGGCCTCGGCGGCGGCCGCCGGGAGGAATCCTCCGCACCCACCGAACTGGCCCCCGCCATCCGGGAGATGGCCACCCGGATGCACGCCAATCTCCCCTACTTCCTGGAACACGTCCTGGTCCCGTTCACCTCCAGTGCCCCGGACCTGCCCGGCCTCCGCAAGGCGGCCGGCCGACTGGTCCTCGCCGTCGGCCGCGACTCGGTCGACCAGCCCGCCCTCACCGGCCCGGCCCACCGGCTCGCCGAACTGCTCCCCGCCCCCGTCGCCGAGTTCCCCGGCGGCCACCTGGGCTGCACCACCCACCCGGCCGAGTTCGCCGCGCGGCTGCTCACCCTGCTCGACGGTGCGTCAGCTACCGTCCCCGGCATGGACATCGACGCTCTCCCCGTCTTCGAGTTCGCCTTCCCCGGCCCGCTCCGCGACCAGCTGGTCGCCGCCGTCCTCTCCGGCGCCAAGACCACCACCACCGGCCTGGCCGTCGACTACGCCACCACCGGCGACCCCCTGCCCCGCGCCGGCCACCGCGCCGCCGTCATCGACTCCGACGGCCGTCGCGTGGCCGTCATCGAACTCACCGAGGTCCGCGTCCTGCGCCTCGCCGACGTCGACCTCCGCCATGCGGTCGACGAGGGCGAGGGCGACGAGACGGTGGCCCAGTGGCGCGCCAACCACGAGTCCTTCTGGCACGGCCCCGAAGTCCGCGCCGAACTCGGCGCCGACTTCACCGTCGACGACGACACCGAGATCGTCGCCCAGCGCTTTCACGTCATCCGGCAGGCCACCACCTGACACCCCGTCGGCGAGCGCGGGCTCGTGGTAGGACAGGGGGACGGGTCGAAGCCATCTGCAGTGGCTTCGACCCGTCCCCCTGTCACGACCGGGTGGCGAGGACTACCGGTCGACGGCCTCGGTCAGATGCTGCCAGCCGTCCAGCTCCGCGAGCCGCGCCTCCAGGGCGGGGCGCATGGTCGTCGCACTGGAGGCGCCGAGGGCCAGGCGCAGCGGAGGTTTGGGGCTGTCGACCACGGTCCGGATGCCTTCGGCGATCCGCGCCGCATCGGCGAACGCGGACGCCGGCAGCTCTCCGATGCCCTTCTGGACCTCGCGGACGGTCCGGTCGTAGTCGCCGAGGCCGGCCGCGACATCGAGGTTGGCGAGGAAGGGCGTCGCGGCGAACCCGGGCTGGATGATCGTGACCTTGATGCCGAGCGGTGCCACCTCGGCCGCGAGCGCGTCCGACAGCCCTTCGACCGCGTACTTCGTGGCGGCCAGCAGACCCACGCCGGGATGGGCGGACTGCCCGTACACCGACGAGCCCTGGAGGACGTGCCCGGACCGCTGGGCGCGGAACACCGGCAGCGTCGCGCGGAGCACGTTGAGCACCCCGAAGACATTGGTGTCGAACACGGCACGAGCCTGAGTGTCGGAGACCTCCTCGACGGCCCCGAACAGCCCGTATCCCGCGTTGTTGGCCACGACGTCGATCCGGCCGAACCGGGCGAGCGTGCTCTCCACCGCGGCCATGACGGCCCGTTCGTCACGCACGTCAGCCGGGATGAGGAGGAGGCGCTCACCGTGTGCCTGCGCCAGGTCCGCCAGGGGGGAGGTGTCGCGGGCGAGGGCCGAGACGGTGTCGCCGTTCTCCAGTGCTTGCAGGGTCAGTTCGCGGCCGATGCCGGACGTCGCGCCGGTGATCAGCCAGGTACGGGGATTGGTAGCTCGATTCATGTTGCGACCGTATGGCTTTAGGTCGCAACGAGTCAACCTTGATCGGCTCATGCGTTGCGCTCTACCTGGATTAGCTCCTATCCGTCTGATGTACTGTGGGAGGATGGCCGCCGTGACACCCGGATCCCCCGAACCCAGCAGCCCGCGCCCCCTCGCGCCGACGGTGGAGACCGTCCTCGCGTTCGTGAACACCCGCGCGAACGGAGGAGGGCACCCCGAACTGCTCGCAGACGGGGACGCGTTCGCGGCATGGCTGGCGGAGCACGACTCGTTCGGCGGCGAGACGGTGGTGACCGACGCCGACGCCGCGGCCGCCCGCGAACTGCGCGACGCCTTGGCGACCCTGTTGCTCGCACACTCGGGCGACGAGGAGAGCCTCGGCGAACCGCTGCTGCGGGCCGAGCAGTACCTCCGGCGCATCGGTCCGCTCTACCCGCTGGCACCGGTGGTGACGGCCGGCGGCGTGGAACTGGCCTCGACGCAGGACGGAGCGCCGCGCGTCTTCGGCACCGTCCTGGCTGCGGTGACGACCTTCGCCCAGCGCGGCGACTGGGCACGCGTCAAGGCCTGCCGGAACCCGCCGTGCCACTTCGGCTTCTTCGACCGGACGCGCAACGGGGGAGGGCTGTACTGCAGCACCGGCTGCGGCTCGCAGGTGTCCATGCGCAAGCACCGCCAGCGGCAGCACGACGGCCGCGAGGCGGCGGGCGAGGCCTGAGGCCGCCCCTCCGTCGAGGAGGGACGGCCGCGCCCGAGGCCGGACCTACCGGTTCTCGTACTCCGCCACCAGGACGGCCCGGGCGAGGGCGAAGAAGCCCAGGGCGCCGCTGATGGCCGCCGCCGAGGTGTCCGCGTCCGGGCCCAACTTCTCGACCGGGAGCGCGTGCACGGTGAACACGTACCGGTGCGGGCCGTGCCCGGGCGGCGGCGCGGCACCCCCGAACTCCTTGGTCCCGTAGTCGTTGCGCCCGTGCACCGCACCCTCCGGCAACCCCGGGAAGACACCGCTGCCCGCACCGGCCGGAAGCTCGGTGGTGGTGGCCGGAAGGTCGAAGAGCAGCCAGTGCCACCACCCGCTGCCGGTGGGGGCGTCGGGGTCGAAGCAGGTCACCGCGAAGCTCTTGGTCTCGGCCGGAAAGCCCGACCACGCGAGCTGCGGGGAGAGGTTGCCGCCGTCGAGCGTCTGGGCCGGCAGCAGCGTGCCGCCGTCCTTCACGTCCTCACTGGTGACGCTGAACGCCGGTACGGGGCGCAGGAATTCATGGGGCAGCGGAGGCCTGGTCATGGCGGGTCTTCTCCCTGGTCGGAACGGGTACCGGCGGAGACTAGCCCGACCGGCCCGCGCCACGCCCACGTCCTTTTGAATACCCGTTCCGCGCCGGTCGGGCCGCTAAGCTGGGAACCCGAAAGGCCGCAGTCCCGAAATCCGGTCTGAGCACTCGTCACGAAGCGGGCGGCAGACCGAACATCGGCAGACAGGGAGCCAGCCCCTCGACCTCGACGGGGATCTGCTCCTGCTGCTCCCACCGTTCCCGGATCAGCCGCAGCCGCCGCGTCGTCACGGGCCGCCCGCGCACCACGTTCCGGTCGATGCCGTCGGGCTCGTAGCCGTGCTTCCGAGACACCGCGTATGAGGAGGGGTTGTCCTCGAAGGCGCCCGACCGCGCCTCCTCGGCCCCCAGGCCGGCGAAGGCCAGCCGCAGCACGGCGGCGCGCATCTCGGTGCCGATGCCCTGGCCCTGGTGCGCCGCTCCGAGCCAGGAGGCGCTGCTCACCTGCCGCAGCACGGCGAACTCGCGGGCGGCGAGGGTCTGGAGACCGACGACCCGGCCGCCCTCGAACACGGTCAGGTTCAGGGCCCAGTCCTGCGGAGACCAGTCCCCGCGGCGCAGCCAGTGGTGCTGCACCACCGAACGGGCCCGATCCGCCGGAGGGAGGTCGGTCCACGCGTGCAGGAAGGGCATCCGCTCCGGCGCGTGGACACCTGCCGCCGCCAGGTCGGCCAACGCGGCCAGTTCCTCGTCGTCGGGCAGTCGGAGTTCCAGGCGGGGCGTACGGAGGCGTAGGCCGAGCAGCGGCCAGTGGTCGATCAACATGTGCCATTGTCGGAGCCGCCGCCGACTCCCGTCATCCGGATTTCCCGAGCGGACCGGACCCGGTGGCGGCCGTGACCGCCCTACGAGGCGAAACCGGCGGCCCGTTCGGCGAATATCCTCATGGCGTCACCCAGGAACTCCACCAACCTGGGGTCGTAGGAATCGTGAAACGCCCTCATGGCGTCGTCTTCCGCATAGAAGAGCGCCATGCCGACGTAAGCTTTCCTGCTGGGCTTGTAGAAGCGGCAGGCGATGTCGAAGTGCCTGCGGACGAGCTCCTGGACTTCGGGATCGCCGGGCTGTGAGCCGTCCAGGCGGGCTGCAATCTCCCGGTACAGCGCGTCCCAGTCCTGGTGCACCTGGTCTCTGTCCACATGCGCCCAATTGCCGGTCTCGGCAAGACTCTTCGCCTGTTCTTCGGCCAGCGACCGGCGGCACTCGTCCTCGTACTGATTTTCCATGGCACCAATTCTCATCGCTTCTTGCATCTCCAGGCGGATGCTGACATACAGTCACATGTCCGGCAAGCCATTAATCCCCGTGCGCCCCAGGCCCCGAGTGCCGGACCAGCGCCGGCGCCAACTCGCCGGTCGGGCAGCGGTGAGCAGGAGCGGGCTGGCTCAACTCATCACCCGTCGAGGCGACTTCGACGGCGGATCCGGTGCGCTGGCGGTGCTGCGTCGACGGCACGCGGAGACCAGCCAAGGACGACGCGCAGACGGTCCGTCAGGGGGCGTCGAAGGGGGGCGATGATGCGCAAGCGTGCGGGTAGGCGAACAGTGGTACGACAGCGTGGTTTTCGGGTTGCTCCGCGATGAGTGGGCGGCACACCGCGCGTCACCACACGCCATCCCTTAGCAGCAGCTTCCGGGCTGACCTTCGGCCAGAGCTCACCTGGGTCCGGTGAACCGGGGAACGGTCGCTGTCGCCCGGCCGGCGGACGATCGCTTCCGGCCCGTCAGCCGCTGGGAACTCGCCAGGCGGCTCGCGGAGTTGCTCGACGAGGCGGTTCGTGGGACGAGCGCACGCGAAGCGGCTGGTATGACTGGGGTATGCAGGAAGAGACCGCACGCTCCGCGATCGACACGTTCATCTCCGCGTTCAACGCCTCGGACGACAGCTATGTGACTGCCCTGCTCCCCCAGGCCCTGACCTCAGACGTGGTCTTCTGGGGGCCGTTGGGTCGCAGCGAAGGAATCGCGGCGGTCGAGCGGTTCGTGCTGGACATCCGGCGCCACCCGGCGGGGCCCGGCACGATGGTGCGCTGCTCAGCGGTGGACATGCCTGACGAATGGGCCCGGTACCAGTGGGTCTTCACCACGCCTGATGGAGGCCCCCGCCTGGCGGGTACGGACGTCGTCCATCTGCGACGGGGCCTCATCGACCAGTTCATCGTCTTCGCGGGGGAGATCGAGCCGTCCGCCTCCTGAGTCATCCCTCTGTCGCCGGAACGTGCCCCGTCGGCATTCGGCGGGGGCTGCTGTTCACGGTTGGTCAGGCTGCGGTGCGGAGGGGGCGTCCGCCCCGGGCGGATGCCCTTTTCGCTGCGGATGCGGGCGCGCTCCTTGCGTTGGGCGGCGAGTACGTCGCAGTGGCGGGCGTTGGTGCTGCGCCGGCCCGAAGCCGGTCGGCTCCGCGAGACGGCGGGCCACACCACCCGCGAACTGGGCCCCTGCGGCCGGCGCTCCGGCGGTGGGTCAGAGGACGAAGCGCAGCGGGGTGCCCGGGCGGGCCTGGGCGGCGCCCGCGAGGTCGGCGGCCGGGACGACGCCGATCACCGGGTAACCGCCGGTGGTGGGGTGGTCGGCGAGGAAGACCACGGGGCAGCCGTCGGGCGGGACCTGGACGGCACCCAACACCATGCCCTCGCTGGGCAGTTCGGCCGTCCGCCGCCGAGGGAGGGCCGGGCCCTCGGTCCGCAGGGCGATCCGGTTGGACGCCGCCGCCACCTCGTACCGGGCGCGGGCCAGCAAGCGGAACGCCTCCGGAGCGAACCAGTCGTCCCGGGGCCCCGACAGCAGCCGCAGTACCAACTCGGCCGGGGGAGCGGGCAGTACGGCCGGCCCGTCGTACGGCGGCAGCGGAGAGGGCGTCCCCACGGGCAGCAGCTGACCGGCTGTCAGTGGGGCCGGGCCGAGCCCGGAGAGCAGGTCCGTCGAACGGCTGCCCAGCGTCGGCGCCACGTCCAGCCCGCCCGCCACCGCCAGGTAGCTCCGGACGCCGTACGTGGCCGGCCCGACCTCGACCAGCGCCCCGTCCGGCACCGCCACCGCCGCACCCCAGGCCGCCGCCCGCCCGTCCACCCGGACGGCCGCCGGAGCCCCCGTCACCGCGACCACCACCCGCCCGACGGCCTGCAGTGCGACCCCGCCGAGCGTGGTCTCCAACCCGGCAGCGCCCTCGGGATTGCCCACCAGCCGGTTCCCGGCCCGCAGCGCCGGCTCGTCCAGGGCCCCGCCCCGGGGCACCCCCAGGTGCGCGACCCCGCGCCGCCCCAAGTCCTGAACCGTCGTCAGCGGCCCGGGCCGCACCACCACCAGCCCGCTTTCGGAGGAGGTCACCCCGGGATCACCGCGCACGTCCGGCGCGTCCCCGGGGTGACCGTCGTCCTCGGCGCGCGAAGCGAATCGCGTCACGCCCCCGCCTCCGGCACGAACCGCACCCGCGTCCCCGGCGCCAGCAGCGCCGCCGGTTCCCGCTCCGTGTCCCAGAGCACCGCCGAGGTCCGCCCGATCAACTGCCACCCGCCCGGCGAGGACCGCGGATACACCCCCGTGTAGGGCCCCGCCAACGCCACCGACCCTGCCGGGACGGAACTGCGCGGGGTGGCCCGCCGAGGCACGTGGTACCGCTCCGGAAGCCCCGTCAGATACCCGAATCCAGGGGCGAAGCCGCAGAACGCGACCCGGTACTCCACCGCCGAGTGCAGCGCCACCGCCTCCGCCACCGACACCCCCCACAGCCCGGCGACCTCCGCCAGGTCGGCGCCGTCGTACTCGACCGGCAGCGACACCAGCGGCCCGTCCCCGGCCGGACGCCCCGTCAGCCGCCAGCCCGTCAGTTCCCGCCGCAGCGCCGCGACGTCCGCGACCCCGTCCAGCAGCACGGTCCGCGCCGCCGGCACGATCTCCGCCACCTCCGGCAGCGAGCCCCGCCGGGCCAGCAGCTCGGCGTACAGCGCCTCCACCACTGCCCCGTCGGCCGCCTCCACCAGCAGCGCGTCCGTGCCCACCGGCCGGAACACCAACCCCCCGTCCGAGCCCATCAGACGAAGGCCTCTACCCGCACCCCCGCCGAGGCCAGCGCACCCCGCACCCGCCAGGCCAGCTGCGCCGCCCCCGGGGTGTCCCCGTGCACGCAGAGCGAACGCGCCTCCACCGCCACCGGCTCGCCCCCGACGGCGGTGACCAGCCCGTCCCGGGCGATGCCGACGGCCCGGGCGATCACCGCCTCCGGGTCGTGCAGGACGGCCTCCGGGTCGCGTCGCGGCACGAGGGTGCCGGCCCAGGTGTAGCCCCGGTCGGCGAAGGCCTCGGTCACCACCGGGAGGCCGACGCCCTCGGCGACGGCGAGCAGCCGGGAGCCGGGGAGGCCGAGCACCGGCAGCGGGCCGTCGCAGACCGCCCCGGCCCGCAGCACCCCGGCCACCACCGCCTCGGCCTGTTCGGAGTCGCCGACCACCCGGTTGTAGAGGGCGCCGTGCGGTTTGACGTAGCTGACCCGGGATCCGGCCGCGCGGGCGAAGACCTGGAGCGCGCCGATCTGATAGGCGATCTCGTCGGCCAGCTCCTCGGAGGGGACCTCCATCGCGCGGCGGCCGAAGCCGGCCAGGTCGCGGTAGGAGACCTGGGCGCCGATCCGGACGCCGCGTTCGGCGGCCAGCGCGCAGACCCGGCGCATGGTGGACGGGTCGCCGGCGTGGAAGCCGCAGGCCACGTTGGCGCTGGTGACCACGGAGAGCAGGGCCTCGTCGTCGGTCAGGGTCCAGCGTCCGAACCCCTCGCCGAGGTCCGCATTGAGATCGATCACCGCTTCGGTCACGCCAACACCCTCACGCCAAGACCCTCATGCCAACGCCCGTCTCCCGCCCGGCTCCTGGGGTGATCGTAGGGCCTGCGCAGGGGCGCGCACGCACCTGACCCGATGCCGGAGCGCGCACCCGCCGGGTGCGCGCTCCCTCGGATGGAGGAACGTTTCCTCTCAAGTGCCCCAACCGGTCGGCCGGACGGGTGAGCCCCCGTCAGACGGTCGTGACCCTGGGCTCCCGGCGCAGTGCCTCGGCCCACTCCAGCCGCTTGATCCCCCGCAGCACCACCAGCAGCGGCACCGCGCCGAAGACCCCGAACGACATGTCGACGAATCGCCATGCCAGCGGGATCCCCCGCAGCGGCCCGCAGATCAGCGCCAGCGGGATGATCGCCGCGCAGGCGATCAGGGCCCAGCGGATCACCCAGATGTTCCGCACCGGGTCCTTGAGCGGCCCCCAGAACGCGACGGCGATCACCAGGTGGGCGAAGGCCAGCCAGTCGGTGCCGTACGCCAGGAAGGGGTACCGGACGTTGGCGTCGGCCACACCGTCGCGGACCCGTTCGGCCCAGACGAGCACGTCCGGGAAGTGGCCGATCAGCGGCGCCCGCTCGACCAGCGAGACCAGCCAGCGGGTCTCGGTCTCCAGCGGAAAGGCCGTCAGGCCGCTCACCGCGAGACAGACGATGAAGATCCAGATCCACCGGCGGACGTGCCGGAGCGTGCTCGCCTCTGCGGCCTGCTCGTCCTCGGTCATGGTGCCAACCCCCAAGCGGGTAGTGCGGATCGGGTATCCGTCCCGACCTGCGCAGCAGTGACTCTAGACCTACTAACTGAACATGTTCAACTCGCCTTTCGGGGCCGTTCCCGAGCCTCCCAACAGGGACGTTTCGGACCTTGTCGCCATGAACCTCTAACCTTGTCCACCGTGACCACCGCAGTTCAGCCCACCGAGCCCGTGCTCCGGCCGCCCGCCCCCGGTGCCGCCCGCCCCGCCCCGGGCCCGGCCGCCGACGAGGGGCTGGCCCGCCGGCTCAAGGCGCTGGCCTGCACCGCGCCCCTGCACGACCTGGACAGCCGCAAGGTCAACCTGGCGGGCGAGTACACCTCCTACGCGATGGCCGAGGTCGGCCTCTCCGCGATCGACCTCGTCACGCTCAACATGGACTTCGACACCGGGGCCGACCGCGACATAGTGCTGGCCCGCATGCTGCCCCGGGTCGCCGCGCAGAACCCGGCCCGCACCACCGCCGAGCACGAGCGGGTGGCCCGCTGGGTGCTGGAATCGCTGATCAACGTCGGCAGCGTCGACCGCGGCTTCCGCGCCGTCTACGGCACCTTCGGCTCCGACGGCAGCTACGTCAGGCGCGACTACGACTTCAAGCTGATCGAGGAGGTCCCCGGCCCTGACGGCGGGGTCTACCTGCGCACCACCGACGAGGCGGTCAACGTCCTGGTCGGCGCCCTCGACACCGACGTCACCTCGGCCCAGATCGCCGCCGAGGTCAAGCTCGAGGTCCTGATCAGCCGCGGCCGGCTGGCCGACGCCCAGCTCGCCGCGGAGCAGGCCCGCTACCGCACCGTCCAGTTCGCCGAGACCCTGCGCCGCGCCCTCGACGCCACCCGGCGCAACGTCCGCGCGGTCGACTGGATGCAGGCCGTCCCCGACCTGATCGACGAGGCGCTCGGCCACATCTCCGACCGCTACCGGCACGAGAACGCGATCCTCACCAACATCCGCAAGGCCCGCGACGAGGCCGAGGACCAGGAGCACAAGCGCCGCGCCGCCGAGCTGGTCGACATCGTCAAGGACTGCATCCGCCGCCACACCCAGCTGCAGACCCGCCTGCTGGAGGCCGGCCCGCTGTTCCGCGCCGAACAGGACCGGCAGGCCTTCGCCGCCCCCTCCGCCCGCAGCGGCATCGACCTGTACGGGCAGCTGCTCGCACCGCTGCTGGAGCTGCCGGTCAGTCAGGCCACCCGGCCCACCGACGCGTTCTTCACCCGGGGCACCGGGCTGCGCACACCCGTCTCGGTCCGGATGACCGACCTGGTGGACCTGCTGCTCACCCCGCCGGTCGAGCGCGAGCACCTCGGCGCGGAGCTCCCCGACCCGGACCTGGTGGCCACCCCCGACGACAGCCGGTTCTCCGACGAGCAGCTGGAGGCGGCCCAGGAGCTGCTCGACCTCCCGCCCGACGCACCCCGCCGCCTCTCCGGCCTGCTCGCCGAGGCCCGCCTCAAGGACCCCGACCTGCCCTACCTGGTCGCCCTCCTCGCCATCCACTCGGCCAGCCCGCCGGTCGGCACGGCCTACCGCCAGGGCGAGGAACGCCTGCTCTTCGCAGTGGACGACGGCACCCGCCTCGACGACCCCGAGTTCGGCGGCGCCGACCTCATCGTCGGCAGCGCCCTCCTCGACGCCGCAGGCATGGCGGCCGACCGCCAATGACGAGAGTGGCTACCCCAGGGGCGCGAGGAACTGCGCGCAGCGGCAGGCAACCAAGCCGCAGTGAACGACGCACAGTCAGTTGCCGCCTCTGCCGTGACCCGTACCCGCCCACCCACCGGCAACGCCCCACCGTCGCCGGCGTACGGACCCGTGCCGTCCCCCAGCGCGCAGTTCCCCGCGCCCCCGGTGTAACCAACGAGGAGTACCGCACGTGATGACCGACCAGTCCTGGGAGACCGAGGAGGAGCCCGCGGCCCCGGCGCCCGCGGCGGCCCTCACGCCGGCCGACGTCGCCGACGCCGCCCGTCTGGTCTCCTTCGGTCTCCAGGCCAAGCTGCTCCCCGCCCGCGACGCGGAGTACGCCGAGCTGATCCGCCGTCACCGCGAGGACCCGGGCTTCGCCCGCCTCGCGGACGCCGTCGCGGCCGGCCTCGGCCTGGTCGTGCTGGAGGTCTCGCCCCGCGCGGGGATGGCCGTGGCCGCGGCCGAGGACTCGCTCTTCGCGGTGCGGATGGGCGACTACTCCCGCCGCGCCGCCGGCGACGCCACCGACCGCTTCCTGCACGGCCTGGCCCACCTGGCCACCGCCGCGATGGCCTTCCCCCGCCCGGAGGACCTGGCGGACGACGCGTACCTGGGCCGGATCACGGTCAACGGCGTGGACGCCTTCGTCCGGCAGGCCTGCCGCCGTCTCGAAGAGCGTGCCGAGGCCGCCGGGGACAACACCGACCCCACCTCGGACGCCCCCGGTCTCGAAGCCGCCTGGCGCGTCTGGGCCCGCCGCTCCGCGACCGGGGCCACCAAGGATGCCCGCCGGCTCTCCGGTTCGACCATCGGCATCGTCTCCAAGGCGGTGCTGTTCCTGGTCGACTCCGGCTTCCTGCAGAAGACCTCCGACGACGCCGGCGGCACCTACCGCACCACCGCCCGCTACCAGCTCCAGGTCCGCGACCTGGCGGGCAGCGCCGCGCTGGCCGAGCTGATCGACCTGGGCGTGGTCGCGGTCACCGACGGCACCGCCACCCTCCTCCCCGCCGACCACAGCGAGGAGCTGGTCGCCGACGCGGGCCTGCCGTTCCACAGTCTCTGAGCACCCGTCAGACCAACCCGAACCGTCAACTGGAGAACCGCCGCACATGTACGAGCTCAACCGGGTCCGCCTGTACTCGATCGGACCGGCCGGCGCCCGCTACGCCGACACGGTGCTCGACCTGCGCGGCGTCGGTGAGCCGGTGGCCGAGCCGAGGCCGCAGCAGATCGGCCTGTTCGGCGAGGAGCCGGAGGGCCCGCAGCGCCGCCCCGCCCCGGCCGGCGTGCTGTTCCTGGAGAACGGCGGCGGCAAGTCCGTCCTGCTCAAGCTGATCTTCTCCGTGATGCTCCCGGGCCACCGGAACACCCTCGGCGGCGCCTCCTCCGGCGTGCTGCGCAAGTTCCTGCTCGCCGACGACTGCGGCCACGTCGCGCTGGAGTGGCAGCACACCGTCACCGGCGAGCTGATCGTGGTCGGCAAGGTCAGCGAGTGGAGGGGCCGTCAGGTCTCCTCCGACCCGCGCAAGTTCGCCGAGTCCTGGTACTCCTTCCGCCCCGGGCCCGGGATGACGCTGGACGCCCTGCCGGTGGCCGAGCGGGCCGGCCTGGCGGGCGACCAGAAGACCCGGGGCCGCCGCCGCACCATGAAGGGCTTCCGGGACGCGATGACCGAGGCCGGCAAGGCCGCCCCGCACCTGGACCTGGTCTTCGAGGACATCCACGACCGGTGGAACGAGCACCTCGGCGAGCTCGGCCTCGACCCCGAACTGTTCCGCTACCAGCGCGAGATGAACGCGGACGAGGGCGAGGCGGCCGGTCTCTTCGCGGTCAAGCACGACTCCGACTTCACCGACCTGCTGCTGCGCGCCGTCACCGACACCCGGGACACCGACGGCCTGGCCGACCTGGTGCACGGCTTCGCCGCCAAGCTCGGCCGCCGCTCCGAGCTGACCGCCGAGTGCGAGTTCACGGCCGGCTCGCTCGACCTGCTCCAGCGGATCGTGGACGCCACCGCCGCCCGCGAGTCGGTCCGCGAGCTGCACCGCACCGCCGACCGCCGCTCCCGCAGGCTCGCCCAGTCGCTGACCGTCCGGGCCGCCGCCGAGCGGGACCGCGCCCAGGACCTGGCGGTCGAGGTGGCCGCCGCCGCGAGCGCGGTGACCGCCGCCGAGAGCGACCGCACCCGGCACTCGCTGATCACCGCCGAGCTGACCCACCGTCACGCCACCCTGGGCCTGGCCGCCGCCACCACCGAGGCCGCCGTGCTGCGCCGCGAGCTGACCGAGGCCCGCACCCTGTACTCCGCCTGGCAGGCCGCCGAGGCGGTGCTGCGCCACCGCGCCGCCGCCGACCGGGTGGCCAGGGTCGCGGTCGCCATCCAGGAGGCCGAGCTGGACGCGGCCCCCGCGCTGGCCGCCCGGAACAAGGCCGCCGGGGCGCTGGCCCGGGCGCTGGAGAGCGCCGCCGGGGCCGCCGAGCTGAGGGCCGATCAGGAGGAGGCCCGGTCCGAGGAGTTGCAGGCCGACGGCGCCCGGGCGCAGGGCGAGGCCACCGCCGCCGCCACCGCCGCGCAGAAGGCCCGCTCCGAGACGGGCCACCTGGAGCAGCGGCTGGCCGAGGTGGAGCAGGAGACCCAGGCCGCCGTGGAGGCCGGCTGGATCGACGCCGGGACGGAGGAGCCCGACCCGGCCCGGGCCGCGCTGCACGCCGCCGATGCCGAGAAGGAGGCCACCGCCGCCCTTGACCAGGCCCGCGCCGCCGCCGAGCAGTCCGCCGCCCGGGCCCGGGAGACCGGCGCCCTGGAGGCCAAGGCCGAGCTGGCCGCCGCCCGGGCCAGCGACGCGTACCAGAGCGCCCACCGCGCGCTCTCCGCCGAGCAGCGCACCGCCGCCCTGCTGGCCGCCGAGCCCCGCCTGGCCGAGCTGCTCGCGCTGCGGCCGTACCAGGGCGAGGAGACCGAGGGCCATCTGACGCCCGCTCTGCTGGACGCCAACGCCGAGGAGCTGCAGGAGCGGCTCGACACCGCGGTGAGCACCGCCGAGCGCACCCTCTTCGACCTGCGCACCGCCGCGGCGGACGACTCCCGGATCCTGGCCGCGCTCGGCGACGGCGGCCTGCTGCCGCCCGGCCCGGACGTGCTGGCCACCGTCGAGTACCTCGGCGAGCAGGGCATCCCGGCGCTGCCCGGCTGGCGCTACCTGGCCCAGTCGGTGGACCCGGCCGACCACGAGGCGATCCTGGCCGCCCGCCCGGAGCTGGTCGACGGCGTGGTGGTGACGGACCCTCAGTCCCTGGACCGGGCCCGGGAGGCGCTGCAGAGCGCGGCCCTGCTGCCCCGCTCCACCGTGGCGGTCGGCACCGCCGCCGCGCTGATCGCCCCGCTCGGCGGGGAGCCGGCGTTCTTCCTGGTGCCGCCGAACCCGGCCATGCACAACGAGGGCGCGGCCGACGAGGAGCGCCGCGAGCTGCGCACCCGGGCCACCGCCCGCGAGGAGCACATCCGCGAGCTGGCCGCCCGGCTCGGCGGGGACCGCGCGCTCGGTGCCCGGCTGGCCTCCTGGCTCCAGCAGTGCCCGCCCGGCACCCTGGCCGAGCTGACCGAGGCCACCCTGGCGGCCGCCACCCGGGCCGAGACCGCCGCCGCCGAGCTGGCCACCCTGCGGGCCGAGCACGGCGAGGCGGAGGCCGACCAGTACGCGGCCGCCGCCGCGTACGAGGAGCGCCGGGAGGCCGCCCAGCGCACCCGCCGCCGCGCCGACGCGCTGGCCGGCCTGGCCTTCCGGCTGCGGGAGCGGGCCAACTGGGCCCGCCGCCGCCGCGAGCTGGCCGAGGACGCCGCCGAGTGCGACCGCCGCCAGGCCGTCTGCGCCGAGCGCGCCCGGACCTGCGACGAGGACCGCCGGGCCGCCCAGCGGGCCGCCGACGACGCCCGCCGCACCGTCCGCACCCTGCGGGCCGAGCGCGCCGAGCTCTCGGTGGTCGAGGAGACCGAGCGGATCACCGAGGTGGCCGCCTCGCTGCCCGCCCTGCGCGAGGCCTACCGGGCCGCCGCCCAGCTGTACGAGAAGGTCGGCGTCGGCGCCGACCTGCGGGCCGAGCAGGCCCGGGCCGAGAGCGACGAGACCGCCTCGGCCGCCGAGCTTGACCGGCTGACCAACAAGGTCCGCACCCGGGCCGAGGAGCTGCTCGCCAGCCCGGACGGCGCCGACGGCCCGGCCCGGCAGGCCGCCGCCGCCCGGGCCGAGAGCCTGGTCGCCACCATCGAGGCCCGCTCCGCCACCGCCCTGGAGCAGCTCGGCCGGCTGCGCGGCGAGGCCGAGCGCTCCGCCCCCGCCACCGGCGAGGCGCACACCGAGCTGCCCGAGGACCTCGTCCCGGCCGACCCCGAGCACGCCCAGCTGCTGCTGCGCACCGCCACCTCCCGCCTCGCCGAGCGGCGCGAGACGGTGGACACCGCCCGCACCGCGCTGGCCGACCTCCAGCGCACCCTGGACGCCGCCCAGTCGGCGGCCGCCGACTTCGACGAGGCGTCAGGTCAGCTGCGCGACGGCCTCCGTGACCACCACGGCGAGGAGGAGGCCCCGGCCGTCGAGCCCTACCTCGGCTCGCTGGCCGAGGCCCGCACCGCCACCGCCGAGTCCCGGCGCGCGCTGCGCTCCGCCTCGGCGGAGCTGACGGCGGGTGAACTCGCCGTCCGGGACGCCTCCGACGCCCTGGTCCGGCACGCCAACGCGGCCCGTTACGAGGCCGTCCGCACCCCGGCCCGCCAGCAGATCCGCGAGCTGCCCGCCGCCGCCCTGCCCGAGCACGCCGCCGCCTGGGCCGCCGCCTTCGCCCCGAGGCTGCGGGTGCTCACCGACGAGCTGGCCCAGCTGGAGCGCAACCGCGGCTCCATCGTGGACCGGCTGCGCGGTCTGGTGGAGTCCTCGCTCACCACGCTGCGGGCCGCCCAGCGGCTCTCCCGGCTGCCCGAGGGCCTGGGGGAGTGGTCCGGCCAGGAGTTCCTGCGGATCCGCTTCGAGGACCCGGACCACGCGACCCTGGTGGAGCGGCTCGGCGAGGTGATCGACGAGGCCACCCGGTCGGCGGTGCGGAAGAACAGCGACCTGCGGCGTGACGGCATGTCACTCCTGCTCCGGGGCGTGGCCGCCGCGATCGGACCCAAGGGCGTCTCGGTGGAGATCCTCAAGCCCGACGCGGTGCTGCGCGCCGAGCGGGTGAGCGTGGGTCAGATGTCCGACGTGTTCTCCGGCGGCCAGCTGCTCACCGCCGCCATCGCGCTCTACTGCACGATGGCCGCGCTGCGGGCCAACGACCGGGGCCAGTCCCAGCTGCGGCACGCCGGCACGCTCTTCCTGGACAACCCGATCGGCCGGGCCAACGCGACCTACCTGCTGGAGCTCCAGCGGGCGGTGGCCGACGCCCTCGGCGTCCAGCTGATCTACACCACCGGCCTCTTCGACACCACCGCGCTGGCCGAGTTCCCGCTGGTCATCCGGCTGCGCAACGACGCGGACCTGCGGGCCGGCCTCAAGTACATCTCGGTGGAGGAGCACCTGCGCCCGGGCCTGCCCGCCCCGCAGGCCCCGGACGCCCCGGTGATCCACGGCGAGATCACCGCCACCCGGATGTTCAAGCGCCCGACGGAGTGATCCCGGACGGGGCCGGGCGGAGCGAGCGGCGGAGTGCCGCGCCCGGCCCCCGGGGTGTCATGCTGGTGGCGTGTTCGAGGACGAACTGCGTGAGCAGCTGACCCTGGCCCGCCTCGCCCTCTCCCGGGCCCGCGAGGAGGGCGACGACGACGGCGTGGACGCCTACCGCGGCCGGATCCGGGGCCTGCTCCGGATCGCCGCCCACCACGGCGTCGACCTCCCGCACACCCCGGAGGAAGAAAGCTACTGACCGGTTCGTCGAGACGCTATGATCACCCGGCTCGCAAGCGCGATCGTCGGGGGGCGACGGATGACGGACGGTACGGAGGTGCCCGGCAAGGGCACCAGGAACGTGGTGGGCCAGGTCGTGGCGGCGGTGCTGCTGGTGGTGCCGCTGCTGCTCGGGGTCTGGCTGATGCGGGGTCAGGAGCCGTCGGGGTCCAAGGGGCCCGAGTGTCCGGGGGCGAGGGCCCACGACGGCCCCGAGGTCCCGGCGCTCTGCGCGGCACTCATCCGGCCGGGCCTGCCCGAGCTGCTCGGCGTTCCGGGCGACCAGGTCGCGGTGGCGGAGACCGGCGGCGGCACGGTGGACGGCGTCGCCATCGAGAACACCTCGGCCGAGGCCAGGGTGGGGCAGTACCGGGTCAGGCTGGCCGACAACCGTGAGACCTCTCCGGTGGAGGCCGCGTTCCTCGGCTCCTCGGTGACCGACGGCACCCTGCTGGGCCACCGTGCGGTCGCCTTCACCGAGCCCACCATCGGCATCAGGATCAACCTGCTCGGCGGCGGCGGGAAGAGTGCCCCGGGCGGTGTCGCCCAGAACCTCGCGGTGGCCAAGGGCCCGCTCCGGGGCGGTGGCAGCTACCAGCTGACGGTCTGGCGCAACGACGCGCTGCCGGTGGACGAGGCCGTGGTCCGGCGGATCGCCACCGAACTGCTGCCCGTCCTGCCGGGCTGGGTCGCGGACACCGCTGCCCCGCCGAAGGTCTGAGGCCGCGTCAGGGCGCCGCCCGCTCGGTGCGGTGGGCGCCCAGGACGCTGGTCAGCAGGCCGGGGAAGAGCTCCTCCAGGTCCTCGGTGCGCAGACAGCTCATCCGCGAGGTGCCCCGGCGGTGCTGGCGGATCACACCCGCCTCGCGGAGCACCTTGAAGTGGTGGGTGCTGGTGGACTTGGTCACCGGCAGGGCGAAGGCCTGGCAGGCCATCTCGTGGGAGCCGTCCGCGAGTTCGGCCGCGATCCGCAGGCGGACCGGGTCGGCGAGGGCGTGCAGGACGGCGGCGAGCTTGATCTCCGCCAGGGTGGGTTCGGGGAGTCGGGTCTCGGTCACGTGTTCATAGTACGAGAAGCGTCGTAGTTTGACAGCTGCCGTAGTACGAGGGATACCGTAATAGCGAGCACCATCCCGTCGAAGGAGCCACCGTGAGTGCCCTGTTCGAGCCCCTCGTCCTGCGTGAGCTGACCGTCCCCAACCGGGTCTGGATGGCCGCGATGTGCATGTACTCGGCCGCTTCGGACGGCCCCGAGGTCGGCGCCGCCACCGACTTCCACCTGGCCCACTACGCCGCCCGCGCGGCCGGCGGCGCCGGTCTGGTGATCACCGAGGCCACCGCCGTCCTCCCCGAGGGCCGGATCTCGCCGTGGGACCTGGGGCTGTGGACCGACCGGCAGCAGGAGCAGGCGGCCCGGGTGGCCGCGCTGGTCACCTCGCTGGGCGCCGTCCCGGCCGTCCAGCTGGCCCACGCCGGGCGCAAGGCCGGCACCGACCGCCCCTGGCTGGGCGGCAAGCCGCTGCCGGCGGGCTCCGTCGGCGGGCAGCCGGTCGGCCCCTCGGCGGTGGGTTTCTCCGCGGAGCACGTCCAGCCGCACGAGCTGACGGTGGAGGAGATCCAGGAGGTGGTGCGGGCCTTCGCCGACTCCGCCCGCCGCGCCCTGGCCGCCGGGTTCAAGACCGTGGAGATCCACGGCGCCCACGGCTACCTGATCCACTCCTTCCTCTCCCCGCACTCCAACCACCGCACCGACGGCTACGGCGGCGACTTCGCCGGCCGGGCCCGGCTGGCCCTGGAGGTCACCGACGCGGTCCGCGCGGTCTGGCCCGCCGAGCTCCCGCTGCTGTTCCGGGTCTCCGCCACCGACTGGCTGGAGCCGGAGGCCCCGGGCTGGACCTCGGAGGAGACGGTCCGGCTGGCCAAGGAGCTCCAGGCGCGCGGCGTCGACCTGATCGACGTCTCCACCGGCGGGAACGTGGCCGACGCCCACATCCCGGCCGCCCCCGGCTTCCAGGTCCGCTTCGCCACCGAGGTCCGCGAGGGCGCCGGCCTGCCCACCGGCGCGGTCGGCCTGATCACCGAGCCCGAGCAGGCCGAGCGGATCGTCACCGAGGGCGAGGCCGACGTGGTCCTGCTCGGCCGGGCCCTGCTCGCCGACCCCTACTGGCCGCAGCGCGCCGCCCGCGAGCTGGGCGCCGCGACCCGCTACCCCGTGCAGCACGCCTACACCGTGCGCGGGCGCTGACGCACCCTCAGGCCTCTTGTGGCGCCCGGCCGGGAAGACTCAGGCCGGGCGCCGCCGCCGATCACTGCCCGCCATCGGCGAGTTGGCGTGCGGGCCGCGCATCCGCTGGGCGGCGATCTGACGGGAGATCACGATCTCCAGCAGGCTCCACGCGGTGCCGAACACCCCGACGGCCATCGCCACCAGGGCGGGCGTCAGCAGCCAGGTGCGGGCGTACGAGGCGAGGGTGGCGACGATCAGGCCGACCAGGGTGAACGAGAAGGACAACCACGCCCGTACGGCGGCGGCCCGCACCTCGTCCGGCAGACGGCGACGACGTGCAGCTGGCATTCCGGGCACCTCCGAAGCTCGAGCGGGCTCCCCCGCCCGCTCCCACAGCCTGCCCAGCCGGGCCGGAGCCATTCCGTCGGGTCCGTCCGGGCGTGTCCGCATTCCGCTTCCCGACCGGCATATGCCCGTTTCCCCGGTGGGGCGGAAAGGCCTCGCACGACCGTTGACGTGGTCCTGGCGAGCGCAGTAGCTTCGGGGCACTCCGAAAGACCGGAGTGATTCCAGTAAAACGGGGGAACCACCATGGAATCAGAGGTCGTGTCCCGGACGTCCGGATGGATTCTCGAACCGTTCGCCGATCTTTCGGCGGCCTTCGTGTTCTTCGAGTCCCCGGTCCGGGTGGCCGTGCTGGACAGGTTGAGCTGGTACGTCCTGGAGCTCTGCGACGGGCGCCCGGCGGCCGGGATCGCCGAGCGGGTGCGGGCCCTCGGCCTGCCCGGCGGCCCCGAGCGGGCCGGGCGGGTGGTCGCCGAGCGGCTGGGCACCCTGCGGGCGAGCGGGCTGCTCGTATGAGCCCCGCCACCACGCGGCCCCAGGCCTTCCGGGCCGGGGCGCGGGAGCTGCACGCGAGGGTGGAGCGGCACCTCTCCACCGGGATCTTCGGGGACGGCGCCGCCATCGCCGGCACCGCCGCCGCCTACTACCGGGGAGCCGCCCGGGTCTGCGCCGGCGCCACCGGCACCGACCCGGCGGCGGTCGCCCCGACGGACCGTCCGTACGCCGAGAGCCTGCGCCGGGCTGCCGTCGACGAGGCCCTGCGGGAATGCAGCGCCCGGCGGCCGGAGAACGGCCGGGAGGCACTGGCCCGTTATGTCGAACTGAATGCCCGGATATCCGAGGATCCGGAGCTGGAAGCCGATTCGGAGACGAAGGGGGAAAACGGTCCGGAATTCCCCCGGATCGGCCCCGGCCACTGGGCCACCGGGTATTTCCTCGAGCTTTTCGGCTCCACCACGACCGTCGGCGGGGCCCAGGTCGAGGCGCTGCCCGCCGCCGTCACGCCGCAGGCCGAGGCAGCCCGGGCCCGGGCCGTGGCGCTGGCCGCCCGCGGCCTGCCCGGGCTGGCGGGCGGCGTGCTCTCCGCCGCCCGGCGGGTGGTGCCCTACCGGGCGGAGCAGCCGTACAGCGGGTACACCAACGCCGCGCCGCTGTTCGTCTTCGTCGCCGAGCAGACCTTCCGTCAGGACGGGCTGGCCGCCGAGCTCCTGGTGCACGAGAGCCTGCACCAGAAGCTGAACGACATCAGCCTGGCCCGCTCGCTGTTCCGCCCCGACTACCACGACGAGCGGTCCGCCACGGTGGAGGTGCCCTGGTCCTTCGGCTCCAGCCGCACCCGCCGCTTCAGCGCCGACCGGACCTTCGCGGCCTTCCACGTCTACACCCACCAGGCCCTGCTCTACCTCGGCCTGGCGGTCACCGAGCCGGACAGCGAGCGGGAGGCGGCGGCGCTGGCCGAGACAGTGCTCGCCTGGGCCCGCGCCGCACACTTCGCCCGGGCGCTGGACGGCGGCCCGGTGACGGCCGAACTCGGCCCGGACGGCCACCACCTGACGCGCTGGCTGACCACCGCCGTGGACGCCCTCGGAGAGCTCCGCCTCCCCGACGGCTCCGCGCTGCGGGCCCACCTCGGCGCCCACCAGGGCGCCCACGACGCCGCCTGAGCCGCGGCGTCCCACCGACTGCGGCGTCCCATCCCGTCTCCCCGAGCCGCGGGGGAGCAGTGCGTCCTTGGAGAGGAGGTAGTGGCATGAGTGACATCGCCGCACTCGAGTCGGCCCTGTCGGAGGTCTTCGCCGAGTTCGAGGTCGAGGTCGAGGAAGGCACCACCGGTGCCGACGTGATGCAGACGGACATCCGTGTGATCCGCACGGAGCTGTCGGTCCTGGCGGGCTCCCGCCCGTCCGGCAACTGACGAACCGGGGGTCTGGAGGTGGCGCCGCCACCAGGCCCCCGACCGGAACGCACCCGCTCGACCATTCCCAGGAGAGCCGCCGATGCCCGCCACCAACGCCGAGCCCCTGGTCGGCGCCCCCAGCGAGGGCCTGCTGGCCCGGTTGGCCGGGTTGCCCTCGCCCGCGCTGCTGTACGACCTGGACAACCTGCGCCGCTCGGTCGAGCTGCTGCGCGCGGACGTCGAGGCGGTCGGGCACGCCGAGCTCAACCTGGCGCTGAAGGCCTGTCACACCCCGCGGGTGCTCTCCTTCCTGGCCTCGCTGGGCCTCGGCGCCGACGTCGCCTCGGTCGGCGAGCTCGCCCTGGCCGTGCTGGCGGGCTTCGGCCGGATCACCGCCACCGGCCCCTCCTTCCGGGCCGGCGACCTGCCGCTGCTGGAGGAGCACGGCGTGGTGGCGGACGCGAGCTCGGTCGAGCAGCTCGCCGAGTTCTGCACCGCCCGCCCCGGCCGCCCGGTCGGCCTGCGGCTGCGGGTCCCGTTGCCGGAGGCGATCGAGGACGGCTCGACCACCTTCGGAGCCGGCAGCCGCTTCGGCGTGTACGCCACCGACCCGAGGATCGGCGAGGTGCTGGAGCGCACCGGCTGCCGCCTCACCCGGCTGCACACCCACACCGGCCAGATGACGCCCCGTCACCTGCGCTACAAGCTCCGCTACCTGCTCGCGGTGGCCGCCTCCTACCCCGACGTCGAGGAGATCGACCTCGGCGGCGGCTTCTTCAGCCTCTACACCGACCGCCTGCGCACCCTGCGCACCTGGCGGCAGGTGACCGAGGACCTGGCCGACTTCACCCGGCGCACCGGCCGCACCGTGCGCCTGCAGTTCGAGCCCGGCGGCGCCGTCCTCGCCCCGCACGGCTACCTGGTCACCACCGTCCGCTCGGTGGAGCACGACCACCCGCACTTCAAGGCCGACGTGCTCACCGTGGACTGCTCCGCCTGGAACTTCGCCCCCTGGCACCGCCCCCAGCTGGTGCCGCTGACCGGCCCGCGCGAGGACGAACGGCTGCGCCCCACCCTGCTGGCCGGGGACACCCTCTACGAGAACGACTTCTTCGGCACCGACGTGCTCGGCCGCCGCAGCCCCGCCCCGCTGCCCGCCCTGCGGGCGGGGGACCGGGTGGTGCTGACCGCCTCCGGCGCGTACACCCGGACCAACTCCCGGCGGTTCAACCTGCTGCCGCTGCCCACCGAGTACGCGCTCGCCGACGGGAAGGTCGAGGAGCTCGGGTGAGCGGAGAGCTGGCGCTGGAGCGGGAGCTGCTGGCCGGGATGGCCGAGCTGGCCGCCGGGCAGGGCGGCGAGGACGCCGCCGCCTGGGCCGTGCTGGAGCGCGAGGTGCGGGGCACCTCGGGGGAGGGCCCGGAGGCCGAGCGGCGCCTCGAACTGGCGTCCCGTCAGGTCCGCACCCTGCTGCTGCGCCGGGGCCACCGGCTGGACGAGCGCTTCCAGCGCTCGCCCGACCTCGCCCAGGAGCGCACCCTGCCCGGCGGCGCCCCGCTGCGGCACGGCTACGAGCGCAGCCTGCCCGCCGAGGCGGTGGAGCGTTCGCTGGCCGCCCGTTCGAGCGCCCCGCCCGAGGGCTGGGAGCGCACCGTGCTGGCCTTCGGCAGCGGGATGGCCGCCCTCTCCCAACTGGTCCAGGCGCTGGCCTACCTGACGGCCCCCACCGAGCGCCGCCCGCTGCGGGTGGACTTCTGGGGCGACTACTTCGAGACCGGCCTGCTGCTGGAGTACCTCTCCGGCGCCACCCTGCGCCCGCGCGCGCTGGCGCCCGGCCGGCTGGCCGAGGCCTGGGCCGGGCCGGAGGCGCCGGACGTGCTGCTGGCCGAACCGGTCCGCTACAACTGGGCGTTGGACGTGCTGGACGTCGGAGCCCTGGTGAACGGCTGGCGGCGCGGCCCGCACCGGCCGCCGGTGGTCGTGCTGGACACCACCCTGGTCTCCCCGGCCTGGCCCCGGGCCGCCGTGCTCAAGGCGCTGGCCTCGCCCGCCGGGGCACCGCTGGTGGTCGAGGTGCGCTCCGGCCTCAAGCTCGACCAGCAGGGCCTGGAGGTGGCCAACCTCGGCGTGCTGGAGATCCACCAGCACCGCACCCACACCGGGGAGCTGACGGCCCGTCGGCTGGCCGAGACCTTGCGGCTGGCCCGGGCCACCGCCGGCCAGGGCCTGGCCGCCCCGGCGGTGGCCGCCCTGGACGCGCCCTTCCTGCTGGACGAGACCTGGACCAGACGGCACGCCGGGCAGGTGTACCGGAACAACGCCCGCCTGGCCGAGCGGCTGGCCTCCGCGCCCCGCCCGCTGTTCCGCACCGTCGCCCACCCGGCGCTGGCCTCCTCCGCGCCGGGCCCCGCCGCCTGGCGCGGACAGAGCCCCTTCGTGGTGGTCGAGCTGCGCGAGGACGCGCTCGCCGACCACGGCCTGCTGCTGGCGGCGATCCGGCACGAGGTGGCCCGGCGCGGCCTGGCCGCCGTCTACGGCAACAGCTTCGGCTTCCGCACCACCCGCTTCGAGACCGTCGTGCCCCGCACGGCCACCGGCGAGGGGCTGTTCAAGCTCGCCGCCGGCTCCCGGGGCGGCCCCTCGCTCGACCTGTTCTGTGACCTGCTGCTCGACATCGGAGACCACCAGTCCATGAAAGACCTGCGCGCGACCTACGACCTGGCACCGGTGGGGCTGACGTGAGCGACCCTCAGACGGACGCCCCCCTGCGGGAACTGACCGCCCGGATCCTGCGGGACGAGCGGCGCCCGCTGGCCGCCTTCGCCGTGCTGGCGCTGGCCGGGGCGGCGGCCGAGGCGGCGCTGCCCTGGCTGGTCGGGGCCGCCCTCGGCGCGGCGGTCGGCGAGGGCGGCGGGCTGCCCCGGTACGTGGCCGCGCTCGGCGCGGCGATCGCCACCGGCGTCGCCACCAACGTCACCCGGCACGTGATCGCCGCCCGGCTGAAGCTGCGGGCCACCGCCGCGCTGCTGACGGAGATCGGCGAGAAGACCGCCCGCGCCCCGCAGGACGTGGCCGCCCACACCCCGCCCGCCGAGGTGGCCACCGTGGCGGCGTACGACGTCGGCCGGGTGGCCGGCTTCCCGGTGGTGCGGATCAGGCTGGCCGCCTCGGTGCTCGGCCTGCTGGTGGTGGCGGCCTACCTGCTGCTGATCTCCCCCTGGGTCACCCTGCTGGTGCTGGCCGGGGTCCCCGGCCTGATGTGGCTCACCGGCAAGGTGGCCGAGCCGCTGGAGGAGCGCCGCGAGCAGCAGCGCGAGGCGCTCGGCACGGTGGCCGCGCTCAGCTCCGACATCGGCCTGGGGCTGCGGGTGCTGCGCGGCCTGGGCGCCGAGCGGGTGGTGCGCGAGCGCTACCGTGCCGCCTCGGCCGCCACCGAGCGGGCCGGGGTGGCGGTGGCCCGCACCGAGGCCCTGCTGCTGGTCTCCGGCACCCTGCTGCCCGGCCTCTTCCTGGCCGGCCTGGTCTGGCTCGGCGGCACCCTGGCCGCCGCCGGATCGGTTCCCGCCACCGACCTGGTCACCTTCTACACCGCCTCCGCCTACCTGGTCGCCCCGGTCACCACCGCCGCCGGGTACGGCGCGGCCCGGGCCGGCGCCCGGGTGGCCGCGCGGAACGTCACCGGCCTGCTGGCCGCCCCCGAGCGGCCCTGGACGGGCACCGCCGAGGTGCCCCGCGACGCCGAGCCCGCCGACGGCCTGACGGGCCTTCGGATCCCGCGCGGCGGCCTCAGCGTGCTGGCCGCCCCCGGCGGCTACGACCCGGACCGGCTGGCCCGCCGCCTGATCGGCCTGACGGTGGAACAGGGCGCCACCCTGGCCGGCCGCCCGGTGCGCGAGTACGACCCCGAGGCGCTGGGCGCGGCCGTGCGGATCCAGGGCGCCCGCCCCGTGCTGTTCTCCGGCCGGGTGCGCGAGGTGCTGGACCCGGCCGCCCGGTACGGCGACCGCGAGCTCACCGCCGCGCTGCGCGCCGCCGCCGCGGACGACGTGGTGGAGCGGCTGCCCGGCGGCCTTGACGCCCGGATCGACGCCGAGGGCCGCAACCTCTCCGGCGGCCAGCGCCAACGCCTGGCGCTGGCACGCTCGTTGGTCGGCGACCCGCCCGTACTGGTACTGGTCGAACCGACCACCGCGCTGGACGCCGTCACCGAGATCGAGATCGCCCGCCGGGTGGCCGAGCACCGGCGCGGCCGCACGACCCTGGTGCTGGGCTCCGCCGGGGCGTTCCGCGCGGTGGCCGACCACGTCCTGGCCGTCGAGGAGGGCTGCGATGTCTGACACTCCCTCGGTTTCCGCCGTCCTGCCGGTCGCCGACCGCGCGGCCGTCCGCCGCCGGGTCCGTGAGCTCGCCGCCCGCTTCAAGGGCCGGCTGACCGCCGTCGTGCTGGTCCACGCGGCCGCCGTGGCCGGCGGGCTGGTGCCGCCGCTGGTGCTCGGCTCCCTGGTGGACCGGATCGCGGCCGGGCGGGACGTCGGCCTGCTCGGCCCGGTGCTGCTGATCCTGGCCGCCCTCGCGGTCCACGCCGGTCTGGCCTTCGCCGCCGCCTCCTGGTCCTTCGCCCTCGGCGAGCGGATCTTCGCGATCCTGCGCAACGACTTCCTGGACGGCCTGCTCGCCATGCCCGTCCAGGAGGTGGAGCGGGTCGACCAGGGCGAGGTGCTCTCCCGCTCCACCTCCGACATGGACGCCGTCCAGGACATCACCCGCACCGGCCTGCCCGAGACGGTGGTCGGCACCGTCACGGTGGCGATGACCCTCGGCGCCGCCTTCCTGGTCGACCCGCTGGTCGCGCTCGGCTGCCTGGTCGGCGTCCCGCCGATCCTGCTCTCCACCCGCCGGTACGTGCGGCGCGCACCCGAGGCGTACGGGGCCGAGCTGGCCGCCCGGGCCGCCGCCACCGGGGTGCTCACCGAGACCGTCCGCGGCCACGAGGCGGTCGCCACCCTGCGCCTGGGCGCGGTCCGCCGGGACGAGGCCCGACGGAGCGTCACTTCCTGGCACCGGCTGGCCGGGGAGCCGGTCCGGCTGGAGCGGTCCTGGTTCCCCGCCGTGCAGGCGGGCTACCACCTGCCGCTGCTGGTGGTGGTCGGCTGGGGTGCCTGGCTGGTGCGCGGCGGCCACGCCCAGGTCGGCGACGTGGCGGTGATCGCGCTCTACCTGCGGGCGGTGCTGACCCCGCTGGACGACCTCATCTACTGGTTCGGCGAGGCCCAGGCCGCCGGAGCCGCACTCGGCCGCATCCTCGGTGTCGGCACCGGCTCCGAGGAGGTCGAGCTCCCGGCCGCCCGGACCTCGCCGGACGGGGCCGGGCTCCCGGTCCGCTGCGAGGCCGTGTCCTTCGGCTACACCGAGGGTGCCCCCGTCCTGCACGCCATCGACCTGGACGTGGCGGCCGGCGAGCGGGTCTGCCTGGTCGGAGCCTCCGGGGCGGGCAAGACGACCCTCGCCACCCTGCTGGCCGGCAGCCTGCGGCCCGGCTCCGGGCGGGTGCTGATCGGCCGTCAGGAGGCGTCCGCCGGCGGCCGCGAGGAGGTGGTGCTGGTCGCCCAGGAGGACCACGTCTTCCACGGCACCGTCCGGGACAATCTCACCCTGGCCCGCCCCGAGGCCGAGGACGCGGAGCTCTGGGCGGCCCTGGCCGCCGCCGATGCCGACGGCTGGGTCCGCGAACTGCCGGACGGCCTGGCCACCGCGCTCGGCGAGGACGCCCACCCGCCGACCCCGGCCCGGGCCCGCCAACTCGCCCTGGCCCGGCTCTTCCTGCGCCGCCCCCGGGTCCTGCTGCTCGACGAGGCCACCGCCGGCCTCTCCGAACGGGCCGCCGAGCACTTCACCGCCGAGCTCTCCCGCTCGCTCGCCGGCACCACCGTGATCCAGGTCGCCCACGACCTCTGGGCGGCCGAACGCAGCGACCGGGTGGTGGTGCTGGAGCACGGCCGGATCGTGGAGAGCGGCGCCCCGAAGGAGCTGCGCGACGCGGACGGCCCGTACGCCCGGCTGCGCACCGCCTGGCTCACCACCGTCGACCTCGCCCACGAGGGGCGGCGGAGATGAACGAGACCCTGATGGTCACCCCGGGCGCGGCCCGGCTGGAGGACGGCGGCGAGGAGAGCGAGCTGGTCTGGCCGGAGAGCGGACGCAGCGTCAGACTCGGCCGCCGGGCCCTGCACGTACTCTCCCAGTTCGCCGTCCCCGCCACCGCGGAGGCGGTCGCCGCCCGGCTGGAGCGCACCGCGCCCGGCAGCGCCGAGGCGGTCCGCCGGACGGTGGCCGTGCTGGTCGAGGCGGGCGCGCTCCGGGCCCAGACCGGCGCCGCCGGGCCCGAGCGCCGCACCGGCCTGTACGGCACCCCGCTCTCCACCGTGGCCGAGGCGCTCAACGGCCCGGCCGAGTTCGTGGTCCTCGGCGCCCCGTACGACCAGGGCGTCTCCTACCGGCCCGGCGCCCGGTTCGGCCCGGAGGCGCTGCGCCGGGTCAGCACCACCGTCTTCCGGAGCGACCCCGCGCTGCGCGGCATGTACGACGCCGAGCGGGACCGATGGCTGCTCGCCGGGGTCGGCCTGGCCGACGTCGGGGACCTGACCGCCGAGCCCGGAGCGGGCGGCGCGGACGTGCTGGACGGGGTAGAGCAGCTGGTCGCGCTCACCGCGCGGGCCGGCAAGGTCCCCGTGGTGCTCGGCGGCGACCACTCGATCACCCTGCGGGTGGTGGACGGCCTGACCCGCCGTCACCGCCGGATCGGCGTGCTGCACTTCGACGCCCACCACGACTACGGCCGGGCGCGCACCGGCCCGCGCACCGGCGTCCACCACGGGAACTTCCTGGACTGGGTGGTCGGCAGCGAGGCGGTGGCCTGCGTCGCCCAGTTCGGCGTCCGCCAGCTCACCCGCAACCGCCCCGAACCCTCCGACAAGCTCCACCGCTGGCCCGGCCGCACCGCCCTGGAGACCGACCCGGACGAGATCGTCCGCCGCCTGCCGGCCGGCCTGGAGTGGCACCTCAGCTTCGACCTGGACGTGCTCGACCCGGCCGTGATGCCCAGCACCGGCACCGTGCTGCCCGGCGGCTGGTCCTACCGCGAGGCGCTCGGCCTGGTCACCGCGCTCTGCGACCGCCTCCCGGTGGCCGGCCTCGACCTGGTCGAGTACCTGCCCGGCCCCGAGGAGGCCCCCGGCGTCACCGCCGCCGCCCTGCTGCTGCGCGCCCTGCACCACACCGCCGAGCACCGTCTCGCCGACCACCACCGGAGAACGTGATGACCGAGCTGCGGCAGCTGACCCAGGATCAGCTCCCCGAACTGAACGACGCCCTGGAGACCCACGGCCGGGGCGGCGCCGCCGGGGTGGACGGCCAGCGGATGGCCGTACTGGCGCGCTCGCTCGCCGACGGCGACGCCGTGGTGGCCCGGGTGGACGGCCGGATCGCCGGCTACGCCGCCAACCGGCAGGACTGGGGCGGGGGTTTCGCCCTGGTCGAGTGCGCGGGGGAGGTGCTCGGCCCCTGGCGGCGGCGCGGCTTGGGCGGCGCCCTGCTCGACTGGGCGGTGGACCGGGCCGCCGCCACCGCGTCCTCCACCCTGGTCGAGCTGGTGGTCGACTGCCTCGGCCACGACACCGGCCTGCGCGCCCTGCTGACGGCCCGTGGCTTCTCCGCCACCCCCTACCTGGAGGCCAGCGCCCCCGTCCGCCCGCTCCCGGCCGCCGACCCCGGCCTGGCCTTCCGCCTGCTCCGCCCCGGCGACGCCGGCCGGATGGGCGAGCTCTACCGCCGCGCCACCGCCGGAGCGGTCCGCACCCGCGGCGGCGACGAGGCGCTGGTCTCCACCCTCCGCCACCCCTGTCTGCGCCGGGAGTCCTGCCTGCTCGCCACCCTCCCCGACGACGGCCCCCCGGTTGGCTTCGCCCTCGCCCTCGAATGGCCGGACGCCCCGCACGACCTCTGGATCGACACCCTCTGCGCCGACCCCGACGCCCCCCGTCCCGGCATCGCCCGCGACCTGGCCGCCGAACTCATCCGCCGCGCCCCGGCCCCCTACCGCACCATCAGCCTCGGCGGCACCGCGGCCCTCCTCACCACCCTGACCGGCCTCGACTTCCACCCCACCCGCGAGTGGACCCGCCACGCGCTGCTGCTCACCGCAGCGCTGTAGGCGCTCTAGTGCCGGGCACGGCACTAGCCGAGTACGGCGTTCAGCTCGTCCAGCGCGCCCTGCACGATGGTGCGCATGGCCGTCTCGGCGTCCCCGGAGCGGCCCTCGCAGATCGCGTCGGCGACCTCGCGGTGCAGCGCGACCGCGTACGGCTCGGGCTGATGCGGCATCAGCTGGTGCTCGGTGCGGCCGGTGAGGACGGCGCCGACGGTGTCGCCGAGGTGGGCGAACATCTCGTTGCCCGAGGCGCGCAGCACCGTCGCGTGGAACGCGATGTCGTGCTGGAGGAAGACCGAGAGGTCGGAGCGGGCACTGACCGTCAGTTCGACCGCCAGGGCGCCGAGTTCGCGCCGGTGGTCGTCGGTGGCGTGGACGGCGGCCAGCGCGGCGGCGGCCGGCTCCACCGCGACCCGCAGCGAGCCCAGCGAGCGCAGCTGCGCGGAGCGGTCCGCCCCGGCGAGGCGCCAGCGGATCACCAGCGGGTCGAAGACGTCCCAGCCGGCCTTGGGCTGCACGGTGATGCCGACCCGGCGCCGGGAGGCCACCATCCGCATCGACTCCAGGATGCGCACCGCCTCCCGGACCACCGTCCGGGACACCCCGTACCTGGCCTCCAGCTCCTCGCCGCGCAGCACCGCGCCCTCGGGGATCTCGCCGGAGGCGATGGCCGGTCCGAGGTCGGCGAGCAGTCGGCCGGGCAGGCCCTGGATCTCCATCTGGTCAGGATATCTTCGCCACATATGTATGACGATTGGGTTGCCGCGTCTTGAATAAGTCATACCTTTGCGGCAGTGTCAGTCCTGACCAGCCAGAACAAGGAGCACCAGCCATGGGTCTCAGCGTCGAGAACCGGCCGCCCACCCTCGTGGTGATGGGCGTGTCGGGCGTCGGCAAGACCACCGTCGCCCGCCTGCTCGCCGAGCGGCTCGCCCTCCCGTACGCGGAGGCCGACGACTTCCACCCGCCCGCGAACATCGCCAAGATGGCCGCCGGCATCCCGCTCGACGACGCCGACCGGCAGCCCTGGCTGCTGGCCCTGGCCGACTGGCTCGGCGGCCGGGTCGCCGAGGGCACCGGGGGAGTGGTGGCCTGCTCCGCCCTCAAACGGAGCTACCGGGACACCCTGCGCAGCCAGGCCCCGGCCACCCGCTTCGTCCACCTGACCGGCGACCAGGCCCTGATCCGCTCCCGGCTGGCCGCCCGCACCGGCCACTTCATGCCGCCGGCGCTGCTCGACTCCCAGTACGCCGCGCTCGAACCGCTCCGGCCGGACGAGCCCGGCTTCGCCCTGGACGTCGACCCCACCCCGGCCGAACTGGCCGACCGCGCCGCCGCCCTGATCACGGCTCAGCGCTGACCCCCACCCCCGCGCCCGTCAACGGAGACCACGCGTGACCACCACCCCCCACCTCCTCGCCGCCCCGCTCCCGCACACCTCCAGCGACGGCGTCCTGCTGCTCGCGGTGCTGCTCGGCATCGGCGTCATCGTGCTGCTGATCACCCGCTTCAAGCTGCACCCCTTCCTCGCCCTGATCCTCGGCTCCGGCGTGCTCGCCGCCGTCGCGGGCGCCCCCTTCGACAAGCTGCTCGCCAGCTTCTCCACCGGCTTCGGCTCCACCGTGGCCGGCGTCGGCCTGCTGATCGGCCTCGGCGCCATGCTCGGCAAGCTGCTGGCCGACTCCGGCGGGGCCGACATCGTCGCCGACACCGTGCTGCGCCGCTCCTCCCAGCGGATGCTGCCCTGGTCGATGGCGCTGATCGCGGCGGTACTCGGCCTGCCGCTGTTCTTCGAGGTCGGCGTGGTCCTGCTGATCCCGATCGTGATCCTGGTCGCCCGCCGCGGGAACGTCCCGATGATCCGCCTCGGCATCCCCGCCCTGGCCGGCCTCTCCGTCCTGCACGGCCTGGTGCCCCCGCACCCCGGCCCGCTGGTCGCCGTCGACGCCCTCAAGGCCGACCTCGGCGTCACCCTCGCGCTCGGCCTGCTGATCGCGGTGCCCACCCTGATCGTGGCCGGCCCGCTCTTCGCCCGCCTCGCCGAGCGCTGGGTCGGCCCGCTGGAGCTGCCCCCGGCCCCGCCCGCCACAGAGAAGCCCGAGCGCACCCCCTCCTTCGCCGCCGTCCTCGCCACCATCCTGCTGCCGGTGGTCCTGATGCTCGGCAAGGCCCTGGCCGACGTGGTCATCGACGACCCCAAGGCCATGCCCCAGCGCATCGCCGACTTCATCGGCTCCCCGCTGATCGCGCTGCTCGCCGCCACCCTGCTCGGCATGCTCACCCTCGGCCGTGCGGCCGGCTTCACCAAGGCCCGGA
Organism: Kitasatospora sp. NPDC088742; assembly: GCF_055584905.1. NCBI lineage: Bacteria > Bacillati > Actinomycetota > Actinomycetes > Kitasatosporales > Streptomycetaceae > Kitasatospora > Kitasatospora sp. NPDC088742. The sequence continues at coordinate 21,313 of NZ_JBVJLD010000042.1, read as the reverse complement.
TCTCCACCACCATGGAGAAGTCCCTCGCCCCGATCGCCGGCATCGTCTTCATCGTCGGCGCGGGCGGCGGCTTCAAGCAGACCCTGATCGACGTCGGCGTCGGAGAAGCCGTCAGCTCCTGGTCCGCCAAGTGGCACATCTCCGCCCTGCTGCTCGGCTGGCTGATCGCCGTCCTGATCCGCCTCGCCACCGGCTCCGCCACCGTCGCCACCATCACCGCCGCCGGCATCGTCGCCCCACTCGCCGCCGACCTCTCCACCACTCACGCCGCCCTGCTGGTCCTCGCCATCGGCGCCGGCTCGCTCTTCTTCTCGCACGTCAACGACGCGGGCTTCTGGCTGGTGAAGGAGTACTTCGGCATGACGGTCGGTCAGACCCTCAAGTCCTGGTCGGTGATGGAGACCCTGATCTCGGTCACCGCGATCGCCCTGATCCTCCCGCTCAGCCTGATCATCTAGTGCCGTGCCCCTCCAGGCCATGGACGGCCGTCACCCTCCGCTGGAAGGGTGGCGGCCGTCCGGTGTTTCGGCAGCGAGGGGGATGGACGTGTCGGCGAGGTACTGGGACCCGGTCCCCACGGCCCGCAAGCTGGTCTCAACGAACGGCGACCCGTTCGACGGTCGCTGGGCCGAGCGGAACTGGCGCGGCGTGCCGGGCCCGTTCTACGGCACCACCCGCGAGGAGGGCTTCGGGCCGCGCGACGCCGCGGAACTGCTCGCCCACGAGGAGCGCGCGGTCGTCGACCTGGTCTACCGTCAGCCCGTCGACGCCGCCCAGGTCCAGGGCCTGGTCACCGACGTCCGCCGCCGCACCGACGGCCACTACGGCATGGACGGCGACGAACACTGGACGCCCGCCGCCGTCCGGGCGTGGTGGCACGAGCGCGGCCGGGTCAAGGAGTGGGCCCTCAAGGCCGCCGGGTTCTGGCAGACCAGGCCCAGGTACGCCGAGAGCGGGAGCCGCTTCACGCTGGACCACGAACTGCACGGCTACGTCGAGTACATCGACCTCCGGCTGGAGGAGGACCTGCGCGGCTACCTCTTCTGGCTGGAGGAGCGCCGCCTCCCGGAGCGCTGCGACGCGCTGCCCCTGCTGACGAAGCGGACCCGCCTCCTCCCGCCGCCCCGGACGCCGGACGAACCCTCGGTGGTGGCCGGCTACCTGGTGGCCGAGGACCACGCCGGGCAGGTCTCCGTCGCCGCCTGCCAGGTGCGCCAACTGCCCCGGGACGACGACTGGTTCTCCTCCCGGGAGGCCGCCCTGGCCGCCTGCGCCCAAGTACCGGTCGGCCCGACGGCCCGGGTGCTCGCGCTGCTGGTCACCCGCGAGCAGGCGAAGTCCCTGGCAGAGGCGGTCCGGAACGCCGAGGGCGACGAGCCTGTGCTGCTCGCCAACCTTGACTGGCCGCCCCCGCTCGCAGAGGACGGCACCCGGCTCGGCTGGGAGGTGCTCGGCTACGACGCCGGCCACCTGCACACCTGGCGCTGCCACGACCCGTCCGGAGCGGTCCTCGCCGAACTCGGCCTCCACCCCGGCCCGGACGGCCTGTTCCCCGACCTGGCCGACGCCGAGCGCGTAGCAGCCGGGCTCAACGCCTGGGACGACAGCAAGCCGGCCATCTGGTTCGCAGGCGAGGTGACCGGCTGGCCCGACACGGTGGAAGGCACCCCCGCCCGAGCCACCGCCCGCTCCCTCTGGAACCGCCTGCGCGGCTGACGGCCGGTCGGGTCGGTGCGGACGCGCGGTGCGATCATGGGCGGATGACGAACGAGCTGGTGACGGCCGGATACCTGGTGGTCAGACCGGAGAAGCTGACGGGCGGTGACTTCCCGGAGACCGACGCGCTGCTCTCAGCCTCCTCCTGCCTGATCGACCACCTGCCCGAGGACGACAGCTGGTTCGCCACGGCGGCGGACGCCCGATCTGCCCTGACCGAGCCGGGTGCACGCCTGGTGGCCCTGCTGGTCCCGCCCGAGCGCGCGGCGGCGCTGGCGGAGGCGATCCGGGCGGAGGGGGAGTACGAGCCGGTGCTGCTGCCCACCCTGGAGGCGCGCGGACCGCTCGCCGAAGGCGGCACGGTGCTCGGCTGGGAGGTGCTCGGCTACGACTTCGGCCACCTGCACACCTGGCTCTGCCGCGACCTCCACCGCGACGCGGTCGCCGAGTTGGGCGTGCGGACCGGCCCCGGCGGGCTGCTCACCACCCGGGCCGAGGCGGAGCGGGTCGCGGCCTGGGCCGTCGCGCGCGGGGACACCGAGCCGGTCGTCTGGTTCGCCGGAGCACTGGCCGAGCCGGCCTGAACGCCGAACGGCCCGCCCCCCGTGGCAAGGGGCGGGCCGTTCCGGTGTCCTGACGGACGCTTACTTCTTGCCGCTACTTCTTTCCGCGCTTCGCGAGGCTGTGTCCTACTTCTTTCCGCGCTTCGCGAGGAAGGCCTCGACCTCCGCGCGGATCTCCGGAGTGTCGAGCCCACGGACCGTCATGGTGGTGCGGCGGCGCAGCACGTCGTCCGCCGTGTACGCCCACTCGTTGTCGGCGGCGTACGCGACCTGGGCCCAGACGTCCGGGCCGTCGGCGTGGATCGGCTCGCCGAGCTCGGGGTTCTCCGCGATCAGGTGGGCGATCTCGAAGGAGAGGGTGCCGTAGTGCGAGGCCAGGTGCTTGGCCACCAGCGGCTCCATCCGGGAGCCGGGCTCGCGGTCGACCAGCAGGCGGTGGGCCACCGCGTTCGGGGCACCGACACCGGGGAGCGGGACGGTGGCCGGGATCGGGGACATGTCCTCGCGCAGGCCGGTGCCGGGCACGTGGGCCAGCTTCTCCAGGACGGTGCGGCCGATGTGACGGTACGTCGTCCACTTGCCGCCGGCCACCGAGAGCATGCCGCCCCGGCCCTCGGTGACGACCGTCTCGCGCTTGGCGGCGGCGGTGTCGCCGGGGCCGCCGGGCAGCACCCGCAGGCCGGCGAAGGAGTAGGTGATCAGGTCGCGGTCGAGGTGCTCGTCGCGGATCGCGTGACCGGCCTCGCCCATGATCTGGTCGATGTCGGCCTCGGTGGCGCGCACGTCGCGCGGGTCACCGGTGTACTCCTCGTCCGTGGTGCCGAGCAGGACGTGGTCCTCCCACGGGATCGCGAACGACACGCGGTACTTGTCGATCGGGATGGTGAGCGCCGCGCGCCACGGCGTGCGCCGCTTGACGACCACGTGCGCGCCCTTCGACAGACGGATGGACGGGGCGGCGCCCGCGTCCTCCATCTGGCGCAGGTGGTCGACCCACGGGCCGGTGGCGTTGAGCACCAGGCGGGCGTTGACGCCGAACTCGGTGCCGTCCAGACGGTCCTTCAGCTCGGCGCCCGTCACCCGCGTGCCGGTGAACCGGAGCCCCGTCACCTCGGCGTGGTTGAGCACCACGGCCCCGGCCTCGACCGCCGCGCGCACCGTCATCACGGCGACCCGGGAGTCGTTCATCTGGTGGTCGCCGTAGACGGCGACGGACCGCAGGCCCTCGGTACGCAGCGCGGGCACCTGCTGGGCGGCGTGGGCGGCGGTGGAGACCCGGCCCATGCCGTCGCGGAAGGCGGAGAGCGCGGAGTAGAGGAAGACGCCGGCGCCGAGCTTGGTGGCGCCGTGCGGGCCGCCCTTGTAGACCGGCACGAAGAAGGTCAGCGGGTTGACCAGGTGCGGGGCGACGTCGGTGGAGAGGACGCGGCGCTCCTTGTGGTTCTCCGCGACCAGCTTGACCGCGCCGGTCTGCAGGTAGCGCAGACCGCCGTGCACCAGCTTGGAGGAGGCGGAGGAGGTGGCGCCGGCGAAGTCGCCCGCGTCCACCATGGCGACCTTGAGGCCCGACTGGGCGGCGGTCCAGGCGGTGGCGGTGCCGAGGATGCCGCCGCCGATCACCAGCAGGTCGTAGGTGGCCTTGCCGAGCAGCTCGCGGGCCTCGGCACGGGAGGCGGTACGGCCGTTGGTGTAGCCGGCGCCCAGGGTCGGGATGGAAGCCATGGTGTGTGTTGCGGTGCCGGTGCGGGCGGCGCCGCATCTCCTCTCGTTGTACTGCGCTGCGGCCTCCTGCTGAGAGGCCGTCAAGAAACCACGTTGGCCGGTCGGGGCCGCTGCGGCCCCGACCGGCGTGACGGTCAGCTCTCCTCGTCCTCCTCCACCCAACCCATGGTGCGCTCCACGGCCTTGAGCCACTTCTTGTACTCCCGCTCGCGGGTGGCCTCGTCCATCCGGGGAGTCCACTCGGCGGCGCGGTGCCAGTTGGCCCGCAGGGTGTCCAGGTCCGGCCAGAAGCCGACCGCCAGACCGGCCGCGTAGGCCGCGCCGAGGGCGGTGGTCTCGGCCACGTAGGGCCGCTCGACCGGGGCGTCCAGGACGTCCGCGATGTTCTGCATGAGCAGGTTGTTGGAGGTCATCCCACCGTCCACCTTGAGGGCGGTGAGCTCCACGCCGGAGTCCTTCTGCATGGCGTCGACGACCTCGCGGGTCTGCCAGGCGGTGGCCTCCAGCACGGCGCGGGCCAGGTGGCCCTTGGTCACGTACCGGGTCAGACCGGCGATCACACCGCGGGCGTCGGAGCGCCAGTACGGGGCGAACAGGCCGGAGAAGGCCGGCACGAAGTAGGCACCGCCGTTGTCGTCGACGGTCGAGGCCAGGGTCTCGATCTCGGCGGCGGTGGAGATGATGCCCAGCTGGTCGCGCAGCCACTGCACCAGCGAGCCGGTGACCGCGATCGAGCCCTCCAGGGCGTAGACCGGGGCCTGGTCGCCGATCCGGTAGCCGACCGTGGTCAGCAGGCCGTGGTACGAGTTGACGATCTTCTCGCCGGTGTTCAGCAGCAGGAAGGTGCCGGTCCCGTAGGTGGACTTGGCCTCGCCCTCGTTGAAGCAGGTCTGGCCGAACAGCGCGGCCTGCTGGTCACCGAGCGCGGCCGCGACCGGGACGCCCTCCAGGTCGCCGACCGCGTGGCCGTAGACCTCGGCGGAGGAGCGGATCTCCGGCAGGACCTGCATCGGGACGCCCATCGACTCGGCGATCCGCTCGTCCCAGGCCAGGGTGGCCAGGTTCATCAGCATGGTGCGGCTGGCGTTGGTCACGTCGGTGATGTGCTTGCCGCCGTTGACGCCACCGGTGAGGTTCCAGATCACCCAGGTGTCCATGGTGCCGAACAGGATGTCCCCGGCCTCGGCGCGCTCGCGCAGGCCCTCGACGTTGTCCAGCAGCCAGCGGATCTTCGGGCCGGCGAAGTAGCTGGCCAGCGGGAGGCCGGTCTCGCGGCGGAAGCGGTCCTGGCCGACGTTGCGGCCCAGCTCGCGGCAGAGGCCCTCGGTCCGGGTGTCCTGCCACACCAGCGCGTTGTGCACCGGCTCGCCGGTGTTCTTGTCCCACAGCACGGTGGTCTCGCGCTGGTTGGTGATGCCGACCGCGCGGATGTCGTCCTTGGTCAGTCCGGCCTTCTCCAGCGCGCCGCGGACCACGGACTGCACCCGGGTCCAGATCTCGGCGGCGTCGTGCTCGACGTAGCCGGGCTGCGGGAAGATCTGGCGGTGCTCCTGCTGGTCGACGGCGACGATCCGGCCGTCCGCGCCGAAGATGATGCAGCGGCTGGAGGTGGTGCCCTGGTCGATCGCGGCGACGTAGTTGCCAGTGGAGGTCATGGAGGGTCCTCGGCTCGAATGGGGGTTCGGGAAGATCGGGCTGACGAGTGGTCAGTCCCCGTGCTCAGGAGTGGGGCAAACCAACAGGCTGTCAGAACGCCAGGTGGTAGAAGCCGCCTGCCAGCAGACCGCCGATGACGGGGCCGGCCACCGGGATCCAGGCGTAGGACCAGTCGGAGCCGCCCTTGTTCGGGATGGGCAGCAGGGCGTGCACGATGCGCGGGCCGAGGTCACGGGCCGGGTTGATCGCGTAGCCGGTCGGGCCGCCCAGCGAGAGGCCGATGCCGACCACGGTGAGGGCCACGATCAGGATGCCGGTGCCGGAGAGCCCCAGGCCCTTGTTCAGGCCCTGGGTGAGGATGGCGAGGGCGAGCACGAAGGTGCCGATGATCTCGGTGAGCAGGTTCTGCACCGGGTTCCGGACCTCGGGGCCGGTGGAGAAGATGCCCAGGGTGGGCTCCTCGTTCGCCTGGAACTGGCCCAGGTAGGTGACCCAGACCAGGGCGGCGCCGATCATCGCGCCGAGCAGCTGGCTGCCGAGGTAGAGCGGGACCTTGCCCCACTCGCCGGTGTCGGCGGCGATGGCCAGCGTCACGGCGGGGTTCAGGTGGGCACCGGACTTCGGGGCGGACATGTAGGCGGCGATCATCACCGCGAAGCCCCAGCCGAAGGTGATGGCGAGCCAGCCGGCGTTGACGGCCTTGGACTTCTTCAGGGTCACTGCGGCGCAGACGCCGCCGCCCAGGAGTATCAGAGCGGCGGTGCCGAGGGTTTCGCCGACAAAGATGTCGCCGTTGGTGAACGCGGACACAAAGGACTCCTTCGTCCGTGACCGGAGCAGGTGGGGGGAGGTGCACGGTCCCGTCCCGGGGTCGTGCGCCGACGGGTGGCGTTCCGGTCGCTCCGGACACCGTTCGACAATGTCGACCGTCATGCGGAAGCTTCCCTCTGTCGTCGGCCCCGCGTCAAGGGCGGGTGACCGACCTGTGATCCATCACTCACGGTGATCCCCCGGTGCCCGCGAAATCAGCGCCCTTGTCACCGGAAAAGCGGACAAAACACCAAGGCGCGGGCAGGAATCAACCTGCCCGCGCCTGCGGGAAACTCACGAAGCGTCAGAAACGACGGCCGGGGGCGGCCCTAGAAACGGCCGGCACCCAGGTCCCGGGAGATCGCCCGGGCCGCACTGCGCACCGAGGCCACCAGTGAGGGCTTCACGAAGCCGTCCTCGCAGACCCGCTCCACCGCCCCGCTGATGCACACCGCCCCCACCGGATTGCGCCGGCGGTCCTGGATCAGCGCGCCGATCGAGGCCACGCCCTCCCAGGTCTCCTCCACCGCCGCGGCCCAGCCGCGCTCCCTGGTCAGCGCCGCCTCGGCGTCGATGTCCGCCAGGTCGGTCAGGGTCCGCGCGGTGTACGACTCCAGCGGGCCCTCGCCCAGCTCGCCCCGGGCCACCGGGTCGTACGCCACCAGCACCTTGCCCAGTGCGGTGGAGTGCAGCGGCTGCATCGAACCCACCTCCAGCACCTGCCGGGTGTCGTCCGGGCGGAACACGTGGTGCACGATCAGCACGCCCTGCTGGTGCAGCACCCCGAGGTAGACCGTCTCCCCGCTGGCCCGGGCCAGGTCGTCGGCCCAGACCAGCGCCCTGGCCCGCAGCTCGTGCACGTCGAGGTAGCTCTGCCCGAGCCGCAGCAGCTCGGCGCCCAGCTGGTACTTCCCGCTCTCCGGGTCCTGCTCGACGAAGCCCTCCATCTGGAGGGTGCGCAGGATGCCGTGCGCCGTACCCTTGGCCAGGTCGAGCGCGGTGGCCACCTCCGACAGGCCCAGCCGCCGTTCGCCACCGGCCAGCAGCCGCATGATCGCGGCAGCCCGGGAGAGCGACTGGATCGGCCCTGGCATGTGTACCTCCGCTGACAGGCGGTCGACATTGTCGACCGCAGTGGTATCGCCCCGAGTCTGCCAGGCCGACGGCCGGGCGCGCACGTTCTCCGTCAGCGGCTGTCAGTTCGCTCGGTCACGTCCGCCTCCCGGACCACCCGGGCGAGCGCCGCGATCTCCGCCGGTCCGACCCGGCAGCACCCTCCCACCAGCCGGGCCCCGTCCGCCAGCCACTGCGCCACGCGTTCGGGCACGAAGGTCGACCCGCCCCGCCAGTCCCGGGCCCCGGCGTCCCAGTCCTCCCCGCTGTTCGGGTAGACCACCACCGGCTTCCCGGCCGCCTGCGCGACCACCCCGACCGCCCGGTCGGCGTCCTCGGGGGAGCAGCAGTTCACCCCCACGGCCAGCACCTCGGGCACCCCGGCGGCCAGCGCCGCGGCCTCCGCCAGCGGCTGCCCCGCCCTGGTCCGCTCCCCGTCGACCGAGAACGACAGCCAGGCCGGCACCCCGAGACCGCCCAGCACCCGCAGCACCGCCTCGGCCTCGTCGGCGTCCGGCACCGTCTCCACCGCCAGCACGTCCGGCCCGGCCGCCGCCAGCACCTCCAGCCGCGGCCCGTGGAAGTCCACCAGCTGACCGACCGTCAACCCGTACCGCCCCCGGTACTCCGACCCGTCCGCCAGCACCGCCCCGTACGGCCCCACCGAGGCCGCCACCCAGGCCGGCCCCGCCGCCCGGGCCAGCGCCACGCTCTCCCCGAGCAGCCGGGCGGCCTCCGCCCGCGAGGCCCCCCGCCGCGCGAAGCCCTCGAAACTCGCCTGGTAGCTGGAGGTGATCACCACCTCCGCCCCCGCCTCGACGTACGCCCGGTGAGCCGCCGTCAGCGCCGCCGGGTCGTCCGCCAGCAGCCGGGCCGACCAGAGCTCGTCCGAGAGGTCCTGCCCCGCGTCCGCCAACTGGTTCGACAGACCCCCGTCCAGCACCAGCGGCCCCGCCGCCAGCGCCCGCGCGAACGCGTTCGTCACTGTCCTCACCCTCCGTACGCCGACCACCGCACGCTACAACGCGCAAGATCGCACCGTACGCCCGGTCCGTCCCGCAAGACACTGACGCACCGTCACCCGTCGGCACTAGCATCCAGCCATGACAGGCCCCTTCACGCACTGCCACTGGTGCGGCACCCCGTACGCCCCCGGCCTCACCACCTGGCCGCGCACCTGCCCCGGCTGCGGCGAGATCAGTTACCGCAACCCGCTGCCCGTCGCCGTCGCCCTCCAGCCGGTCGAGCAGCCGGACGGAACCCGCGCCCTGCTCGTCATCCGCCGCACCATCGAGCCCGGCTACGGCGAGCTCGCCCTCCCCGGCGGCTACATCGACTACGGCGAGAACTGGCAGACCGGCGCCGCCCGCGAACTCCGCGAGGAGGCCGGCCTGGCGGTCGACCCCGCCCACGCCCGCCTCGCCGACACCGGCAGCGACGAGCGCGGCGCCTTCCTGATGCTCTTCGCCCTCTTCCCGTCGCTCGCCCTCGACGCGCTGCCGCCCTCCGTGCCCACCGACGAGACCGACGGCTGGCACCTGATCACCCTGCCGACCCGGCTGGCCTTCCCGCTGCACACCCAGATCGCCGAGGCCTGGTTCAAGGGCGCCTACGACTGACCGGCCGCCGGGCTCCGGACGGCGCTGCGCTCCTGCGCCGGGCTCTGCTGCTGCCCCTGACTCTGGGCCGGGCTCTGCACCTGCGCCTTGCTCTGCCCACCGGACGGCGACGCCGCCCCGCTGCGCAGCGCCGGGCCGGACCCGGACGGCGCCCCGGACTCCTGCTGCCCGACCGACGGCGCGGAGGACGGGGCCCCCGGCGACTTCGAGCCCGGCGAGGCGGAGCCCGACCCGGACGGCGACCCCGACCCCGACCCCGACCCCGACGCCGGCCCGGACTTGGACGCCGATGCCGAGCCGGAGGCCGACGGCGAGCCCACCCCGTGCGCGTACGACTGCCCGCTCGACGGGTCCACCACCGTCACGTCCTTCAACGGCGACGGCGCCGGGCTCACCACCACGGTGTCCTGGGGCTTGAACGCCGGCCACGGCGTCCCCGAGTACGCGGGCGGCGTCACCAGCGCGGCCGGCGGCAGCAGCGGATTGCCGCAGGCGCACCGCACCCGGGGCAGCCCGCGCCCGTCGATCAGCACCGCCGTTCCGCTCTGCAGCACCGACTGGTACGGGGTGGCCACGCCACCCGCGAAGCCGTGGTTGGTCACCCGGGTGTCCGAACGGAGCACCACCGGGGTCAGCGAGCGCAGGTAGGCGTCGATGGTGGACGGGTCGATGCCCAGCACCCCGGCCCAGGCTCGGCCCTTGGCCTGATCGGCCGTCAGGAAGGCCGACAGCTTCGGCACGTCACAGCTGGCCGTCTGCCGGCTGCCCCCGTACAGCCCCGGGTCCGAACCCGTCACCGTCCGGCCCGTCGCCGACCCCGAGGCACTCGCCGCCCCGGAGGCCGTCGCACTCTCCGACATCGCCACCACCGCCACCGACCCGGTGAACGGATCCGGCCCCGACGCCGCCACCGGCTGCAACGCCACCTGCTGCATGGCCTCGGTCTTGGTGCCCTTGCCACCGCCCCCGTTGGTCAGCACCACCGTCAGCACCGCGGCCCCCGCCGCCACGGCCACCACGGCCAACCCCTTCGGCCCCCGCCACCACGGCCGCGGCCGACCCCCGTCGCCGCCCCCGGCGGGCACCAGCCGCCGCCCGGGCGGCTCACCCCCTGACGCACCGTCACCCGCCGCCGGCGGCCCCCCGTTCGGCCCCGACAGCGGCCCGGACGGCGGCCCCGACACCACCCCACCGGAGGACGGCCCGGACGCCGGCCCGCTCGGCGGCTCCACCGACCCGCCCGAGGGCTGCGGCATCGCGGGCTCGGTCGGCGAGGGCCCGCCCCCGCCGCCCGAAGGCGGCTTCGAGTACGGACCGGTGGGCTCGGACGGGGGGTGGGAGTTCACGACCTGCCTCCAACGGCTGGAATCCCCCGCCGCTCATTCTCGACCCGCCCGTCCCGCACGTCTCGCCGACCGCCGCCGCCCGGATGACGGGCACGGCACTAGCTCCGCAGCGCCGAGAGCTCCAGCCGGAACGGGATCCCCGGTATGAGCGGAGTCCACCCTGCCGCGAGCGCGGCCCGGACAGCCGGTGCCACCTCCGCCGGAAGGACCGCCACGGGAGGCTCGCCGGTCCAGCTCCCGGGGTGCGAGCGATCGGTCTCCACCACCAGCACGACGCCCCGGGCCGTCGCGTCCTCGACCGCGAAGGTCAGCGGCGACCAGCCGTTGCCCTGGCAGTACGTCGGCTTGTGACGGACCCGCCAGCGGTACTCGACCCCGTCCACCACGATGCTTCGCGAGCGCTTCCCGACCAGTGCCACTGCCGCCCCTTCCGTCCGAGCGACCTTCACAGTCCGCCTGTCGGATCCGCAACGGCTTTTCCGCCCGGCCCGCGCGGCTCGCCGAGGCCTTCCCGGTGGCCGAAGCTGGAACGGTCCGGAGTCCCCGCCCGTCGGGAGCCGCCATGTCACCCGAGCCCGGTCCGCCGAGCCCCGCCGCACACCGCCTCCGCCCCTGGGCGGACGCCGCGCTCACCGCCGTCGTGCCGTTGCTCCTGATGGCCGCCCTCGCCGCCCTAGGCCTCTGGCCGGCCGGAGCCGACGCCCTCCCCGAAGGCGCCTTCCCCTCCGTGGTGGCCGCCACCGTGCTGATGGCCCTCGGTGTCCCCGTCGAGCTCAACGGCACGGCGGCCTTCGTCGCCGAGGCCCAGGGCGGGCTAGAGGCCATGCCGCTCTCCGTCACCCTCCTCGGTGCCCTGGCCACCGCCTGGCTCTTCCTCCGCCCACTCCGCCTGCGCGCCGTCGTCACCCCCGCCGAACTCGCCGTCAGAGCGGGCCGCACCGCCCTGTTCTGGCTGGTCCTGCTCGCCCTGCTCCGGCTCCCCGCCGAGCACAGCTTCACCGTCCCCACCGGGGACCCGCTCCTCGACGACCTCGGCGCCGCGTTCGGCGCGGCTCCCGCGGTCGGCTTCCGCACCGCCCTGCTCCCCACCCTCGGCATCGGCCTGCTCTGGCTGGCCGGCGTCCTCCTCCTCACCCTGCTGGCCTCCCGCCGCGCGCCCCTGCCGCCGGCCCTCCTGCGCCACCGCTCCGCCGTCCAGCCCGCCGCCCACGCCGTACTGACCCTCCTGCTGCTCTACGTCGCCCTCGCCGCGCTGGCCGGCCTGGTCACGGCCGCCGTCGACGGCCACCCCCGCACCACCTTCGCCGTCCTCCTGCTCGCCCTGCCCAACCTCGCCTGGATGGCCCTGGGCATCGGCCTCGGCGGCTCCTGGCACGGCTCGGCCCCCAACGACATCGGCCTGCCCATGCCGCCCGCCCTCGCCGAGGTGCTCCGCGTCCCGTCCGGCCAGGAGGCCACCCTCGACCTGAACTCCCTCGCCGCCCAGGACGGCCGCGCCTGGCTGCTGGCCGCCCTCGCCGCCGTGACGATCCTGCTCACCGGCTACGGCGCGGCCCGCCGCACCACACCCGGGACCCGCCTCTGGCAGTACGCGGCACACCTCGCCGCCGCCCTCGCCGTGGCCGTCCTCCTGCTCGGCCTGGTCACCCGGATCTCCGCCGCCCTCGGCCTCTCGCTCCTGGGCTTCGACGCGGCCGGCGGCGGCGTCTCCCTCACCCCGGACCTGCTGCGCACCGTCCCGCTCGCCGCCCTCTGGGGCGCCATCGCGGGCCTGCTCGGCGGCCTGGCCGCCCGCCGCCGCTCCCGAGCCTGACGGCCCGTCACCCCTCCCGGACGTCACCCCTCCCGGACGAACACCGGCCACGCCCACGCGGGCGGCACCGGCAGCTCCTCCACCACCGGCACCACCTCCGTCGGGGACGGCCCGGCAGGAGCGGCCACCGGCGCCCCGGCGTCCACCGCCCGCAGCGCCGCCACGAACTCCAGGCAGCTCCCGAACCGCTCCTCCGGCGTCTTCGCCAGCGCCCGCCCCAGCACCTCGTCCAGCCCCGCCGGCAGGTCCGGTCGCAGCTCGCTCAGCGAGGGCGCCTCGTCGTGCAGGTGCGCCCAGAGCAGCGCCAGGTCGTCCTCCCGTCGGAACGGCGGAGCCCCCGTCAGTTCCTCGTACACCACGCACCCGAGGCTGTAGATGTCGCACCGCCCGTCCACCGGCCGCCCGGAGATCTGCTCCGGCGCCACGTAGTCCAGCGTCCCCACGAACTGCCCCACCGTGGTCAGCCCGGTCAGCGAGAGCGACTTCTTGGTCAGTCCGAAGTCGGTCAGGTAGACGTGCTCGGGGTGGTCGCTGTCGGTGCCCTCCGCCACCAGCACGTTGCCCGGCTTCACGTCCCGGTGCACCAGCTGGTGCGCGTGCGCGGCGTCCAGCGCCGAGGCCACCTGCGCGGTGATCCGCACCGCCTGCCGCACGGTGAGCGGCCCCTGACGGTCCAGCAGCGCCCGCAGGTCGCGGCCCCGCACGTAGCGCATCGCGATGTACAGCACCCCGTCCGACTCCCCGGCCTCGTACACCGGGACGATGTGCGGGTGGTCGATCGCGGCCGCGGCCCGCGACTCGCGGGCGAAGCGCTCGCGGAACACATCGTTGCGGGCCAGCTCGGGCGCCAGCAGCTTGACCGCCACCGTCCGCCCCAGCCGCAGGTCCTCGGCCCGGTAGACCACCGCCATCCCGCCCCGCCCGATGATCTTCTCCAGCCGGTACCCGCCGAGCTGCTGCCCGGTCAGGTCGGCCTGCGTCACCCCGTTCACGCCTTCGCCGCCCGCCCCGCCCCGCCCTCGGCCGGCTCCACGGTGGCGAACGGCTGCAGCTGCGCCGCCTGGCAGTACGACCAGCGCCCCCGCTCCAGGTCCAGCAGCCAGACGGAGGGCCCGTCCAGCACCGCGCCGACCCGCAGCCCGGCCGTCCGGGCCCGGAAGCCCTCCAGGTCCAGCCGCCCGTCCGCGTACAGGTCCAGCAGCTCCCGGTACCGGGCGATCGCCGCCTCCAGCTCGGCCAGCAGCGGCCGAGGGTCGGCGTCGGTGGCCGTGGGCAGCCCGGCCGCCGGCGGGCGCTGGGGGAGGGCCACCAGCAGGCGGCCGTCCACCCAGCAGGTCCAGCCGTTGGAGCAGACCACCCGGGCCCAGTCCCCGCTGGTGCCCGCCAGCATCACCGGCAGTAGGGCGTCCAGCCGCGCCGTGGGCCGGGAGGGGTCGGGCCCCTCCCAGCTGGGCAGCCCGCCCTCGGGCACCACGTGGGTGCTGCGGAAGCCCTCCACCGTGCCCGCCCTACCCGCGCATCACGGCCGGCTCCTGCCGCCGCAGCAGCCTGAGCACCAGTACGCCGAACAGCACGGACAGCCCGGCCAGCACACCCATGTCGACCAGCCAGGTCGACAGCTGATGGCGGAACAGCGGATCCTCCGTCAGCTCGCCCGGCACCGCCTGCCGCAGGTCCACCGTGGCGGCCATCGCGGCCAGCGCCCAGCGGGAGGGCACCAGCCAGGAGAGCTGGTTGAGCACCGGCACCCCGTTCAGCTGGAGCAGCGCCCCGCAGAACACCACCTGCACGATCGCCAGCAGCACCAGCAGCGGCATGGTCACCTCCTCCTTCTTCACCACGGCGGAGACCACCAGGCCGAGCATCATCGCGGTGAAGGAGAGCATCGCCACCGCCAGCGTGATCTCCACCAGCGGCGGCATCAGCACCCCGCCGCCGCCCTGCGGTCTCAGCTTCACCCCGGCCAGGCCGACCAGCGTCAGCACCACCGCCTGGACCACCGTGATCGTCCCCAGCACCACGATCTTCGACCAGAGGTACGCCGATCTGGAGAGCCCGACGGCGCGCTCCCGCTGGTAGATCGAACGCTCCTTCACCAGCTCGCGCACGGCGTTGGCCGCACCCGTCAGCACGCCGCCCACGCAGAGGATCAGCAGCCCGTTCAGCGCCGTGTCCGGCCCCAGCTTGCTGCCCGCCAGCGCCCGGGCCATCGCGCCCATCACGAACGGCAGCGCGATCATCACCGCCAGGAAGGTCCGGTCCGCCGTCAGCGCGTTCGCGTACCGGCGCACCAGCGTCCCCAGCTGCGACCACCAGCCCTGCGGCGGCGGCGCGGGCGAGGGCACCGCGGCCTGGACGGCCGGCCGCACCGGGCGCCCCATGGTGTCCGCGATGTACCGGCGGTGCTCGTCCGAGCCGAGGTACTGACCCGCCCAGTCCCGGGCCCGGTCCTCCTCGAAGGCCTCGAAGGCCTGCGGCCACTGCTCGAAGCCGAAGTAGCCCAGCGCCTCCCCGGGCGGCCCGTAGTACGCGATCTTCCCGCCCGGCGCGAGCAGCAGCAGCCGGTCGCACAGGTCCAGGCTCAGCACGCTGTGGGTGACCACCACCACCGTCCGGCCGTCGTCCGCCAGCCCGCGCAGCATCTGCATCACCGAGCGGTCCATCCCCGGGTCCAGGCCCGAGGTCGGCTCGTCCAGGAAGAGCAGCGAAGGCTTGGTCAGCAGCTCCAGCGCCACGCTCACCCGCTTGCGCTGCCCGCCCGACAGGCTGGAGATCACCTGGTCGGCCCGCTGCACCAGCCCCAGCTCGCCGATCACCTGCTCCACCCGGGCGGCCCGCTCCTCGGGCGTGGTGTCCCCGGAGAACCTCAACTCGGCCGCGTAGCGCAGCGCCCGACGCACCGTCAGCTGGGTGTGCAGGATGTCGTCCTGCGGCACCAGCCCGATCCGGCGGCGCAGCTCCGCGTAGTCCCGGTACAGGTCACGGCCGTCGTAGCGGACCGAGCCCTGGTCGGCCGGGCGGAGCCCGGTCAGCGCGTTCAGCAGGGTGGACTTGCCCGCCCCGCTCGGCCCGGCCACCGCCAGCAGGCACTTCTGCCCGACCGGGAAGGTCACCCCGTCCAGCAGCCGCCGCCCGCCCGCGACCTCCACCACCAGCCCGTCCACGTCCAGGTCCACGTCCCCGGTGTCGGCGAACTCCTGCAGCTCGTCCCCGACCAGGCAGAACACGGAGTGCCCGATCCCGACCAGGTCCTCCGGACCGACCAGCGCCACCGTCACCGGCGAGCCGTTCAGGAAGGTCCCGTTGTGGCTGCCCACGTCGGCGATCTCGTACCGGCCGTCGGGTCTCGCCCGCAGCTCGGCGTGGTGCCGGGAGACCGAGAGGTCGTCCAGCACCAGGTCGTTGTCCTCGGCCCGGCCGATCCGCACCACCCGGTCCGGCAGCCGCTGCACCCTGGTGGGCGGCCGGTAGGAGCCGGTGATCCTGGTCAGCGCCGACGGGGCCCGCACCGTTCTGGTGGGCTCCGGCAGTGGTGCCAGGGTCGCGTACGGGCCGTCCTGCGCGCTGCCGAAGCGCAGCGTGCTGCCCGGCGTCAGATCCAGGTGGCTCACCCGTTCCCCGGAAACCCAGGTCCCGTTGGTCGAGCCGGTGTCGTCGAGCGCCCAGTGGTCGCCGTCCACGTGGAGTACCGCGTGATGCCAGGACACCCGGGGATCGCTGAACACGACCTCCCCGGCGGGATCACGCCCGACGTGGTACTCGCGACCCGGGCTCATCACCTGCGAGTCGCCGTCGGTCTCCAGGAGGAGCTGCGGCGCGTAGGGCGCGAAAGTTCGCTCTCCCATACCCCGATGCTAGGCCCAGGCCTCCGACCAGGCCCGGTGACCGAGAATCACCGAGGTGGCGAAGGCTCCGGGACACCCTGGCGCCGATCACGATCACGTGGCAGAGTCCAGCCGTCAGCGACCCTCGGACGGCCGCAACGAGGCGTTCCGTCCCCTGCCCGGCCGGGAGTACACCACCGTGAGCACCCCACACCAGGACCAGCCCCTCTGGCGGCCCGACCCCGCTCGCGCCGCCGCCACCCAGATCGTCGCCTTCCAGGCCTGGGCCGCCGAGCACCACGGCGCCCCCGCCGCCCCGCTCGCCCCCGCAACCGGCGACGATGAGGCCGCCGCCCGGTACGCCGCGCTGCACGCCTGGTCCACCGAGGACCTGTCCCGGTTCTGGCGGGCCGTCACCGAGTGGTACGACGTCCGCTTCTCCACCCCGCCCACCGCCGTCCTCGGCTCCGCCGCGATGCCCGGCGCCGAGTGGTTCCCCGGCGCCCGGCTGAACTACGCCGAGCACGTGCTGCGCCACGGCGAGGCCGCCGAGAACGCCGACAGGCCCGCCATCCTGCACCTGGACGAGAAGACCACCGAGCCCGTCCCGGTCAGCTGGGCCGAGCTCCGCCGCCAGGTCGCCGCCCTCGCCGCCGCCCTGCGCGAGCGCGGCATCGCCCCCGGCGACCGGGTCGCCGGCTACCTGCCCAACGTCCCGCAGGCGATCGTGGCCCTGCTCGCCAGCGCAGCCGTCGGCGCCGTCTGGACCAGCTGCGCCCCCGACTTCGGCGCCCGCAGCGTGCTCGACCGCTTCCAGCAGCTCGCCCCCGTCGCCCTGATCACCGTCGACGGCTACCACTACGGCGGCAAGGACCACGACCGCTCCGAGGTGGTCGCCGAGCTCCGCCGCGAACTGCCCTCGCTGCACACGGTCGTGCACGTCCCGCTGCTCGGCACCCCCGCCCCCGAAGGCGCCCTCTCCTGGGACGAGCTGACGGCCGGTCAGGCCGAGCCGGTCTTCGAGCAGGTGCCCTTCGACCACCCGCTCTGGGTGCTCTACTCCTCCGGCACCACCGGCCTCCCGAAGGCGATCGTCCAGGGCCAGGGCGGCATCCTGGTCGAGCACCTCAAGCAGGCCGGCCTCCACTTGGACCTCGGCCCCGAGGACCGCTTCCTCTGGTACACCTCCACCGGCTGGATGATGTGGAACTTCCTCGTCGCCGGCCTGCTGGTCGGCTCGACGGTGGTCACCTACGACGGCAGCCCCGGCCACCCCGACACCGGTGCCTTCTGGTCCGTCGCCGCCCGTACCGGCGCCACCGTGCTCGGCACCTCCGCCGCCTACGTGATCGCCAGCCGCAAGGCCGAGCTGCACCCCGGCCGCGACCTCGACCTCTCCGCCGTCCGCTGCCTCGGCACCACCGGCTCGCCGCTGCCGCCCGACGGCTTCCAGTGGATCTACGACGAGGTCAAGGCCGACGTCTGGCTCGCCTCCGTCAGCGGCGGCACCGACGTCTGCTCCTGCTTCGTCGGCGGCGTCCCCACCCTCCCCGTGTACCTCGGCGAGATCCAGGCCCCCTGCCTCGGCGCCGACGTCCAGGCCTGGGACGTCCAGGGCAAGCCGCTCACCGACGCGGTCGGCGAACTGGTCGTCACCAAGCCCATCCCGTCCATGCCGGTCGGCTTCTGGGGCGACGAGGACGGCCGCCGCTACCACGACAGCTACTTCGACACCTACCCCGGCATCTGGCGCCACGGCGACTGGATCACCGCCACCTCCCGCGGCACCGTGGTCATCCACGGCCGCTCCGACTCCACCCTCAACCGCCAGGGCGTCCGGATGGGCTCCTCGGACATCTACGAGGTGGTCGAGCGCCTCCCCGAGATCCGCGAGTCCCTGGTGATCGGCCTGGAGGAGGAGAACGGCGGCTACTGGATGCCCCTCTTCGTCGTCCTCGCCCCCGGCGCGGAGCTCGACGAAACCCTGACCGGCCGCATCCGCACCTCGCTGCGCACCGAACTGTCGCCCCGTCACGTCCCCGACGAGGTCATCGCGGTCGAGGGCCTGCCCCACACCCTCACCGGCAAGCGCATCGAGGTCCCGGTCAAGCGCCTCCTGGCCGGCACCCCCCTCGACCAGGCCGTCAACCCCGGCTCCGTCGACAACCTCGACCACCTGCGCTTCTTCGAACACCTCGGCCGCGCCCGCCGCGGCTGACCCGCCGTCAGCGGACGCGAAGGAGCGGTGCTCTCCACCCCCACGGGGAGAGCACCGCTCCTTCGCCGTTCGGCCCTACTCGCCGGACAGCACCTGCTGCGCCGCCGCCTTGGCCTCCTCGGCCGAGTCCGCCGCGCGGGCCGCCACGGCCGCCCGCTGACACTGCGCCAGCGTGTACTTCGCCAGCGTCGACCGCACGTACGGGATGGACGCCGAACCCATCGACAGGCTGGTCACGCCGAGACCGGTGAGCACACAGGCCAGCAGCGGGTCGGAGGCCGCCTCGCCGCAGACACCGCAGCTCTTGCCCTCCGCCTTGGCCGCGTCCGCCGAAAGCGCGACCAGATCGAGCAGCGCCGGCTGCCACGGGTCCTGCAGCCGGGCCAGCGCGCCGACCTGACGGTCCGCCGCGAAGGTGTACTGGGCCAGGTCGTTGGTCCCCAGCGAGAGGAACTCGACCTCCTGGAGGATCGAGCGGGCCCGCAGCGCGGCCGACGGGATCTCCACCATCGCGCCGAACTTCGCCTTCAGCCCCGCCTCGCGGCACGCCTCGGCGAACGCCTTGGCGTCCGTCCGGTCCGCCACCATCGGGGCCATCACCTCGAGGTACACCGGCAGACCCTCGGCGGCCCGGGCCAGTGCGCGCAGCTGAGTCCGCATCACCTCGGGGTTCTCCAGCAGGGTGCGCAGCCCGCGCACACCCAGCGCCGGGTTCGGCTCGTCCGCCGGGGTCAGGAAGTCCAGCGGCTTGTCCGCACCGGCGTCCAGCGCCCTGACCACCACCCGGCCCTCCGGGAAGGCCTCCAGCACCTTGCGGTACGCCTCGACCTGCTTCTCCTCGCTCGGCGCCTTCGCCGAGTCGTCGAGGAAGAGGAACTCGGTGCGGAACAGCCCGATGCCCTCGGCGCCCGCCTCCAGCGCGGCCGGCAGGTCACCCGGACCGCCGATGTTGGCCAGCAGTGGCACCTTGTGCCCGTCCGAGGTCTGCCCCGGGCCGGAGGAGGAGGCCAGCGCGGCCTTGCGTTCGGCGGCCAGCGCCCGCAGCTCGGCCTGCTTCTCCTCGCTCGGGTTGATCAACACCTCACCCGTGGACCCGTCCACCGCGGCGAACACGCCCTCCGGCAGCTCGGTCGCCCCGGCCAGTGCGACCACGGCCGGCACGCCCATGGCCCGCGCCAGGATGGCGCTGTGGCTGGTCGGCCCGCCCTCCTCGGTCACGAAGCCGAGCACCAGCGTCGGGTCCAGCAGCGCGGTGTCGGCCGGCGCCAGGTCCCGGGCGAACAGCACGTACGGCTCGTCGCTGTCCGGCACGCCCGGCATCGGCACGCCGAGCAGCCGCGCCACGATCCGGTTCCGCACGTCGTCCAGGTCGGCCACCCGGCCCGCCAGGTACTCCCCGGCCGCCGCCAGCAGCGCCCGGTACGCGGCGAAGGCGTCGTACACGCCGCGCTCGGCACTGCTGCCGACCGCGATCCGCCGGTTCACGTCGGCCATCAGCTCGGGGTCCTGCGCCATCAGCGCCTGGGCCTCCAGCACAGCCTGGGCCTCACCGCCGGCCAGGTTGCCGCGGGCGATCAGGTCCGCCGCGACGGCGTCCACGGCCGCCTGGGCACGGGCCTGCTCGCGGGGTGCGTCCTCGGTCGGGATCTGGGTGGCCGGGGGCTCCAGCACGGCCGTGCCCATGTGCCGGACCTGGCCGATCGCGACACCGTGGCTGACACCTACGCCTCGCAGCGCCTGTTCCATGAGTGGGTTCCTTTCACCCGGGTGCGGGCCCGCCGTCCGGACGTGGGGTCACGGCCGGGCCGGGTACTTGCCGGCCGCCCCACCCTCGGTCGGGGAAGTGGGACGGCGCGGCGGTCTTACGGGTTCTCGGTGGAGCTAGTTCCAGATGAAGAGCGCGTCGCCACCGGCGACGTCCCCGGTCTCGGCCACCCCGGCCAGCGCGTCCGGCGCGGCCTCCAGCGCCACGATCGGGGAGATCGGCGACTTGCCGGCCTTCTCGACCTCGGCCGGGTTCCAGCGGATGACCGCCTGCCCGCGGGTGACGGTGTCGCCCTTGTTCACCAGCAGCTCGAAGCCCTCGCCGTTGAGCTGCACGGTGTCGATCCCCAGGTGGGTCAGTACCCCGTGCCCGTCCGCGTCCACCACTACGAAGGCGTGCGGGTGCATCGACACGACGACCCCGTCCACCGGAGCCACCGCCTCGGTGACCTCCCGGACCGGGTCGATGGCGGTGCCGGGGCCCACCATCGCCCCGGCGAAGACGGGGTCGGGCACGTTCGCGAGCCCGACGGCACGACCGGCCAGCGGCGAGGTCACAGTGGTCATGGTGGGGTCCTCCCAGAGACGCGGCACAGCGAGCCGCCGCGGGCAGCGACGGTGTGATCGTTCTGAAGCCTAAATCATGCCAAGTTCGGACATTTCGCAAGCGCCGTCCAGAGCGGTTCGCGGGTGGCGATCCCGCCCGGCCGGCGCACAACTGCACTCGGTGCCACCCGCCACCCCTGCTGGCAGGGGCCTCAGTGGCTTCAAGTGGTCTAGTCCTCTTGGTCGATGCGCCGAACTCTACGCCATGCGGGTGAGCCTGGACGATCGCGCCGATCGGGGTGCATAGAGGGGTGTGAACAGCGGGCGACGGGCCGAACGGGTGACCGGGGGCGCGGCTCGATTAGGCACTCCGTCGCGGAAGGGCTATGGTTTGTCGAGTCGCCGCAAGACGGTGATGAACACCAGATGTCGGAACCGCAAAAACTTGGTGAAAACCTAGTAAACGGATCTGCTAAGCTGGTGGAACGAACGAAGCGCCCGGAGGGCTCGCTGGAAGGCGGCCTGAAGGAAGTGACCGTTCCTTGAGAACTCAACAGCGTGCCAAAAGTCAACGCCAGATATGTTGACATCCCCGGCCTCACC